>CAJMPK010000273.1 GCA_905215205.1 uncultured bacterium | reverse complement strand
CGGTCGCCTACCTGGAGAAGCACGAGCTCGTTAAGTGCTCCGTGCTCGATGGCTCCAGCCTTTCTGCCCGCGAGGCCGCCGAGGAGCTCGCCGAGCGTTGCCACGCCGAGGTCGTCCAGGTCATCGGCCGCAAGTTCTCACTGTATCGCGAGTCCTCGCGCAAGGACATCGAGAAGATCAAGCTCGTCTAAGAGCCAATGATCCGGCGATCCAACACATAGCAAGCTTACGGGTGCCCAAGTACTTCGGGCGCCCGTTTTTTATCGCTCGACCAGCACGCGATTGAGCCGCCCCTCCACCAAGCGCTCGTATAGACGCCGCGTCTCGGGCTCGGGCACGCCATTGACCTGCTTCCTCAGGTGGTGCATATGCCCGCTGTATAGCTCAACGATATCGCGCCGCCGCCCCGCCGCACTGTAGACGCGCATGGCGCAGCGCACCATATCCTCACGCGCCGTTTCCTGTCGAAGCCCCGACTCCGCCAGCCAAATCGCCGACTGCAGATCGTTTTCTTCTAGAGCGGCATTTGCTCCCTTAATCATGCAATCGATGTACTTTGACTGCATAATGCGCCGCATGCGCAAAAAGTAGGTGGGATTACAGCCATTGGGAACATACAGCGGTCCGGCATAAAGCTGCTCAATCTTAAGGCACAGCTCAACTAAATGGGGCCCGCGCGCACCCGTGCGATTTCCCAAAACCTCGCGGCTTATCTGGTCAAACAGCCGTACATCGGTCTTGACGTAGTCGCCGTTGAGCCCAATGCATTCATTTTGGATGAGCACGCACGACTTGCCATCCGGCGTCGGTCCCAAAGCCGACCGCAAGCGCGATATCGTCGAGTACAGGTTGTTGCGGGCGCTATTAAACTCGGCATGGGGCCACAGCTCCATGGCCAGCGTCTCACGATCGACGAGCGCATCCATGCCCAGCGCAAGCCGCTCGGCAAGCGTCGCCGCCTTCTTGCGACGCCACATTTTGTCCGTGATGGGAAACCCATCGCGCTCGGCGCGAAACGCACCAAACATGCGAATCTCGATATGGTCGATGGTATCAACGGCTTCAACCTCGCCGGCCTGGAACAGGCGCTCGCCCTCTCCTTCCAAATCGTCGCGCAGCGAGTACCGCGACAGCTCGCGCACGGGAAGCTTCTTGCGTATCCTGCCCGCCGGCTCGCCCAGACAATGCATGGCAAGGCGCGCAAAGAGCCGATACGATGGCTCTAGAATCCCCGCACGATTCATGGACATCCAGGCCGCAAGATCGCTGTCTCGGCCCGCACAGGCCAAATGCAGCGCCACCATCCAGGCCTCCGCTCCACCAACCTGCGTCTGGCTTATATCGAGCAACTCCGCTTCCTCGCGCACCGAAACCATCGAGGTGTTACGCAGATATGCCGCGCGCTCCAGCAGCAATGCGTTATCGCGCATGTACGCAATCGACTCCTCGGCAAGTTTGAGCACTTGGACCGCACGGAACTTTGCATTAACCGGCCGTCCCTCTGCCAGCGACTGCCAGCCTTCTAGCAACAGCCCAAACAGCTGAATCTGGTTGTCGCGCATGCGCACGGCAAAACGATCGAGCTCGTTGAACGCCGCGTCGTCGGT
>CAJMPK010000272.1 GCA_905215205.1 uncultured bacterium | reverse complement strand
CGGTCAAATTCGAGTTGCTCCTCAAGATTCTTAATCCACATAATGCGCGCGACATCCAGCAGATGGTCAATACCGTGGCGGCAAAAGATGCGCCCCGACTCCAACTGCGCAATGTTGCCCAGATGCCGCCGGAACAGCCCGTTGGCACAGATGTAATCAATGCGAGGCATGGCACCAAAGGGAGTCAGGCCCGAAGCCATAAAGCCGCGACGCGGCGTTCCCTCATCGGTCTTCGATGCAAAGTCGTTGACGACTCTCATGGTTAGCGGCCCAGCATTCTAAAGAATCGCTCCTCAAGTGACGGGTCAGTCTCAAAGACACCGCGACGAGCAAGCGTTACGGTCTTGGTACCGGGCTTTTGCACGCCGCGCATGGTCATGCACATATGCTCGGCTTCCATCAGTACGATCGCTCCTTGGGGAGCAAGATAGTCCATGAGGGCATCGGCAATCTGTGCACACAGCTGCTCCTGCAGCTGCAGTCGACGGGCATAGACCTCAACCGTGCGAGCGAGCTTAGAGAGTCCGGCAACGCGACCGTTAGGGATATAGCCGATCGCAGCCTTGCCATAAAACGGCAGCAGATGATGCTCGCACAGCGAGTAAAACGTGATGTCGCGCTCGATAACCAAATCGTTCGAAGCGACGGTAAAGGTTTTGGACAGGTGCTCCTCGGCGCTCTGATCCATGCCGCCGGCAATCTCGCCATACATACGGGTGACACGCGCCGGCGTCTCCAACAAGCCCTCACGAGTTGGGTCCTCGCCTATGCCCTCAAGCAACAGCTTAATGGCGGCCTCGACTTTTTCCTGATCGACCATCTGGGCCTCACTTTTCCGATTTCACGTTCGCGCTATGGTACCACGCCCTTCGGCATCGACCACAAGCTACATAGTATAGGTCGAATAGACCGGATCATCACGCCAAAGTTCAACCGCATCACAAAGCGCAACGCCCTCGCGCTCAGCACGGTCGCGCGTGGCGTTCATATCGATCACGCGCTGGTTACTCGAGCCCCTAAAGCGCAATGAGATATCGTACAGGTCCTGAACAAACGGGCCGTCCACCAACATATCGAGGCAGGCAAGGATACGGTCCGTGACTTCGGTATGGTGACGACCGCCCGGCATAAGTTCCTCGAGCACGTCGCCAGTAAAACACCAAATGGTCTTTCCTGACCCCGCAGGATAAGCGGCACGAACACGCTCGACAAACTCAACGAGCCCCGCCTGATTCTCGGGCTCCATAGGCTCGCCGCCCAAAATCGTCAGGCCGTCAATAAAGGGATGATCGAGGCTCTCGATAATCTTGTCCTCGACGGTACGATCAAAGGACTCGCCCGCAGCAAAGTCCCACGCAACAGAGTTAAAGCAGTTCTTGCACCCACGACGGCACCCGCTCACAAACAGAGAAGTACGAACACCTTCCCCATCAGCAATGTCGAAATACTTAATGTTCGCGTAGTTCATAGGTAACTCTCCCGGGAGGCCGGGACATATCATCCCGTCCTCAAACATTCTCGGCCTTCGGCCTGCGAAACTGCGGGCGGGACGATATGTCCCGGCCTCATGCAAAAGGCAACTCAATGAACGAAGCGAACATCGAGTATAGGGGTCGAGGTCCAA
>CAJMPK010000271.1 GCA_905215205.1 uncultured bacterium | reverse complement strand
GCCTGCGCACCCGATGACACCATGTGCAACATGCCGTTTGAGGTGACGCCCGAGATGGTCGCCAACGCCATCCTGGGTGCCGACGCACTGGGTCACTACTACCTTATGGATGAGTAAACTTAGGTAAGGAAGGGGCAAAGCCGACAGATGGCTTTGCCCCTTTTTGCTATGGCGCAAAGGGGTCAGGTTAGTTGAACAAAAGAAGGCGGGGTAGGCCTGCGATGAGGTTTTGCCTCGCCCTCGTTTGACTACAGCTCGCAAACGTTTTGCGCGCGACCCTCGACGTAGGCGACGACGTTGTCGAACTCAATCTTGGCGCGGCGCTGCATGGCCTCGTGCGTAAGGAAGCCTACATGTGGCGTGAAGGTGCAGTTCTTGGCGTTGACGAGCGCGTAGTCGGCGGGGATGGGCGGCTCCATATCAAAGACGTCGATGCCGGCACCGGCGAGCTTATCGTCGTTGAGTGCCTGGGCAAGGGCATCGTTATCCACGATGGCACCGCGGGCGCAGTTGATAAAGATGGCACCGTCCTTCATCTGGGCGAACTGCTCGGTGCCAAAGCTCTTGCGCGTGGTGTCATTGTTAGGCAGGTGCAGGCTTACGATATCGGATTCGGCGAGCAACTGCTCGAGCGAAACCTGCTCGATGCCGGCCTCGGCTGTCTCGGGATGCTCGTGGCGGGCATAGCCCAGCACGCGGGCGCCAAAGGCCTTAAAGAGACGACCCGTGGCGCAGCCGATCTTACCGCAGCCCACGATACCCACGGTCTTGTTGCGGATCTCGGCGCCCATTAGGCCGGCGCTCGTCTTGCCGCTGCGGACGGCGGCATCGGCGGCGACCACCTTGCGCAACACGTCGATGGTCAGGCCAAGGGTGAGCTCGGCGACCGAAACGTCGGAGTAGCCGGCGCAGTTGCGAACCTCAACACCGCGCTCACGGCAGGCGGAAAGCCCCACGTGATCGATGCCCGTAAAGGCAACGGCGATCATCTTGAGCGCATCGGCGCCGGCGACGACCTCGGCAGGGTAGGGGTTGTTGGCGATCATGACGACCTCGGCGCCCTCGCTGCGTCGAGCGAGCTCGGCCGGATCGGTTGTTTTGGTATCGAAAAGGACAAACTCGTGTCCGGCGTACTTAAGGGGTGCGGAGAGCCTGTCGATGGTCTGCTCGGGTACTCCCAACGGTTCGATCAGGGCAATCTTCATCTTGTGACTCCTCAATAAACCTAGGCGATTAGGTTGGCAATAGATTGTAGGTCTATTTGCCGCAAAGATGCTCCGCGTGTAATTTGCCCGAGGTGTGGGCCGATAGCGTATCATTATCTCTTGCTTGTTTGCACTGCTCAGGGAGGGGCCGCGCATGGCGCAGGAACACGATCTGTTTGATGACATTATCGAGATCAGCAAGGGTTTCGACTTTCTTAAAAACCCGCTTGGCGGCGTGACCGATGCACTCGATCCATCGGCGCCGCAGTGGAATCCTGCCGACTACAAGGAGCGTCCGCGCGGCAACACCATTCCGTGCTTGACCTGCAAAAACGAAAAGAGCGGCTGCACCGCGTGCATGGACGTGTGCCCGGTCAACGCTATCGAGGTCGAGGAAGACGCCATCGAGATTCTCGACTCCTGT
>CAJMPK010000270.1 GCA_905215205.1 uncultured bacterium | reverse complement strand
CCCAAAACATTCCGCAGGACGCAAGAAGCCCTCGCCGCACGAAGTGCGCAGCGAGGGCTTCTTGCATGTCCGAGGACGCGCCGGGAGGGAACTTGCTCTCCGCTCTGCGGGAACGACGTTGTCGCAACAGGCAACAATTAATCTGAATAAAGATGGCGTCCGGCCTTTTGGCCGCGCGTTGTGCGTGGATACGAAAAGGGCCCAAGGTTTGTGCCTTGGGTCCCAAAGGGTTGATGAACTGGCTTAAGACTCTGCCTTGTTGTTTAGAACTTGACGGTCGGGGTCTGGCGGGCGGCCTCAGCTGCCTCGAAGCCCTGGCGCTCCTTAAACTGGAAGATGCCGGCAAAGATGACAGCCGGGAACGTCTGAATGGCGTTGTTGTAGCTGAGCACGCAGTCGTTGTAGCTCTGGCGTGCATAGCTAATCTTGTTCTCGGTATCCTCGAGCGACGCCTGCAGCTGCGTAAAGTTGGTGTTTGCCTTAAGGTCGGGATAGGCCTCGGCTACGGCGAAGAGCTGGCGCAGCGCACCGGTCAGCACGTTGTCGGCTTCCATCTTGGCCTCGGGCGTGGTGGCCTTGACGGCGGTGTTACGCGCGCTGATCACGGCGGAGAGTGTCTCCTGCTCGTGCTTGGCGTAGCCCTTGACGGTCTCGACTAGGTTGGGGATCAGGTCGTTGCGGCGCTGCAGCTGCGTATCGATGTTCTGCCATGCGTTATCGATGCGGTTGCGCTTGGTGACCATGTTGTTGTAGATGCCGGCGATGGCGCAGACAATCACAATAACAACAACGATGCCGATGATGACGGGAAGCATGATGTCTCCGTTTCGAATGGCCGCGGCGGCATGCGCCAGCTGCCGTTGGTATAACGCTACTAGTATACCCGCAACGTTTTGTCGTGCCGAACTTTCCGGTAAGCGTTATGTTTTCGGCGGGGTTGGCACCGGGGCAAAGCGCGCGAGGTACAGGTGTAAGATATGCGACAGATTGACGAGTGTTGTCTTTACCCTGAGGATGGCGATACCAGTGGACCTTCGCATTAAGAAAACCTACCGCGCCCTGTTCGATGCCTTCACCGAGCTTCTCGAGGAGCATCGATTTGAGGACCTGACGGTTGCCATGCTGTGCGACCGCGCCATGATTCGCCGCACGACGTTCTACAAGCACTTTCGCGACAAGAACGATTACTTTGCCTTTTATATCGATGAGCTTATGTCGGGTTTGCCGCAAAAGCGGGCTGGCGAGGGCGGCACGGTGTCGGCCGACGACGTGCGCGTGCTTCGCCACGAGGTGCTCACCGACGCCATGGACCTGATTCTGGCCCATGAGCAGCTCATGGACAACATTTTGGCGAGCAGCATGTCGGGCATGCTGACCAGCATGATTTGCGATCGCATTGCCCGCTCTATCCGCGAGCGTGTGATGAGTGCGCTAGACGAGGACGCGCTTGCGCCCGTGCCGCTCGACACGACGGCTGAGTTTGTCGCCGGCGGCATTATTCGGCTCTTTACTATGTGGTGGGAATCGGGTCACGATCTGGAGCGTCGCTCCGAGATGGCTGACGTTGTCGATGCGCTGTTCGAGCGGACCATGACGCCGGTGCATCGCTAAAAGTGGCGGAGAGAGGGGGATTCGAACCCCCGG
>CAJMPK010000269.1 GCA_905215205.1 uncultured bacterium | reverse complement strand
TTGGGAGAATCGGGGTGCAAGTCCCCGGCTGTACCAGTAACCGTAATTCCTCTTGGCCCGGGATGTTCGCGTCGCAGATCGGACGGCGCACCCGGGTCGGTAAGGTTAAGTCGGATCGCCTCCCATCTTGCACGCGGCCGCGACGCATGCCGCCGGTACGCGTTGGGCTCTGGAGGGAAGGGGGACCCCGATGGGGGTACTCGAGCGCAATATGCGCGATGACGTGGGGCAGCCGCTGGGCAATGCTCCAAGTTCAGGCAATAGGAGACAAATGGATATGTTTGAGGACGAGTGCCAGCGCGCCTCGTGGCGTCGTCATGGAGCGATTGCCCGCGGCGTAGCCAAGCGCGGTCTGGTGGCGTTCCTGGCTTTTGCCATGGCTTTTGGCACTACGCCGGCGCAACTTTGGGCCGAGGGCGCCGAGGGCATTGCCGAGGCCGTGACCCAGGCTGCGACGGGCGGCGAGGGCGCGGCGGCCGATGAGGGCGCTGTTGCCGGCACCGACGCGAACAGTGCAGCGGCGAGCGCTGCTGCCGATGGCGCCGACGCAGATCAGGGCGCAACTGCGAGTTCCGCGAATAGTGCTGACACCGCCGCAGACAACACGACTGAGTCCGAGAACTCTGCTGCGACGCCTGCTGCTTCGGAGCAGAAGAACGCCGTTGCCGCCGCATCCGCCACAACGCTTTCCAGCGAGGCTAAGGTCTTCATTCAGGATTCCAAGGATAAGGACAACTCGTATTCCACGAAGTCGGGTTCGCTCAGCGCGGGCGATACGCTCTGGGCAAACATGTACGACGAGGTCGAGGATGACTGGTACGGCACTTCGACTGAGTCCGTTGCCAATCCCGGCACCTGGACTTACACCTGGCTCGCCGGCACGACCAGGCACAGCAGCAATGTCGCCGACTACACCGAGGTCGTAGGCCACGAGCAGTCGCTCACCGTCACCGCCGCGATGGAAGGCAAATACTTCATCTGCAAGGTAACGGTTGATGGCAAGGACTACTATGGTCCGTCCGTTTCTTCCGGCTCGGGCATCAATGCCAACTACATTCCTGGCCCCGTGCTGGGCGCTGGTCAGATGGAGCTTGACAGCGTCAAGCTGAGTAGCGACGCGCCGAGCATAGGCGATACTCTGATGGCGACGCCGTACAAGGATTGGTCGAGCCCCGCGGGCTCCGACGCCAAGGTCACCTACACCTGGTCCGCATCTACCTCGCAGTACTCGGGCTTTACCAAGATCGAGGGCGAGACGGGCGCTTCCCTCACGGTGACCGATGACCTCGAGGGCAAGTACATCAGAGTCGAGGCTACTGCTGGCGTAAATACGGTGAGCAAGACCACCTCCAACAAGGTCAAACAGGCCGGTGCGGTGGACGTCTACGCGGTTTCGCTCATCAATCCCAAGACCAACAACTCCGTGTTCGCGGTTGGCGATACCGCCCAGGCTCGCGCCAAGGAGAAGGGCGCCTCGGCGTTTATCGACGCGAGCAAGCTCAACTTCCAGTGGCAGAGCTCCGACACCAAGAACGGCACGTATACCGATATCGCGGGCGCCACGGGGGAGACCCTCGAGCTAACCGATGCTTTGGGTGACAAGTACCTCAAGTGCAAGGTGTCTTCGAAGATCGGCTCTTCGAGCAAGACCAACTCGACGGGCGCTCTCGTTGCTGCCGCCG
>CAJMPK010000268.1 GCA_905215205.1 uncultured bacterium | reverse complement strand
CGCAAATGCCCAGCGCGTTAAAGTGACGCTGAAGCGCAAGGCGCCCGGCTTCAATAGCATACGGCTTACTATCGGCAGAACCGTCGGCGGTCGATCCCGGATGCGCGCGCCAGTGATACAGCACATGCGCAACGTGCTCAAAGCGCGCGCCGGCTGCAAGGCAGCGGAGCGTCAGGTCGTAATCCTGGGCGCCCGCAACGTCTTCTGGGGACATACCAATGTGATCAATGAGCGCCTTCTCCACCATCAGGAAATGCGTCACGCAGTTATGGCTATAGAGCAGGTCGACGTTGAGTACGGTCTTAAAGACCGGCTGGCCCCACTCCCCCGTTTTCTGGAACATGTCCTCATCGCAGAACAGGACCTGGGGGCGCTCGCCCTCGGCCGCCTTATTCAGCGCGGAAACATACTGGAATAACGCGTCCGGCTCCAGAATGTCGTCATGGTCCAGGAACGCGATGTAGTCGCCCGTCGCTTGCTCGATACCTGCGTTGGTGTTGATAACAATGCCGCCGTTGCAGGGCAGCTCGATTCGGCGGATCCGCTCGTCGTGAACGGCTGCCGCAAGGGCGGCCACCGCATCCCATTCAGGCGAGGCATCCATAAGGAGCAGTTCCCAGTTGTCATAACTCTGGGCTAGCACCGAGTCCAGCAGCTCGCGCAGGTATTCCCGATCAGTCTTGTAGCACGGCACCACAATACTCACGAGTGGCCTATAGGCTAAAGCCACCGAAGCGACACGCTGGCACGCTAAATCGCCCGGCTTTGCGCGATGTTGCTCAAACCAACGTCGATAAGCTGCGTCGTCTGCACGCGCGTCCTTCATGCGGTTCCAGCTGTCGTCGACCATGCCGTTGTACAGGCGACCATCCATGGCGCAAAAACCGCTCTGGATCTGCTCTGTGGAATCGCTCACAATCGCGACAAAATCTCGTATATCTTGAGGCATCTCAACGCTCAGATACGTTTTATTGACACGGCATCCGTTCTGCTGCGGCACATCGACCTGCGATTCAAACACATGCACGGTAGCATCGATGACATTCATATGCGTATCGAAGACCTGGAGCTCAGGGGCGCACTGGGGGTCTCCCGCCCAAGTAACCTCATAGCGCCACACCGCGCCGGCATCTGCCGGCAAATAGCGAATGGCGTCGATCTCGTAGCGACCGCAGCATTCGCCACGCTGCGCATCGCGGATAAGCGCACACAGCGCAGGCTTTGCTTTGTAGTTAATCTTGGATTCCAGCTTGGCCACGCGGCTATCAAGGCGAATGGAGCCCAACCTTTGGCCACCGGAGGCAAAAACGACATCCATCGACGAGCCATCCAAAAACGGAAGCACCAAGACGGCGAGCTCGCGCTCGTAATTGGAAACGGAAGGGCAAAGCGCCAGCACACGGCCATGATCGACCGGGAGCACCAGCGACGGCACACAAGAACCGCTCGTCGTCGCGCGGACAAAGGCCTGAGAACCTTCTTGCTCAATAAGCGCGGCGACATCCTGGCCGGCAAAACGAAGCAGCACAAACAGACGGCCCTGACTGCGGCAAAGTGCCAAACGTTTGATACTCATCTACACTTCTCGCTTTCCCAGGGCGTTCGCTGCCATGCGTTTGCAGGCACCCAGACGCCCAAACCTCAAGACGTCGTAATCGAACATGAGCTTTTTGCATGCACGGGCATTGGG
>CAJMPK010000267.1 GCA_905215205.1 uncultured bacterium | reverse complement strand
ACGGTCGAGGTCCAGGCATCGCCCGACGCACCGACAATGCGAGCCGCGGTGGACTTGAGGTTGTACGTCGATTGCAGCCCGACCAGGCTCTCGAGTCGCTCGGCGGTCTTTTGGGCCTCGGAGAGCTCGGCGACCTTAGAGGTCAGTTCCTCGTTTTGCTTCTTAAGCTCGTCAAGCGTGTCCTGCGACGCCGTAAGGTTAGAGAACACGTTGCCGATCGCATTGAAGGGAGCCGCCACAGCCGAGCCCACAAAGCGCACCGGCGAGGTAATCGTCGTTACGCCCGAACGTACGGCATGAATCGGTCCTGCCTCGCCCTCGCGGATGTAAAACGTGAGCAGCAACACCGAAATCAGGCTGAAAACAATCAACGGGCGCATACCCGTTGATTGTCGCTTGGTATTCAGATTTGTGGAGAAACCCGAAGATCGTGCCAAATGGAATCCACCTTTTGGAAATTAAGCATTGGTCTGGACGAAGCCGCCATCAAACGCATTGGCCTCGAGCACGCGGGCACAGCCGTTAACGACGTTATCGAGCGCCGTGGGGCTGACGTTGACCGAAACGCCGGTCTCATCGCGCAGGCGCACGTCGAGACCGCGCAGCAGTGCGCCACCACCGGTCAGCAAAATGCCGTAGTACATAAGGTCAGAGGCAAGATCGGGCGGCGTGGCATCGAGGGCGTCCTTAACGGCCTTGGCCATCTCGTCGAGCGGCTTGTTGAGCGCGCGACGGATCTCCTCGCTCTCGATGCGTACGGTCTTGGGCAGACCGGTGATCACGTCGCGGCCGTTGACCTCGACGTCGAGCTCGTCCTTGAGCGGCACAGCGGAGCCGACCTTGATCTTGATGTCCTCTGCCGTACGCTCGCCGATGGCCAGGTTGTAGGCATCGCGAACGTGCGTGAGGATAGCCTGATCGAACTCGTCGCCGGCAATACGGATGGACTGCGAGACGACGATGCCGCCCATAGCGATAACGGCAACCTCGGTAGTACCGCCACCGATGTCGATGACCATGGAGCCGGTGGGCTCCTCGACGGGCAGGTCGGCGCCGATAGCAGCAGCCATGGGCTCCTCGATCAGATAGGCCTGGCGGGCACCGGCCTGGATCGTGGCCTCAAAGACAGCGCGCTTCTCGACCGACGTGACGCCGGAGGGAACGCAGACGACAACGCGCGGACGCGGGGTCCACGGATAGCGCTTCTCGGACGCCTTGTCGATAAAGTAGCGGAGCATGGCCTCGGTAACATCGAAGTCGGCGATAACGCCGTCCTTAAGGGGACGCACAGCCACAATGTTACCGGGTGTACGGCCGAGCATGCGCTTTGCCTCGATACCGACCGCCAGGATGCGCTCGTCGTTCTTGTCGATGGCGACGACGGAGGGCTCGCGAATGACGATGCCCTTGCCGCGCACGGAGACAAGCGTATTTGCGGTGCCGAGGTCGATGGCAAGATCGCCCGCATAGCTACCGAAGAACATATCCATCAAAGAAAACAACGCAACTCCTGATGTGTTGGATGATTGCTGGAAAACTACTAGCTCATCATACTAGCGCAAGCCCGGCACCTCACTTGCGGTGAAGCGCCGGGCAAAGCTAAATCCCATAAGGTCACTACTGGTTGTCAGCAGCCGAGAAATCCATATCGAGCGAGGAAACGGCCCAGCCGATATGGTTGTCGGAGCGCACGAATTTGACGGTGTACTCCTGCTCGCCGCCCTTGGACAGCGA
>CAJMPK010000266.1 GCA_905215205.1 uncultured bacterium | reverse complement strand
GATTACAGGTACTTGCGCCAATCATCATCGTCCTCATCGTCCTCGGCGGCAGCCTGGGCTTGCTCGGCGGCGCGAGCAGCCGCAGCGCGAGCGGCAACCTGGGCATAGGACTCCTCGTTGCGATCGGGGAAGTTTGCCAGCACGTGCTCGAACTTGGCAAAATCCTCATCCCAGCGCGTAGAAGGCACGGCAAAGAAGACTTGCTTGACCTTAAAGTCGCCCGACGCGAGCTCCTTGCGGAAGAGCTCAGCCACGGTCTCTGCGTCAAAGCCGTTGTTGTCGCAGCCCCAAGCGCCCAGCACGAGCTTCTCGCGACCTAGCTCGTCGCAGATGGCAAGCACAAAGCGAATGCGGTCGCGCAGGGCATCCAGCAGAGCATCGTCGCTCACGCGATACTCCTGGCGGGCGCGCTTAACGTTGGGCGCGGCGGCCACGATCACGTCGGCGTATGCATGCACGTGGTTGCGGTCGAAGCGCACCGCAGGCACCACCAGCGCACGGTTTCGGTAAAGCTCGCAGTTGATGTTGCGGCGACGGTTCTCGCCGTACCATTTGCGCTGCTTATCGAGAACGTTGTACAGATACGAATCGGCGCACAGCGTGGCCTCCTGGCCCAGATAACCCTGAATATAGCCACCGCCCGGGTTGGTGAACGAGGCAAAGGCGAGCACGGCCATGTCGCAGAACTGCGCATAGCCACGACCGTTGTCCAGGATAGCCTGCGTGGCGGAGGCATCAAGCACGGTGACCTCGGGCAGAACCGGAGCGGGCTCCTCAGCAGGCGCGGACTCAGCTTCAGCGATTTCCTCGGCAGGCTCCTCGACGGGCTCAGGCGCCGCCTCGGTCTCGGCAGCCTCCGCGCCCTCGACGTCCTCGGCAACCTGTTCTTCGGCGGCCACAGCACTCTGAACCTTGGCCTTCATCGCCGCGACAAAGCCGGCAGGCATACCGTCAAACTCGCGAACACCGGCAAGCGAACGCTCGATATCCTTGGCGCACGCTTCGGACACAGTTGCCACGTGACGCTCGGCGGCCTTGGCACGGGCCTCGCGCTTGGGATTGGGCTGACCCGCTCGGTTGGACCTGCGGTTACGGTTCCTGTTGTCGACGTCTGCCATACGTGGCCACCTTTCCTGTCGCTGCCGCTATCGGCTTTTCCCATCCATGATACCCCGCCGCGTACAAAAAAGACGGCCCCGAAGGACCGCCTTTTGCATCGATTTGCACGCACGGCAAGCACCGCCGCAATTCGCCACTAGTCGCGACGGCCAAGGATGTTCAGGATGCGCAGGAACACGTTGATAATGTCCACGAACAGATTGGACGCCATGAGCACGGCGTTGGGCAGCGTAGGCGGCACCGTCGTGGCAACATAGGTGTCGTAACCAATAAAGCCGGCGAACACCACGATCACGATCAGGTCGGTGATGGTCTGCGAGACGCCCATGAACATCAGCACGATCTCAACCAGAATAGTGGCGAGCAGAATGCCAAAACCGATGCCATATACGCGCTGGAAAAACTTGGGGAACGTCACGCCCAAGGCGCCAAAGACAAAGGTGATGGCGGCTGTGGCGATAAAGGCAGTGTTGATGGTGGGCAGGTCGTAGTTGGCAAGGCCAAATGACGCGGTCAGGCCAAAGGTACTCGCAAAGATTACGTAGCCCACAAGGGACAGGCCCACGGACTGCTTGCTGGCGGCGGCCGACATCATGACCATGCCGACGATGGTCAAAATAAACGAGCCAAAGACCAGCGGCAAGGCGGCGCCGC
>CAJMPK010000265.1 GCA_905215205.1 uncultured bacterium | reverse complement strand
TGGGGCATTGGCTGCGAGGGTGACATGGTAGTGTCCAATCGCGCCGACATGCGCCATTTTGTGGCGTGCACCAAAGGTTGCCCGGTCATTATGGGGCGCAAGACCCTGCTGAGTTTTCCCGGTGGGCGTCCGCTCAAGAACCGCCGCAATATCGTGCTTACCCGCGACGAGAGCTTTGCCCCCGAGGGCGTCGACGTGGTGCATAGTATCGACGAGGCGCTCGCCGCGGTTGCCGATGAGCCTGTTGCCTGGGTGATCGGTGGCGGCGATGTCTATCGGCAGTTTTTGCCGTACTGCGTGGAGGCCGAGGTCACGCACAACCATTGCGCGCATGACGTGGATACGTACTTTCCCGATCTGGATGCCGATCCCGCGTGGGAGATTGCGCGGCGTGGCGGTGTTGCCACGATTGCCGCGTGCGAGGGCGACGAGGGTCTCGATTATGAGTTCGTGACGTATCGTCGCGTTGAGGCGTAAAGCGTCTGGCGTGAACGGTATCATCGGGTTGATTGAATGCATGGGGCGGCGCTTAGCGTCGCCTCGTTTGGTATAGATGTGCTGTAAAGAAGGGTGCGGGCTGGCTGCTATGACTGATGCCGTTGAGGTGCTGCGAATCGATTCGCTCGAGGACGAGCGGCTCGATGCCTACGTGCGACTGACCGAGCGCGAGCTGCGCTGCGTGCTGGAGCCGCAGAAGGGCATCTTTATCGCCGAGAGTGCCAAGGTTATTGAGCGCGCGGTGCGCGCCGGATACGAGCCGGTGAGCTTTCTTTTGGGCGAACGCTGGCTCGATCAGATGATGCCGCTGTTTGAGCGCCTGGCTGTGCGCGAGGGCGCAGGCCCGGTTCCTGTGTTCGTGGCCTCGATGGAGCTTATGGAGCAGCTGACGGGCTTCAATGTGACTCGCGGTGCGCTCGCTGCATTCCGTCGTCCACGCCAGATTCCGGTAGCCGAGTTCTTGGGTGGCGTCGTCGAGGCGGCGGGGGAGCGCCCGGTGCGCGTGTGCGTGCTTGAGGGCATTGTCGACCACACCAACGTCGGCGCGATTTTCCGCTCGGCGGCTGCCCTGAACGTCGATGGCATTTTGGTGAGCCCCACTTGCTGTGACCCGCTGTACCGTCGCTCGGCCCGTGTGAGCATGGGCACGGTGTTCCAGGTGCCCTGGACGCGCATTGGCAGCGAGGCGCGCGTATGGCCGCATGATGGGCTGGCGGCGCTGCACGATGCCGGCTTTTCGTGTGCCGCCATGGCGTTGACGGATGATTCGGTGTCATTGGATGATCCCGCGCTGCAGGAGCTTGACCGCCTGGCAATCTTTATGGGCACCGAGGGTGCTGGCTTGGGCGCCAAGACCATTGCAGGCTGTGACCGCGCCGTGCGTATTCCGATGGCGCATGGGGTCGATTCGCTCAACGTGGCCGCGGCAAGTGCTGTCGCCTTTTGGCAGCTGTGCCCGCATGTGAGCAACGAGTACCACTACCAGCCGGGTTTGTATCACTAGGCAGATATTTCGCACCGGGCTCTGGTTTGTGGCGTTTCGGCCGATATCGGTCGGTGCTAAGCTGGTATTGGCTTTGGTTTTAAATTTCCGTTTGTTGTATGACGTACGCTAGTGGGGAGGGCGTGTGGCTAAGAAATCTACGGCTATCGATGTAACGCAGGGTGTCATTTGGCAGCAGCTGCTGTCGCTGTGCGTTCCCATTTTCTTTAGTTCGTTCTTTCAGCAGGCATACACGCTTATCGGTACCTATATCGTCGGTCAGTTTGGCGGCAAGCTCGCGCTGGGTGGCATTCAGGCCACGATGGTGCTCACCGAGCTCTGCATC
>CAJMPK010000264.1 GCA_905215205.1 uncultured bacterium | reverse complement strand
CATGATTGAAGCGTGCTATCAAAACATACATGCAAAATAGCATCTGCGCACGGCAAATGGCAGCAAACAACCGGCGAACGGCATCGTAACCACCGGTCAGGCAACGCAGCCTTGCCAAAAGCTAACCAAAAACTTAACCAAAACCGACCCTCTACAAGGTATCGCATAACCGCAAACAGCCTAGTTAAATCGCTTCAATTGAAAGTTCCGCGCATCTCGCTACGAAAACTGAGCCGTTCGCCGAATATTCCGTGCATTTCGCGGTATTATAGGGGCTGCATGTCATGTCCCTTTCGAAGGGTCGCCCGGCAATCGCCAGCCACGACCCCCAGACGGGACGCCAACACGATAGAGAGGAGAGGCATGCAGTACTCACAGGAAGTGGAGAACATGTGCCCCGTTGCCAAGGGTGCATACCACGGCCCCGCACCCATCCCCGAGGAGGGCAAGTGGGTCCAGGCTAAGGAGATTTCCGACATCTCCGGTCTTACGCACGGTGTGGGTTGGTGCGCACCTCAGCAGGGCGCCTGCAAGCTCACGCTGAACGTCAAGGACGGCATCATCGAGGAGGCCCTCGTTGAGACCATCGGCTGCTCGGGCATGACCCACTCTGCCGCCATGGCTTCCGAGATCCTTCCCGGTAAGACCATCCTCGAGGCCCTCAACACCGACCTCGTCTGCGACGCCATCAACGTTGCTATGCGCGAGATCTTCCTGCAGATCGTTTACGGCCGCAGCCAGACCGCGTTCTCCGAGGGCGGCCTGCCCGTGGGCGCCTCCCTCGACGACCTCGGTAAGGGCCTTCGCTCCCAGGTTGGCACCATGTTCGGCACCAAGGCCAAGGGCGCTCGTTACCTCGAGCTCGCTCAGGGCTACGTCACCCGCATGGCTCTCAATGACAAGAACGAGATCATCGCGTTCGAGTTCCTGAACCTCGGCAAGTTCACCGACGCCGTCAAGGCCGGCAAGACCCCCGAGGAGGCCATCGCTGGCGCTATGGGCCACTATGGTCAGTGGGAGAACGCTGCCAAGTACATCGACCCGCGCACCGACGAGGAGACTCACTCCGTCGCCAGCGTGTTCCCGGTTCACGAGTAGAAAGGGAGGGAAATAACTATGACTGTTACGTTCGAAGGTTACGAGCGCCGCGCTGACAAGATCAACAAGTGCCTCGCCGACAACGGCATCGCCTCCCTCGAGGAAGCTCTGCAGATCTGCACCGACAAGGGCTTCAACCCGCGTGAGATCGTCAACAACACCCAGTCCATCGCCTTCCAGAACGCCGAGTGGGCCTACACCCTCGGTTGCGCTCTCGCTGTCAAGCGTGGCGCCAAGTCCGCTTCTGAGGCTGCTGCCATCATCGGCGAGGGCATCCAGGCCTTCACCGTCCCCGGCTCCGTCGCCGAGGACCGCAAGGTCGGTCTGGGCCACGGCAACCTGGGCGCTATGCTGCTCTCCGACGACACCGAGTGCTTCGCCTTCCTGGCCGGCCACGAGTCCTTCGCTGCCGCCGAGGGTGCTATCGGCCTGGCTCTGAACGCCAACAAGGCTCGCAAGAAGCCGCTGCGCGTTATCCTCAACGGTCTGGGCAAGGACGCCGCCCAGATCATCGCCCGCATCAACGGCTTCACCTATGTGAAGACCCAGTTCGACTACTACACGGGCGAGCTCAAGGTCGTCGAGACCATCCCCTACTCCGATGGTCCCCGGGCTGCCGTTAACTGCTACGGCTCCGACGACGTCCGCGAGGGCGTTGCCATCATGTGGCACGAGAACGTCGACATCTCGATCACCGGTAACTCCACCAACCCCGTCCGCTTCCAGCACCCCGTC
>CAJMPK010000263.1 GCA_905215205.1 uncultured bacterium | reverse complement strand
CTGGCAGATCACGTCGACGCGCTCGTACATCCACTCGGCAAGCTGCTTTAAGTGGGCGATGTCATCCGCATAGACCGTATCGTCCTGGTACTTAAGGTTGTTAAGCTCATCTTGCGTCTTTTTGATCTGGTCGCGCAGGGCGTAGGCACTCTGCGACAGCTCCTGACGGGTGGACAGCGGCGTTCGGAGATAGCCGTTGTTAAAGGAATCGATGACCTCGCCGATCTGGTCCTCGTCACCGTAGGACACGATGGTCTGATACAGACCGTCGAGCCCGGTATAGAGCTGATCATCGGTGAGCACGGTTTCTTCCTGGACCACCTCGGCAGAATCATCCTGCTTGGTATCGTCCTCAGTCGCCTCGCCCTTTTGGCGCGTGGGGAAGGTGGTTTGTGCAGCCCGGCCAAACTGGTCGTAGAAGCCAGGCATGACACCCATGGGATCGGTTGTCACGAACCAATAGGCACCGCCGCAAACGACGGCAAGGACCGCAATGATAATGAGCGGCTTAGGGATATGACGCTTGTGCTTGTGATAGGCGTCCTCGTCGGGATGCACCTTGCGCTTGGGTTTTTGAGCATCGTCATGCAGGGAAACGGGCGTGGGAATATCGACCTTGGGGATACCGAAATCCTTATCGAAAGCCGGCAGCACGCAGGTCTCGTTAGGATCGGCGGCGTCCGAAAGAACCGCGGCAGCCGAGGCGGGCGCATGCGGCACCTCGGTATCGATCTGCTCTTGCGTTAGGCGCGGAAAGCCCGCCGTGCGGCCCGCTGCCAGGTCGGATGCGGCCGCGTCCTCGGAGAGGATACCCGGAGCGGGGCGTCCGCATTTGGGGCACGTACGATCATGCGGAGAAAGACGGGCACCGCAGCCCTCGCAGAACACGAACTCGGTGTGCTCGGGGCCATCGCCCGGACCCACATAGGCGTTGCAGTAGGGGCAGAACGAGGCGCCGTCCTCGATAGTCTTAAGGCAATGCGGGCAGATCACGGCATCCTCTTTTCGAAGCAATTCAAACAATCGAGGTTAGAGCATAACATCGCCACGGCCCCACAGGAGCAAGGCACCAATTCAACATCGCCAGGGCGCGTAGTTACTTCTTCTTTTTGCTTGGCATCGAGACTTTGATGCCTTGGGCGGACTTGGTCACGCGAGAGCGCTTGGCTCCGGTACTCTTCTTTTTCTTGGGCTGGGCCTTTTCCACGCCCTCGAGCGCGCGAACCTCGGCCTCGCGAGCGGTGCGATCTTCGCGGCGCTGCGCCATGTCGGCGGCGACGCGCTTGGCAAAACGCTCGGCCGTCGAACCCGTCGAGCTCACCTTGCCGCCACCGCGACCCAGGTGGACGCGCACACCACGGCCAAAACCAGTTGCGGCATGACGACGACGCGGCTTGAGCGAATCCATCATCGTGGCGAGCTTAAAGAACACCGTACAGGTAAAGACGACGATCGCCAGCAAGATAACCGCCTCGCCCATCGAAAGGTTAGCGATAGACAGAAGCTCCGGGAATCCGATAACGCCCACCAGGATGCCGGCGACTACAAACACAAAGAGCACAACACGTAAGGGCGTGAGAGGCTGCGAGATGCGCCAGATCAGGCTGACGCTCGCCGCGCACGACGTAAGCAGACACATCGTAGACAGCGTGAGCTGGCTAAAGCCAAACACGCGCGCCACAAAGATATCGAGTGCCGCAGCCATAATGACCGCCAGCGACGCCGGCAGTGCACGCTTGAGCACGTTGGTCAAGAATGACCCCTTCACGCGGGCATTGTTGGGCTCCAAACCCAGCACAAAGCCCGGCGCGCCGATGCAGAAGAAGTTGATGAGCGTCATCTG
>CAJMPK010000262.1 GCA_905215205.1 uncultured bacterium | reverse complement strand
GTTAGTACTAAGATATTCATCTAATAAATTGCATTAGTGGCTTTAGTTTTGGGGGAAACGAGGCAACGTGACTATGACGTGCTCTTTGGTGGTTAACAGCAAGAGCGGTAATACCAGGATGGTTTCGGGCGCGATCAAGCGCGCTCTGCAGGCTGCGGGCGTTGAATTTGTCCATGCCGCGGCGTTGAGCGACGATGCGGACGCAGATCAGGTTGCGCTCGAGGCGCAGGGCGCCTGCGCGGCCGACACGGTGCTCGTCGGTTTTTGGTGCGACAAGGGCGCGTGCACGCCTTCGGTCGCGGCGTTGCTCTCCGCTTTGCACGGCAAGCGCGTCTTCCTGTTTGGCACCTGCGGTTTTGGCGCCGACCAGAGCTATTACCAGCAGATTATTGATCGCGTGACTTCCAATTTGGCTGGGGATGCCGAGCTTGCGGGCTGGGCGATGTGCCAGGGCAAGATGGGCCCTGCGGTCAAGCAGCGCTACGAGGCCATGCTCGAGCAAGATCCTGACAACGCCCGATTTAAGATGCTGCTCGACAACTGGGTTGCCGCAAAGGACCATCCCACCAAGGAGGACCTGGACAACATGGCCGCAGCCGCCAAGAAGGCCGTGCTGGGCGAGTAGACCTATCGCCGTCGTGCGTGCAAAACAATACAAATGTGAAAGCCTCGAAACTCTCGAGGCTTTTTTCTTGAGACTCGCGGGCGCAACCGTGGCAAGCGTTTGGGGTGACATTTTCCATTACCCCGATGACGAGCCGCGCTCCAACAACAAGGCGTCTGTCCGGGCGGAGGCATATAAGGTTCATCGCGAGTTCCGCACGCAAAGAAGGCCACTTAATGTGGCCTTCGTCTTGCGCAGGACTGTCCGAGCAGGGAACCTTATATGCCTCCGTCCGGACAGACGTTTCAGTTATGAACTCGCAGCTAGTCGCTACTTGATCTTGGTCGTACCCGGTGCCAGGTTGGGGTCGGTCTCGTTGGCCTCGGTCTGGAAGTGCTCGGTGTACACGTTCTTGCCGTCGCGGAACATCTCGTAGTACTGCATCTTGGCGTAATCTTCGCGCGCCTTGGTGGCGGCTGCTGCGGCGGCGTCGTCACCGGTGACGTTGGAGGAGAGCGCCCAGCGCAGGCTGGCGTCCTCGTAGCCCACGGAGTTGATGGCGGGCAGCGACTCGCGCAGCGTCATGTGCGCTTTCTGGTAGTCGGTCAGCGGTGCGCCGATCAGCTGCATCAGCTGGGTGGACAGATAGTTAGTGGACAGGTCGTCGACCTCACTCGTCTGGTTGCAACCGGCAACGTCGTAGTTAGCCCAGATGATGTAGTCGGTCTGCCACAAGCGCTCTTGGTGGGTGGCGTCGTCTTCGCCGGTAAACCACTTGTCGTTGAACTTGGACGGGAAGAACGGCTGGTGATCGCCCCAGAACACCACGACCACCTTACGGTCGAGCTTGCTCAGGGCGTTGAGGAAGTAACGCAGCGCCTGGTCGGACTGCTCGATGCACGAGACGTACTCGTCGACATCGGAGAGCGTGCCGTCCTCAACGGTCTTGGCGTCCAGGTCGGTTGTGTCGATGTTGAGATGCATCTGCTTGTCGACCGGCAGCAGGCCCGTGTCGTAGCCCGAGTGGTTCTGCATGGTCACGTCGAAGATAAACTGCGGATCGGCGTTCTGGTCGAGCAGCTCAAGAATCTTGTCGTAGGTCGCTTGGTCGGTCACCATGTCGCGCAGGGTGTCGGCTCCCTGGAAGTCGTTGATGGACAGGAACTGGTCAAAGCCAAAGTCCTTGTAGACGTTCTCGCGGTTCCAGTTGGTTGCGTGGTTGGGGTGCATGGCCGTGGT
>CAJMPK010000261.1 GCA_905215205.1 uncultured bacterium | reverse complement strand
CAAACAGATTGGGGGCTTGTATGATCGACTCGAAGGGAAACGTGCGACCCGGGGGCATGTTTAACAGGGCACACCTGGCCCCCGAAGCCCAGCGCGCATACGATACGCTACTCGAGTGCGTGCTCAACGGGCAGAAGGACTGCGAGGTTTCGGCGCGCGCTGGCATGGATACGGTTAAGGCGCTGGTAGAGCTTATGCGCTGCGACTGTCCCGAGCTCATCCATCTCCTGGGCGGTGTGCACTACTGCCGTCATGGTGAAAAAGTCCTGTTGGTGCCAAATTATGCCAAGGGATACAAACAGTCGATCACCCGACTCTATATAAATCTCGCCAAGATGGAGCACGCTGCCGCGCCGATTCTGAGCGCGGCACCGGTGGGGGCATCGGCGCTCGATCGGGTCTTGGCGATCTGTGCAAGCTTACCTCGGGGCTCCATGACATCGGCATCACTGTAGGTGACTGGAATCCTCGCAACATCCTTGTGGGCGAGAAGGGCAGCCTCATGCTTCTCGACACCGATTCGTATGCTTTCACACTTTCAGATGTGAGCTACCAAACCACCTGTGCGGCACCGGGATATATCGCACCGGAGGTACTCAAGCTCATGGAGACAACTGGCGTCGGCGATTTCGAGAGCCTGGCGGCGTCCACGAATGCCCCGGTGTTTACGCCTCAGACGGATGACTTTGGACTTGCGGTCCATATCTTTAAGATGCTCAACCGCGGAATACATCCATACGCTTCTGGCGAGCTGGACTTGGAAATTTTTGAGCTGGATGACGACGACATTCCGCCTGCACCGTCTCTGAACAGTTGCGTCTGCAATGGGCGCAGCCCCTTTGTGGGGACGCTGGTCGGATACGTTGTCCCGGAGTACGCTCTTGAGCTCGATGATTTTGGCGGTCTTATGGGCGAGGCTTTCCGTCGATCGCTGTATGGCAGGGCGGAGGAGCGCCTTGACGCACGCACATGGGCGCGCCTGCTCGACCGGTATCTATCCGAGACGGTTGTGTGCCAGCGGCGTGGTCATCTATACCACGCTTCGCAGCACGAATGCCCCTACTGCCGAGGAGAGCACGCCCTGTTAGCGCGTCTTGGCTGATTGCTTTGGGCTGTCTTGGAGAAAGCCGATGAGGCGGCATACAGGCTAATCCTGCGTGTCGCCTCCGTACATGTAGACGATAAAGCCGTCGCCGGTGTCTTGGCTGTGATCCTCCAGGATGCGCTTCATGTTGAGGTGCTCGTAGAATTGCCAGTCGGAGTTGCAGTCGCTCATCAGGAAGAACTTGGTGCAGCCTGCCTTGGCGAGCTCGGCGCGCGCAAGGTCGATGAGCTCGCGGCCGAGTCCCCTGCCCTGCCACTCGGGCACAATGATGATCAGGTTGAGCTGGCCTTGGGCATATTCATTGCCCGTGGCGGCAAAGCGATCCGCTGTGGCCTTTTCGCGGCTGTCGCCGAAGAGCGAACCCTCGAGCTTGGCGTCGGCGGTCTTTGCCATCTCGGTTGCCCGGGCGAACATTTCGTCATAGCAGGGCTCCCACGTGGGATTGGTGCGCGGCTTGCCGTCCTCAAAGATGCCGATGCAGCAAGCGGCGATGATACGGCCCTCGGCCTCGGCAACGAGCGCGATGGGGGAGCGCTGAAGCTGCATGGCGATGTTAAAGTGCGCGCAGAAATCGGCAGCTTCGACGTCGCCGCGGTTGCGCAGCGTGTTGCACCACAGCTGGTTGTAGATGGCGGCGATGCCGGTTAGGTCATCAAGCGTGGCGGCGCGCAGGACTACGTTGTCAAGGCTCATGGAGGCTCCTTCCAAGTTGGGTCAGGCCACCTCCGAGTGTGACATGGGCGCAGGCCCGCCGCATC
>CAJMPK010000260.1 GCA_905215205.1 uncultured bacterium | reverse complement strand
CTTCTTCGATCGCCAGTGGAGCCGCCTCAAGGCATACGCCAACGAGCGCGACATCCTGATCATCGGCGATCTGCCCATCTACGTCTCGCGCGACTCCGTCGAGATGTGGGCAAGCCCCGAGCTCTTTAAGATCGACGCCGCCGGCAACCCCGTCAGTGTCGCCGGCACGCCGCCCGATCAGTTCTCCGCCACCGGCCAGTACTGGGGCAATCCCATCTATGACTGGGATGCCATGGAAGCAGACGGCTTCTCCTGGTGGCAAGGCCGCATCCGAGCCGCCCTCAACATGTACGACGTTATCCGTCTGGACCACTTCCGTGGCTTCGAGGCCTACTGGGAGGTGCCGTTCTCCTCGCCCGACTCGTCCTACGGTTCGTGGACACAGGGCCCCGGCCTCAAGCTCTTCAAGACACTCGAGGAAAAGCTCGGCACGCTGCCTATTATCGCCGAGGACCTGGGCTTCCTCACCCCCGGCGTCATCGACATGCGCGACACCTCGGGCTTCCCCGGCATGAAGATCTTGCAGTTTGCCTTTGAGGGTACCAACTCGTATTACCTGCCGCATAACTACATCGCTAATACCGTCGCCTATGTAGGCACGCACGACAACGAGACGGCGCGCGGTTGGTTCGAGGGTACGGCCACTCCGCGTCAGCGCGAGCAGGCAGCCCTGTACACCCACCAGCAGGCAGGCGAGTCCATAGCCGACGCGCTTAACCGAACCATCGCCGCCAGCGTGAGCGATACCTGCATCTACACCATGCAAGACTTGCTCAATCTGGGCAACGAGGCGCGCATCAACACCCCCGCCACCCTGGGCGGCAACTGGACCTGGCGCATGCTCGATGGCGCCATCACCCGCGAGCTCGAGCACAAGCTTACCGACTGGACCGAGACCTACTTCCGCATCCCATCGGAAGCCGAAATCGAGCTTCCCCAATAGGAGCCACCGCGCCCGACCCCACCCCACCGTGCGGACGCGACCGCTTTTCCCGCGCGAGGCCACCCCAATCCCCTCGCGCGGGCTTCTTTTGAATTTCTGACATGTAGTCAACTCACCACAGGAGGAAACATGCCCCGTATCGATCTTGCGGATCTTGCCGAGCAGTCCTTTGGAACTTCGCTCGAGCAACTTAATGACCGCCGCATTTACAAACTCTTGGTCAAGCTCGTACAGGAGCGCTCCGCCGCCTGCCCGCTCAACAATGGCAAGAAAAAGCTCTACTACATCTCTGCTGAGTTCTTGATTGGCAAACTGCTGATCAACAACATGATTGACCTTGGCATCTACGCCGAGGTCAAAGACCAGCTCACCGCTGCCGGCCACGACCTCAACAAGATTGAGGAGTTTGAGGTCGAGCCCTCGCTGGGCAACGGCGGCCTGGGCCGTCTGGCCGCATGCTTCCTGGATTCCATTGCCACGCTGGGCCTTACCGGTGACGGCGTGGGTCTCAATTACCATTACGGCCTGTTCCGTCAGCGCTTTGCCGACAACCAGCAAAAGGCCGTCCCCGACGAGTGGCTTGGCGAGCAGGACATCCTGATCGATGACGACCGCTCCTACACCGTCGAGTTTGGCGATTTTGCCGTCACCTCCAAGCTCGTCAACATCGATGTGCCCGGTTACGGCCAGCCCACCAAGAACCGTCTGCGTCTGTTTGACCTGGCAAGTGTCGACGACGGCCTGGTTCCCGGCAGCTCCATCGACTTCGACAAGACCGAGATCGCCAAGAACCTCACCTTGTTCCTCTATCCGGATGATTCCGATGAGCAGGGCCGCCTGCTTCGCATCTACCAGGAGTACTTCATGGTGAGCAACGCCGCCCAGCTCCTGATCGACGAGGCCGTCGAGCGCGGCAGCAACCTGCACGACCTGGCC
>CAJMPK010000259.1 GCA_905215205.1 uncultured bacterium | reverse complement strand
GTTTTATTGGCGGAAAACCGGGGTGTGCTCAAGGGTTCCGGAATTTGCCGCATACTTCCGCAAACGACGTTTCGGTGGCACAAAAAATCGCCCTCGGAACCCTGAGATAATGAACAGATGTTGCCGTTCGCCGCAAATTACCGTCCGTTTATAGAACCCACCCCCAGCGCGCGTCCTCCTTACGGTTGAATAAATACACATCTATGGAATTACGTAAGAGAGGACCGTTCCATGAGCTACAAGACCGTTTGTGTTGCCGGCGGCGGCGTGCTGGGAAGCCAGATTGCCTTTCAGGCTGCCTACTGCGGCTTTGATGTGACGATTTGGCTGCGCAGCGAGGGCAGCATCGGTCGCACCCAGCCCAAGATCGATCATGTGCGCAAGGAGTACATCGCGGCGATCGAGGGCATGGCGGACGGCACGGGCGAGTGGTGTGTCGGTATCGCCGATAGCGGCCAGCCCTTCGACAAGGAAGCGGCACTCGCCGCCGTCGAGCGTGCCTACTCCACACTCAAGCTGGAGCTCGACCTCGCCAAGGCAGTGGCCGACGCCGACCTGGTCATCGAATCTATGGCCGAGGACACTCAGGCAAAAATCGACTTCTACAAGAAGCTTGCCCCGGTCCTCCCGCAAAAGACCGTCGTCGTGACCAACTCCTCCACGCTGCTGCCGAGTACCTTTGCCAAGTACACTGGCCGCCCCGAGAAGTACCTGTCGCTGCACTTTGCCAATTCCATCTGGAAGAACAACATGACCGAGGTCATGGCCCAGAGCCAAACCGACAAGCGCTATTTCGATGAGCTCGTCGACTTTGCTAGCGACATCCGCATGCTGGCGCTTCCCGTCAACAAGGAAAAGAACGGCTACCTGCTCAACTCCATGCTGGTGCCGTGGCTGCTTTCGGGCCTTGACCTGTATGTCTCGGGCGTGAGTGACCCCAAGAGCATCGACCTCGCATGGACGCGCGGCACTGGCGCGCCCAAAGGTCCGTTCCGCGTGTTCGACACGGTGGGCATCCAGACGGCCTACAACATCGTTATGCAGTATCAGAAGGTCCCGGGCCTGGTGAGCCCGCTGCTCAAAAAGATGATGATGCCCTACAACTTTAAGGCCATGGCATCCGTCCTCAAGAAAATGCTCGACGAAGGCAAGCTGGGCGAAAGCTCGGGCGAGGGCTTCTTCAAGTACTAAAAAATGATCCCTCGGGGACGGAGGAAAACGGATCATTTTCGGCTGTCAATAGTGAGAAGACGAGCTTAGAAATAGAAAGGGGCGGCAATGGACCGGAAAACCGTGCTGAAGCAGAATATCCTCGACGCGCTTTCTGCCGTCGGTATGCGCGTGGGACAGACTGTTATGGTCCATTGCTCGCTCAGCGCGCTTGGGTATGTGTGCGGCGGCTCGCAGTCGGTGATCGAGGCCCTGCTTCAGGCGGTGGGCGAGACCGGTACCATTATGATGCCGACGCAGTCGTGGAAAAACCGACGATACGTCCAAAGTCGCCGCCTTTTCCGCATGCCCCACGGTGGCGATACGCCGGCGACGGATCACGAGCTCAAGGTCATCGGTCTCATTCCCAACCACAAAAACACGGTAACCCTCACCTGTATCGTACAAGACGGCGCCAGTCGAACCTCGACGTTCACGGCTGAGACCCCGGCTCTCAGGGGCGAGGAAGAAGAGCGGCTCGCCGTTACGGCGGGGGAGTCCAATACGCCGTTCGCCGATGCCCCCTCCGCGAGTGGCGGCCATATGGTTTAATGTCAGAAACATATAGTTGTCACCAGCCTGCTGGCGACGTTCCCCCTGATATCGGAGGTTCCAGGTATGTTTCGCGCTCCGTTAAACAACTATCGGTTGGGCTAACATGGGTCGCCGTGCTATTTCGAT
>CAJMPK010000258.1 GCA_905215205.1 uncultured bacterium | reverse complement strand
TAATACATGTCAGAATTCATTAGGCCTCAGGTTCAGGTCGAAGAGATCAACGAGACGTCTGCTCGTGTCTCCGTCGAGCCGCTCGAGCGTGGCTACGGCGATACGCTGGGTAACTCCCTTCGTCGCGTTCTTCTGTCCTCGGTCGAGGGTGCCGCCGTCGAGGCTATTCAGATCGATGGTGCGCAGCACGAGTTCATGACCATCCCTAACATGGTCGAGGATGTCACCGACATCGTCCTGAATGTCAAGGGTCTTGTCTTCAGGGCTCTCGGCACGACCGACGAGGCGACCGCAACCATCTCGGTTGACGGCCCCTGCGAGGTCACCGGTGCGGACTTCTTTATTCCGTCCGAGTTTGAGCTGGTCAACCCCGAGCAGCACATCGCTACGCTCACCGAGGGTGGCCATCTCACCATGAGCATGCGCATCGGCTATGGCCGCGGCTATGTTTCTGGCGAGGCCAACAAGCGCGACAACGATCCCATCGGTGTGATCCACGTCGACTCGCTGTACTCGCCGGTTTCCCGTTGCGCCAAGCTCGTTGAGGCTTGCCGTGTCGGTCAGCACACCGACTACGACCGCCTTGTCCTCGAGATCGAGACCAACGGTTCCATCGCCCCGCGCGACGCCGTGGTCCAGGCTGCCAATATCATCAACCAGCATATGGCCGCCTTTATGAACCTTGCCGAGACCCCCGAGGTCGAGGAGGAGGCTTCGATCTTCGCTCCCGAGGTCACCAACGACAACGCCGAGCTGGACAAGCAGATCGAGGATCTGGACCTTTCCGTCCGTTCCTACAACTGCCTTAAGCGCGCCAGCATTCACTCGGTCCGTCAGCTCGTTGAGTTCTCGGAGAACGATCTGCTCAACATCCGTAACTTCGGTGTTAAGTCGATCGAGGAAGTGAAGGACAAGCTTGAGTCCATGGGCCTGAGCCTGAAGGCTTAATGCTTCGCATATTTGAGGAGAAACTAGACCATGCGTCACAACGTTAAGAAGGGCCTGAAGTTCGGCACCGATGCGAGCCACACCAAGGCCATGAAGAAGAGCCTTGCTAAGGCCCTCTTCGAGAACGACCGCATCAAGACCACCGAGACCCGCGCTAAGGCGCTGCGTTCGGTCGTCGATCCGATCATCACCTGGGCCAAGAAGGGCGACCTGCATTCTCGTCGTCTGGCTATCGCCAAGCTCGGCGATAAGCAGCTCGTTGCCGAGATCTTCGACAAGGCTGCCCAGGGCATGTGGCAGGACCGCAACGGCGGTTACACCCGCATCATGAAGCTCGGTAACCGCAAGGGCGACAACGCTCCCATCGTTATCATGGAGCTTGTCACCGAGCCTTGCACGCCTAAGGCCAAGAAGGCTGCTCCGGCCCCCAAGAAGGCCGCTGCTCCCAAGAAGGTCGAGGCTGCCGAGGACGCTCCTGCTGAGGAGACCGCTGAGTAGACTTTCCGTCTGCATAGGCTATATTCGAGGGGTACGTTCGCGTACCCCTCTTTTTTTGTCGCGATACCGTTACTTGTTTGTTGGGAGCGCCAATGACTGCGCCGTCTGATTTCAATTCGACCCCCGAGCTTGACGCCACGCTCGTATTTCGTGTGGCCTATGATGGCTCGTCGTATAGCGGATTTGCCGAGCAGCCGGGACAGACGACGGTTGCGGGTGAGCTACGTCGAGCCATCGAGACGCTGCTTCGCCGCCCGATCGATTTGACGTGCGCGGGGCGTACCGATTCCGGCGTGCATGCCGTGGCTCAGTACATCAGCGTGCCCGTTACGGACGCTGAGCTCGCGTGTACGCGCCGTAGGTGGCTGCGGGCTATGGATGCCCTGCTGCCCAAAGATATCGCCATCAACGAGGTCTATAAGGCTCGTAAGGGCTTTTCTGCGCGCTTTGACGCGCG
>CAJMPK010000257.1 GCA_905215205.1 uncultured bacterium | reverse complement strand
ATGCCGACGATGGTCAAAATAAACGAGCCAAAGACCAGCGGCAAGGCGGCGCCGCTCATCATCATGCGCGCAAACGACATGGTGCTCGTAAAGTAAGCACCGGCGCCCATGGCGCAAAAGCCCAAAAAGATCAGAGCAGACATGGCAAGGTTGTACGCGCGCGGCGACATCTCCTTGGCACGGCTTGCGCCGGTCTCAATGGGGCCGTTCTGATAGCCCTGGATATCGTTCATAGGTTCGTCCTTTCAAAAAGCGCCACAAATAACGGCGCAGTAGCTGACAAGATTCCTGTCATTGTACCCGAATGCCATACGTCCTTACCTACGGCGCTCGCCCTCGAGCGTACGGTCGAATGCCCACACCCACCAACGCATCAGATGGGCCTGCGAGCCATCCGGTCGCTCGCGCGTCTGGTCCTCCAGATACAACTCGGTCGCGTGCCCGCCAAAACGCACCTTATAGGTTGCCGTACGAATGCCGTGAACCGTCAGGCCAAACCCAGTGGTCGAGACAATCTCGTCAATCGTAAAGCAACGACCGTCGACCCAGCAGACGGTGACCGGCACGACCTGTCCGCCCGCGAGGATGCGAGCCACGACGTCCACATACTGCTTGTGCACGCGCCGAGTTTTGCCATCTGTCTGTCGATATTCCATGCCTCCTATTATCGAACGCATGTTTGCATGTTGTAAAGCGAACAGACTGTGGTTTTGGAGTGTCGTAGCAATCGCACGTGTCCGCATGGCGTGTTAGCAAAAAGAATACCCGCGGTCAACAGGACTAATATTCAATTTTAGTGCCAAAAAATCCACTTCTCACGTCAGAACTCCGTTAAGAAACCCACAGGAGGTGATACGATTTATCATGTTTTTGTAACGTGCCTGCAAACTTCGAGAAAGCCCATATATGGACGTAACGTTCTCAACCTTCCTCGGCCAAATTGTGTCGAACCCAGTCCTTGCCGTCACCGTGATCCTCGCGTTGGGCGCCATCTTCGTCAATGGATGGACCGACGCGCCCAACGCCATCGCGACCTGCGTCACTACGCGTTGCATGCCCGCCCGCGCCGCCATTCTCATGAGCGCCGCATTCAACTTCCTCGGCGTGCTCATCATGACGCACTTTAATGCGAGCGTCGCCAACACCATCTCACATATCGTCGACTTTGGCGGAAACAGCACCATGGCGCTCGCGTGCCTCTGCGCAGCGCTGTTCTCCATCGTCGTCTACGGCGCCACAGCGTCGCGTTTTGGCATCCCCACTTCGCAAAGCCACAGCCTTATCGCCGGCCTGACCGGTGCCGCTATCGCCCTCGGCGGCGCGAGCAGCGTCAACGTCCACGAGTGGATGAAGGTCATCTACGGCCTGGCGCTCTCCATCGGCCTGGGCTTTGTCATGGGCTGGGTCCTGTGCAAGCTCGTCTCGATTCTTTTCGCCGCCGCCAACAGGCGACGTGCCAATGTCTTCTTTAAATACGCTCAGATCGCGAGCGCTGCGGCCATGAGCTTTATGCACGGCGCGCAGGATGGACAGAAGTTCATCGGCGTGCTCTTTTTAGGCGTGGCCTTCGCAAACGGCCAGACCAGCGTCGGCGATGCCGGCATCCCCATCTGGATTATGCTGCTGTGCTCGGCCACTATGGGTATCGGCACCAGCGTGGGCGGCGAGCGCATCATCAAGTCCGTCGGCCAGAGCATGGTCAAGCTCGAAAAGTACCAGGGCTTCTCCGCCGACCTCGCGGGCGCCGCGAACCTGCTGCTTGCCACCCTTACCGGCATCCCTGTGTCCTCCACACACATCAAGACCTGCGCCATCATGGGCGTCGGTGCCGTCAAGCGCCTCTCGGCCATCAACTTCGGCGTCGTCAAGGACATGATGTTCACCTGGTTCTTCACCTTCCCCGCCTGCGGACTCATCAGCTTTGTCATGGCCAAGCTGTTCATGATGTTCCTCTAG
>CAJMPK010000256.1 GCA_905215205.1 uncultured bacterium | reverse complement strand
TACGGCGTGCCCTTAAACACGGCGCCGTCATAGGCCACAAGCTGACGGCCGGTCTCATTCTCGAAGTAGTACACGAAGATGCCCTTGAGGGCCGCACAAAGCGGGATGGCAATAATCATGCCGATGGGCCCCATGAGTGCCGAACCAATAACGAGCGCCGTGAGGCTCATAATGGGATGCACCTGCACTGAGCTCTGCATGACCTTAGGCGAAATCACATTGTCGGTGACGTTTTGCGCGACCATCGTCACGATGAGCGTCCATAACGCCAACATGGGGCTGAACATGAAACCGAGTACCGTGGCGATTGCTGCACTCACCCAGGGACCGACGACCGGAACCAAATGCATGATGCCGGTAAAGATAGCCATGAGTGCCGCGTAGGGATGGCCAATGAGCGTAAAGCCGATAAAGGCGAGGATGCCACCGCAGATGGACGTCACGACCATGCCACGCATATAACCGCCGACCGAGCGCGAAAGAATCGCAACCATAAAGCGGTACGAGGTCTCCTTTTCCTGACCAATGATGGTGCAGACCTCGTGGTGCATACGGGGATAGTCGCAGGCCAACCAATAGGCAAGCACCAAGCCAAGAAAGATGACGAACAGCTGCGAGGCCGTGTTGGTAATGAGCGGGAATACACCGCGACCGAGCTCAGCGGCAATCTGAGACACATACTTCGATGCCAAGGTAACGAGCGAAGAAAGATTGTCGTCCAGATACTCCTTAAGCGGCGTGTTGTTGAGCGTCTTGGCGTGCGAGATCAACTCGTTAAGATCGCCGCCCGCAACTCGAAGCTGCTCAGGCAGACGGCTCAGGACTTCCATGATCTGGCCAAAGAGAATCGGCGACAAGATGCAGACAACACCAACGAGCACGGCAACGACCGCGATCAGCGCGATGAGCGAACCAATGCCACGGTTGACGCCGTGATGCTCGAGCCAGTTGGTGATCGGCGACATCACAAAAGCGATGATGGAACCGACAGCGAGAAACTCGATAACCGGCGCCAGGATACCCATAAGGTTAAAGATGACGGCGGCGATGACAATGCAGCCGACGACGGCCCAAATGCGAAGCGTCAGAATACGGGTATCGCGCAGCGTGCGGTCGATTTGTTGGGGGTGCTCACTCATGAACGAACCATCACTCCGTCGGGGTCGATCTTGTCCTGAATCTTCTTAAGGGTACGGCGCAGCAGGCGCGAGACCTGCACCTGCGAGATACCCAGCTTCTTGGCAATCTCGATCTGGGTCATGCCCTTTACGAAGCGCAGCTCGATAACCTCGCGCTCGCGCGGCGAGAAATCGCGGATGGCTTCCTCGATTACCAGTCGGTCATCGGTAAAGTCGAGCTCATTGTCGTCATCGGCGTAGCGGTCGAGAATCGAGGGGGCATCGTCGGAATCAGACGCGCCAGGAGCCTCGATGGGCACCGAGGTATAGGCCGAAGACGACTCCATGGCCTCCAACACCTCGTCGACAGTCACGTCCAAGTATTCGGCGATTTCCTCAACCTTGGGCGAACGCTGTAGCTCGTTGGTGAGCTTATCGGTAGCCTGATTGACCTTGGCAGAAAGCTCCTGCAGACGACGCGGCACGCGCACACTCCAGCCCTTGTCGCGAAAGTGACGCTTGATCTCGCCCAGGATGGTGGGCGTGGCAAACGTGGTGAACTCGAGTCCGCGCTCGGGATCAAAGCGGTCGATTGCTTTGAGCAGGCCCAAATAGCCAACCTGCATCAGGTCGTCGAGTGGCTCGCCGCGGTTCTTAAATTTGTTGGCAAGAAACCTTACCAGGTTCATATGGGACATGACGAGCTGTTCACGTGCGTCCGGATCACCGGTCTCTTTGTAGCGACGAAACAGCTCGCGGGTTTTCTCCTTGTCCCAAGCGGTCTTACCGCTCCGGGAACGTTCGGTCATATTAAATATCCGCCTTGAGGTCGAGGGAAAGCGTCAGGGGCGCCGCAGTCTTTTCGTAGGA
>CAJMPK010000255.1 GCA_905215205.1 uncultured bacterium | reverse complement strand
AGAGGTGTAGCCAAGCATGCTAAACAATAGCTGCTGGGTGCTCGAGAACAAGGAGCGACGGCTTCGCACGGCAAGCCCGATAAGAACAATCATGCATAGCAGGAATATCTCAATCTTGAGTGTCTTAACCACTAGCCGCCATCCCTTCAATATCCAAGTGGTCAGAATCGCCCGATTCGTGTCTGGGCAGCAAACACCCCCTGCTCCGCAGGGGTAAGGGGAATAATAGCAGAGCGCCCGAACGTCACTGCAAGACAGCTCTCGTTCGGGCGCTCAAACGGCGCGAGTTGCACGCCGGAATCAATTATCGGTAACGGACGTTACTCACCGTCGATATCGGTTGCGACAGCCTCCTCGATAGCCTCGACGCCAGCAGGCGACAGGTCTTCCTTACCCTGACAGAACTTCTTGTCGACCCAGCCGGTCAGAATCGGAGCCACAATCGCCGTGATGATAACGGCGGTGGCGATCTGCGCATACGCGGTGGGTGCAAGCTCGGCATAGCGCGGAGCGACCTCGGCGAGGGCGACCGGCGTGGTCATAGCCGTGCCGGCGATGGTGGAGCAGGCAACGGCGGCCTTGCCGTTGCCGCCGCACAAGCGCTCGAAGGCAAAGGTGATGGGGCCAACGATAAAGAGGGTGATGAGGCCCAGCAGGATGCCCGAGATACCGCCGGTGATAAAGCTCGACAGGCTCATGGACGCACCGAGTTGAAATCCGATGACAGCGATCGCGGGATTGGCGCCGGGGACCAGCAGGTTCTTGATAAACGGGAACAAGTTGCCCAGGACCATGCCGATAACAAGCGGCAGGATGGATCCGATGATGGTGCCGACGGGGATATTGGCGAGACCCGAGACACCGAGGATGATCATCGTGACGGCGGGGCCGGCCGTAAAGAACAGGATACCGACAGCGCCCTGCTCGGACTCATCGCCGAACTCGCCCATGATGCCCGTATAGAGTGCCATGTTGCAAAACGTAATGCCGCCGATGATAGACACGGAGCTCAGACCCAGGAAGTTGTCGTTAAAGAAATATGCCACTCCTAGGCCGAGAGTCGCTGCGACGACCAGCTTGGGAATTAGTACGACGATGCCGGTCTTGATGGCACCCGGCGTGGACTTAAAGCTGATGCCGGCGCCCACAAACAGCAGAATCGCGGCGACGATGGTATTGGAGCCACCGCGGCAGGCAGCCGTAAAGAAGCCGCCGATCTCAAAAACCTGCGGGCAGAAGGTGTTGAGCAAAAGACCGACGATCATCGGATAGATCATGATGTCGCCCGGGATGCGCGGGACCTTGAATTTCTTTTGCTCGTTGGCGGTTGCTTCCTGTGCCATGAAACCCCCATTTCCGCTGACGGGGTACAAAAGCCCACGTCACGCTTTGCTACAGTAAAGTTTGACCATGGTACCAGAAGAAATAGACCAGCTCGGTGAAAAATTCTACAAGTTGGGATGGAACGAGATTCGGCGCCCGCGACGCCAGCCCTATATAAGGCTCAAGACGATATAGAGCACGATGCCCGAGACGCAGCACCACAGCATCGATTTTGTCTTGACCGCCACGGCCACGACGCCGGTGGCCGCAATCCAGGGAACCAAGGCAGGCCAGAATCCCGCGTCGAACGCGCCGGGGTTCACCAAGTCGTTGGCGACCAGCGCGGCAAAGGCAGCGGGCGGGATATAGCCCAGGGCCTCGGTAATGCGGGGCGACAGGGTCCGCCCGCGCAAGGCGAACGCCGGCGCGATGCGAAAGAACGCGATAGCAGCCCACGACGACAGCCACAGAACCAAGAACTCGTTAACGGGCATCGCGGGCACCTCTTCCGTCAAATACAGCATCGCACGCCAGCGCAATGGCAATGCCGACCACGACGCTTGCCGGCACGGCAATATTCGTGAGGCCCAAGAACTTGCATACGGCGACGGACACCGCGCCCGAAACCGCTGCGACAACGTTGCCGCGCGACAGTCGCTGCGAAAAGAGCAGGCAGATAAAGAGCGATGTGCAGACA
>CAJMPK010000254.1 GCA_905215205.1 uncultured bacterium | reverse complement strand
ATGGCTCGAGGAGACCAATGCCGACCTGGAGCGCTTCCGCTGGCTGCGCGCCGCCACGCAGACGCTCGACAATCAGGAAACTGTTAACGAGCACAAGCAAATCCGCCGCGCCATCGCCGGTCGCGATCCTATCGAGGCGAGCTTTTTGGTCAGCAAGCACCTGCATATGATGTTCCGCAACCAAACCGAGGTCCTGGACCAATATCCCAAGTACTTCGAGACCAGCAAGCTCCGCTAACCTGCCAAAACCACCACAAAGGGGACAGGCACCTTTGTGGTGGTTTCTCCGCACAAAAAGGCTCGGCTCCGTCTGATGACGCGGAGCCGAGCCTTAGTTGTTAGGATGACGGAACTCGATTACTCGACGGTAACGCTTTTCGCCAGGTTGCGAGGCTGGTCGACGTCGCAACCGCGCAGGATGGCAATCTCGCGGGCGAGTAGCTGCAGCGGAACGCTCGCCGTGATGGGGCTGAACACGTCGCGGACGGCCGGCACGCGAATGATGCAGTCGGCAATCTTGTTGATTTCCTCGTCGCCCTCGGTGGCGACGACGATGACCTTGGCACCGCGCGCCTTGCACTCCATAAGGTTCGACACTGTCTTATCGTACGTCGCGCTCTTGGTGGCCACCGCGATGACAGGGAAACCCGGGTCGATCAGCGCAATGGGGCCGTGCTTCATCTCGCCGGCAGCATATGCCTCGGCGTGCAGGTAGCTGACCTCCTTGAGCTTGAGCGCACCCTCGTAGGAAATGGCGGCGCCCATGCCGCGACCCACGAACAGTGCAGACTGCGCGTCCTTGCAGACAAGCGCGGCCTCGTGCACGGCCTCGGTCTGCGTATCCAGGATCCACTGGATCTGCTCGGCCGTATCGGAAAGCTCGCGGAACAGCATGCGCGTCTGCTTGGTGGTCAAGCGGTACTTGACCTGCGCCAGCAGCAGGGCCAAAAGCGTGAGGCTCACGACCTGACCGATGAAGCTCTTGGTCGAGGCGACTGCGATCTCCTTGTTGGCCTTGGTGTAGATGACGCCGTCGCTCTCGCGCGCCACCGGGCTGCCTACCACGTTGGTAATGCCGAAGACCTTGGCACCCTTGATGCGCGCGTCGCGAATGGCAGCAAGGGTATCGGCCGTCTCGCCCGACTGGGACACGGCCACAACAAGCGTCGTCGGCGTGATGATGGGGTTGCGGTAGCGGAACTCGCTAGCCGCCTCGACCTCGGTAGGAATGCGAGCCCAGCCCTCAATAAGGTTCTTGGCGATGAGGCCGGCGTGATAGCTGGTGCCGCAGGCGATCACGTAGACACGATCGATGTCGTTGAGCTCCTCGAGGGACAGGCCCAGCTCATCGATATCGAGCTCGCCGGCAGGCGTCATACGGCCAACCAGCGTGTCACGCACGACGCGCGGCTGCTCGTGGATCTCCTTGAGCATAAAGTCGGGATAGCCGCCCTTTTCGGCCATGTCCAGATCCCAGTCGATATGGGTAACCTTAGGCTCAATCACATTGCCGGCCTCGTCGGTATACTCGACGCCTGCGGGCGTGAGCTTGGCAAACTGGCCGTCTTCGAGCACCACGACATCGCGGGTGGCATCGATAAGCGCGATCACGTCGGAGGCAACGTAGGAGCCGGTCTCGCCCACGCCGACCACAATCGGGGAGTCCTTGCGGGCAACGGCGATTACGCCAGGCTCGTCGGCGCACACGGCGGCCAAGCCATAGGCGCCCACCACGTGGGTGCAGGCCTCGCGCACGGAAGCCATCAGGTCGCGCGTCTCGGCATAGGCCTCTTCGATCAAGTGCGCGAAGACTTCGGTATCGGTCTCGCTCTTAAAGTGATGGCCGCGGCCCTCCAGCTCTTCGCGCAGTTCGGCGAAGTTCTCGATGATGCCGTTGTGGACGATGGCGATGCGACCATCGCAGCTGGTGTGGGGATGAGCGTTAACGACGGAAGGCTTGCCGTGGGTAGCCCAGCGGGTATGGCCGATACCGCAGGTTGCGTCGCTATCGATATTGGAAAGCTCGCTCTCCAGACCCGCAACCTTACCCACGCGGCGGATGACGTCGAGGTGAGCCGCGGCGCCCTCGC
>CAJMPK010000253.1 GCA_905215205.1 uncultured bacterium | reverse complement strand
GATTTCCCGAATGAAATCAATCCTTGAGAAGACGCCTGCGTTTGCCCGGCGTGTGTTTACCGATGAAGAGCGTGCGTATTGCGATGCATCGTCTCGCCCTGCCGCGCACTATGCCAGTCGCTTTGCTTCTCGCGAGGCGGTGCTTAAGGCGCTTGGAACCGGTTTTAGCCAGGGCGTCGGCCGTAAAGACGTTTCTGTAACGCGCGATAAGCTCGGCAAGCCAAAAGCGCTGCTTTCGGGCCGCGCTCTCGAAATCGCCCAGGAATTGGGTGTTGTCGAGGTTGCTCTTTCTATTACCCTGACGGGTGACTTGGCTGTCGCTAATGCCATTGCGATCACCGAGGATGCTCGACCTAAACCCAAGGAAGAAAAAGTGACCACGAAGGAGCGCGTTGCTCAGACATTTAAAGAGGCGCGTTCTGTCTTGGACGAGCTCGAACAGCTGCAACAATCTGCTTTGTCGGAACATCTGGATGATGTTCCGCAAGATGCGCTAGGAGCATAGATGAAACCGGTTTTGAGTACCGAGGAAGTCGTTCGCCTCGAAGATATCATCGAGCGTGAGGGCACCTCGAAGGCCGAACTCATGGAGTTGGCGGGCGAATTTGCCGCCAATGAGATATTAAAGCTCAACCCCGATCGTGTCCTTGTATTGGTCGGTTTTGGCAACAATGGTGGAGATGGCTGGGTTGCCGCTGACATTCTGACGCATAAGGGCGTTGATGTTGATATTGTCTCCCCGGTTGAGCCGGATGAGATCCCTGCCGCTCTCGCTCGTCATGTTGCCCGCCGCACTGCCGGTCGCGACGTGCACGTGTGTGTCGGCCCCTCTCGCGATGAGCTGGAGGTGCTGATCGATAAGGCTGATGTTGTAGTCGATGCCATTTTTGGTACTGGTTTTCACGGTGATCTCCGTGCGCCGTTTTCAATCTGGATTCCCACGGTCAATGAAAATGCCGATTGCGTTGTCTCCATCGATGTTCCCTCTGGCCTGAATGCCGAGACGGGTGTGGTGGATGACGATTGCATTCGTGCCGAGCGTACGGTGACGATGATTGCTCCCAAGATCGGCTTATACAGCGCTGACGGTCCCGAATATGCAGGCGATCTTGTCTGCGGTAGTTTGTACGACCGCCTTGATGAGGTCATTGACGATGTCGACCATGCTGCCGAGATTGTGGAACCCGGCGACCTTGTGGACTACTTTGCTCCGCTGCCCACGAATATCGATAAGTACTCGCGCGGCTCGGTGCTCATTGTTGCTGGTTCGGCGCAGTATCCTGGTGCTGCCATTATGGCTGCCAAGTCTGCAGCCCGCGCAGGCGCCGGCTATGTGGCGGTCGCGACGCCGGATGCGTGTGCCAACCTTATCCGCATGGCGCTCCCCTCGATTCCGGTTTTTGCCATTCCATCTGATTCTCGCGGATCTTTTGGTGCCGCTGCGCGCATGACGGTATGTGAGATTGCCAAGAAATATAGCTGCGTGCTGTGTGGTCCCGGCATGACGACATCTGCCGGTGCCATGCAGGTGGTTTCGGGTCTGCTTGAGCTCGACGTACCGCTTATCTTGGATGCCGATGCTCTCAACTGCCTTGCCAAGATTGCAATCGATGGCATCGACAGCAATCCCGAGATGTATCGTCGCGAGCAACCGCTCGTCATGACGCCACATTATCGCGAGCTTTCGCGTCTTGTTGCCGGCGATGAAGTCAATGACCTTGGCACCGCGATCGCTGCTGCGCAAAAGGTTGTCTGGGCCGCCGGTTCCGATAACCTCGTTGTTATCGCTAAGGGTCCGACGACGGCCATTTGCGGTGTTGAGCGCGTGCTTCTGCCGCTCTCGGGCCCGGCGTCGTTGGCGACCGCTGGCTCGGGTGACGTCCTTGCGGGCATACTGGCCGGCACGCTGGCCACTATGCGCGACGAGATGGACCGTTGGGAGCTGCTGTACTCGTATGCCGTCGCACTTCATAGCTATGCCGGTTTTGCCGCGGCGACGGAGTTTGGCGAGAAGAGCGTTATCGCGACCGATCTTATCGACTTGATCGGTCCCGCCATGGAGTTGGCGGCAAAGGATGCGCTCGAAGATCTGG
>CAJMPK010000252.1 GCA_905215205.1 uncultured bacterium | reverse complement strand
GCGGCGCTTGATCAGCATGATGAGGGCTATCACTACGAGCGTTGCTCCCGCTGCTGCTGCGGTGGCGACTAGGGCGAATGTTTGGTCGCCGGTGTTTGTGAGGTTCTTCGCTGTGGTCGTAGTCTTGACCTTGGTGTCGGTCTTAGCTCCGTTGTCGGACTTGGGCTTGTCCGGGTTCGTCGGGGTCTCAGGAGTCTCGGGGTCCTTTGAGCCTTCGGAATCGGTTGGGCCGGCGGTGTTTACCAGCGTATGGTCCAGGAACTTCTTGGCGCCCGCACTTGCCTGTGAGAACAGGCGGCGCGTGCGGATCGGGGTGGCGTTCACCGTTGTGGGCGCCGTCTCCTCGGCCTCGATATTCACGAGCGTCGTGCCGGTGTCGAGGCCCACGTCGTTGTATCCCACGTGGCAGTAATACTGCGCACCGTCATCGTCTGCGGTCAGGTCAATCTCGAGCTTTGAGGCCGTTCCAGCCGCGAGGTTGCCATCGGCACCCACGAGCTTAAACTCTGTCTCGCCGCGGCCCTTGCGGTACCACATATAGGTCGGTGCCAGCCCTGTTTCGCTATCGTCGGCACCGAGTTGCTTCACATGGCCAATCGCCGAGAGCGTCAGGTGGCTTCCCGCCGTGCGCTCAACCGAAGAGTCGTATCCAAGATCCGACCCCTCCGCAGCATCCGCCGCAGGTCCGCTCACGGTCATCGTCATGCCATCGGGCATGGTCTTGACCGTGATGATTGCCGAGCGAATACCTGTTTCGGTCGTGGATCCATTCTTAACAGCGGCGATGGCGAATCGATACTCCGTATTGGGCTGCAGCCCATCCCACTTGAGCGAGGTCTGCGTGTTGTCGGCAATCTTCCAGCTATTGACGACCGCATCCGCCGCATTGCTCTGCAGCATGCCCACGCCGTAGCTAAAGTCACTCTTGTTTGCGAGTACATCGTCCCAGCTAAACGTAACGCTGGTCGAATCGACGGCGTTTGCCGTAAAGCCCGTCACGGCCGGCGCGTCGGGCATCTCGACGTCCTTAACGTCATAGCCCACGATCCAGAACTGGTCGGTGTCCTTGGTACCGAGCTTGTCGCCCGAGTCTGCCTCGAACTTGTCGACATCCACCGCGTTGACGCCCAGACGCCACACAAAACCGTACTTGCCCTGCGCGGCCTCGGGCAGGTTGTCGACGGTGCCGCCGTATTCGGTCGATTCACTCGAGGAGTTACCCGTAGTAAAGCCGGCGTTGGCACCAAAGCACAGGCCGCCAAACAACTCGTGCTTTGCGAGCTTCGCGCCCATGACAACGCTGCCGTTCAGCGTCAAGCCGAGCTCGAGCTCCTGCTCCTTGCCCTCCTCGACTTCGATGGTCTGCTCAATGCTCGCCCCCGACTGCGCGGCGGCGCCGTTAAACCCATCGTGCGTGTAGGCGCGCGTTACGCCAGGCTTGCCCAGACCAAAGGAATCCCCAACGGGAGTCTCGCCGTTGAGCGTCGTTTGATAGGTTCCGGGTTCTCCCGACCGGTTGGTCAAAAAGTAGCTGAGCGGCGTCATATTGTGCTGTTTGGCAATGCGGTCATAGGCCTCGACATTAACGACCGAGGTCTGCGCGCCGAGCGACACGGGCGCCGCCATCACGCCCTTGCCACCAGTTTCCTCATTTTCGATCTCATACTCGTAATAGACCATCGGAATCGTGTAGAGCACGGCCTTGTCACCCTCGCCGGCATGCGACTCATAGCTTACGCTTGCGCTGACCGTGCGCTCGCTCCGGTAGTCATAGCATCCCTCGGCGGCAAAATCGACTGAAGCATTCATCGCGACCAGGGGCGGACCGGTCTGCACCTCGACGGCAACGCCCAACTCGGCGCCAATGGTATAGCCCTGGGATGTCCCCGTGCCCTTTTCCTCTCCGTATGACGTGCCGCCCAACACCAGATAGCCGTATGCCTGCTCCAGATCCTCAACATAGGGCGCATCCTGCAGCACGGCAAGCACGCGCGGGTTGGTATAGACCTTGTAGCGGTCCTTGTACGTGATCTTGACGCTGTCGTTGTCGACATCGGGCAGCGCGAGCGAGATAAATGTGCCGTAGGTAGTGCCGCGACGGTTGCTCTCGCTAATC
>CAJMPK010000251.1 GCA_905215205.1 uncultured bacterium | reverse complement strand
CAACGCGCTCGGCGGGGGAGCCGTTTCCCGAACCAAAGCCAAAGAGCTTCTCGAAGGTGTACTCAAGGTTGAGCTCCTGGCCCCAGCCGTTCTTGAGGGCGAAGGGCATGGCGACAGCGTTACCGTCGTTGACCTGGGCAAAGGTGTAGGCATCGAGCGGGTCGGCAACATGGCCGCACAGCACGCCGGGGAAGGAGCTGCAGGCGAGCATGGCGCCCTCGCCGGTCCCACAGCCGGTCACGACGTAGTCGGCAGCGCCGGAGTTGAGCAGCACGGCGGCCAGGATGCCGTTCTGCACATAGGTGAGGGGCTTGGAGTCGGCGTCGGCATACATGCCATAGTTAAAGACGGTGTGGCCCATGGGCTCGACAACCTTCTTAAGGGCAGCCTCGATCATAGGGTTCTTGGAGTTCTGAGAGTTCTCATTGATCAGAGCGATCTTCATTGCGAAATACCTTCCTATTTCTAACTTGCGGTGAAATATGGACTGTTTTGCCTGATAGAAGCCAAAACCAATCCTTATCTCACCGCAACTCAAATGAAAAACGAGTGGATGAAACCTGATATGGGCAGTTGCGGCGACGCTTATTGAGGCTGCTTTCCAATGTATGCGAGGATGCCGCCGTCGACATAGAGGATGTGGCCGTTGACGAAGTTCGACGCGTCGGAAGCCAGGAACACGGCGGGGCCCTTCAGATCCTCGGGCGTGCCCCAACGGGCGGCCGGCGTCTTGGCAATGATGAACTGGTCAAACGGGTGGCGGCTGCCGTCGGGCTGCGTCTCGCGCAGGGGTGCGGTTTGCGGCGTGGCGATGTAGCCGGGTCCAATGCCGTTGCACTGGATGTTGGCTTCGCCAAACTCCGAGCAGATGTTCTTGGTGAGCATCTTCAGGCCGCCCTTGGCCGCGGCATAGCCGGCGATGGTCTCGCGGCCCAGCTCGCTCATCATCGAACAGATGTTGATGATCTTGCCGTGGCCCTTGGCGATCATGCCGGGCAGGCAGGCCTTGGACACGATAAACGGTGCGTTGAGGTCAATATCGACGACGCGGCGGAAGTCCTCGGCGCTCATGTCGAGCATCGGGGTACGCTGGATGACGCCAGCGTTGTTGACCAGGATATCGGGCGTGGTGCCAAAGTCGGCCTCAATCTTGGCGATGAGCTCGGCGACGACGGCCTCGTCGGTGACATCGGCAACATAGCCGTGAGCGTCAAAGCCCAGCTCGCGGTAGTGCTTCTCGGCTTCGGCGACTTTGTCGGCGTGGCGGGCGTTAAACGCAATCTTGGCGCCGGCCTCTCCGAGCGCCTCGGCGATGGCCATGCCGATGCCATAGGTGGCGCCGGTTACGAGCGCGACCTTGCCATCCAGGCGGAAGCTGTCCATAAGATCAGACATAGCGATCCTTTCAAAAGAAACGTTCATCTATATAAGTCTTGCTTTTCATACAAGGTCAGTATAGGAGAAGAGGAGGATTTAAAAGTCAAATTCTCCTAAAATCAGGTGAACGTTCACTTTTAAAAGGTAAACGGTGATCTCGCCCTTGCCGCGCGGACGTTTATTCGCTCTGTTCCTGCGTGCCCTCTGCGATCATGTTGCGGTTATACACCAGGTGCAGATACATCGCGTCGTGCGCCGCGGTGGGATTGCGCGAGGCGATGGCGTCGGCCACATCGCGGTGCGTGCGGATAGTTTCCTCGACGAGCTTTTTGCCGGTCACGTCGATAAAGAGGGGGACGGATGCCTTGAGCACGCCCATCAGGCGGGGAACGACGAGGTTTCCGGAGCTCTCGGCAATGGCATTGTGGAACGCGGTGTCGGCGGCGGAGTAATCCTCACCGGCCTCGGCCAGGCGCTCGGATTCGTCGCAGAGCTCTTTGATACAGACGACCTGGTCGTTGGTTGCGTGCTCGGCTGCCATGCGTGCCATCTGCGGCTCGATCATAAAGCGCACCTCGAGTAGGTCGTGCGCCAGACGCTGCTTGTCGTCGATAAAGGTAAAGCCCAGCGGGTCGTCGGCAACGCCGGGGTTTGACGCCACATAGGTGCCCGAACCCTGCTTAATGCGCACGATATTGCGCGACTGCAGCAACTTCATGGCCTCGCGCACGGTGCTCCTGCCGGCGCCCAAGCGCTCGACCAGCACGGTTTCCTTAGGCAGGCGA
>CAJMPK010000250.1 GCA_905215205.1 uncultured bacterium | reverse complement strand
TGAGCATCGGTGCACGGTGCGCCCATGCGGGCCACACTGTCCCCTTAAACGAGGATGCGAAAAGATACGCCATGCTATTTGTAAATCGGCTGGTACATACGTTTGTTCCCGGCAGCGAGGGCGAGCCGGTCGACACAACTTGTCGCACCAACCAATAAAGTCCCAAGCCGTCTTGGCAGCCGGACCTTATTCGCTACTTGCGGGCATCTCCAACGTAGCACTTAAACTTGCGAATCTGGTTCATGTTTGTGATCCATCCCCAGAGCCTGTGCTCAAGCGTGTCCGCTTTACACAGAACGGGCGACTCATCCGCCTTGTCCGAAAGCGCATAGTCCTTATCGGCACAAGAAGCGGCATAGCGCTTGATGACGGCATCGGGAACCATCTTGAACGTAAATGCGCGCGATGCATGGGAGGGCTCGCCCTGGGTACCATACGTTACCGTCGGCTCCGTGCCAAGGCATGCGGGGGCAAACCAGTGATCGACCATAACGCGCGGCAAATCGATACCCGCGAGCGAAAGGTACCACGAGTTGCGCCCCAGGCGCGCATTGACCTCAAGGAAACGATACGAGCCGTCACGAGAGTCGTACATAACGTCAAAGTTGGCAAATCCCGTATAGTTGACCTTCTCGAGGAAGCGCTTCGCATCGTTCAGAAGATTGACCTTCCATGCGGGCATCTCCGTATCGCCCACGATCACGACCGGGTTGCCGATGGCAGAGGGTGCGTGGTCCTGCAGCAGCACGTGACCCAAGACAGAGAACTCAACCTTGCCCTTCCAGGCAAAACAGGTAATGGAATAGAGCGACTCGTCGAATCCGGGAATCATATCCTGAACCAGCAGGTCTTTGTCGTAGCACGAAGGGCGAAGCGCCGAGTAGACGCGGGCGAGTTCCTCCACGGAGTCGACCGTCATGACCTTTGCCTTGCCGTCAAACTCGACATAATGCCAGGCAGCGGAATTCGAAGGTTTGGCAATGACCGGGAAGCTAAATGGGCAGGCATACGGGTCAACGGCCTCGACCGACTCGTCGCAAGGCATGGCATAGGTACCTGGATGGGCGATGCCCAGCTCGTCGCAAATACCCTGGAAGACACCTTTTTGCGTAATGGAATCAAACGTGTCATAGTCGCAGTACGGCGTGGTAAAGCCCCAGGAACGCAGCAGCTCCGCATTGCGAGCAAACGTGCGGGCATACCAGTCGCCCGTACCCAAAACGTGAAGCATCGGGTCACAGGGCGCAACGGCATCCGAGACGGCCTTGAGGGCGCCGAGCAGCGTTGGCTCGTCATCGGTACCGTGAACATACATGATCTCGGCGAATTTGGTCGTCGTCCCGATCTTGACGTTCTCCGCAATTAGAACAAGCGGCCTCACGCCATAGGACTCAAAAAACATGCGACTCATCGAGTAGATAAACAGGTCGCCGCCAACAAGTACGGGAGCAAGCGGACGCGCGAACGTCTCGCCCGTCGCGGACGACGCCGCCCCCGCGTTGCCCTTGCACCAGCTGCGGAGCTTGCCAACCTGATCATCGGTCAGCTCGTATCCGTTGATTTCAGGCGTAACGCTCGTCGCCATAGCTCCCCTTCCAATTAATCCGCGGCGCACGGTTTGCACATGCGGCACGGCTGCAGTCATAACTAGTGCAAATGGTAGCGCAGAAACGCGTTCCGCCCATCGACGAGCCGGGGAAACCATACTCGCCGGGCGATACACCCCGCTCACCCCACGTCGCTCGTTAACGTGGGCAGACCATTGCTGCATTTTCTGAGCATAGGCGCACGGCGCGCCTATGCGAGCTACACTATCCCCTTAACCATGATTGTGAGGACGATCGCCATGCTATTTGTAAATCGGCTGGTACATACGCTTGTCCCCGGCAGTGAGGACGAGCCGGTCGATACGACTTGCCGCACCAACGCGGGCTTTGCCGCAAGCCTCATCTGCATTGGTCTCAACATTACCCTGTGCCTAGCCAAGGGCATCGCGGGCCTGCTCGCCGGCTCCGTCTCGCTCATCGCCGACGCCTTCAACAACCTCTCCGACGCCTCGAGCAACATCGTGAGCCTGCTCGGATTCCGACTTGCCAGCCGCCCGGCCGACGAAGGCCACCCCTATGGCCACGGCCGCTACGAATACCTCGCCGGTCTGGTTGTCGCCG
>CAJMPK010000249.1 GCA_905215205.1 uncultured bacterium | reverse complement strand
CAGCTGCTCGAACTCGTCGCCCGAAGCCTCCTCCAGACCAGAGAGGAAGTCGTCGCCACCGTTCTTGACCTCGTCAAACTGCGTCGTAAGATCCTCGGTGATGAGTTCCTCAACCGAAGGGCCTCCGCAACCGGAAAGCGCGACCACGCATGCAACCAAGACGGCCATGAGGGGCGCAAGCAGCAGCTTCTTTTTCATGTTGTTCCTCCCAATGAGCGGCACTGCGCTTCCCAGACGCGGCGCACGTTGTAATAAGTAAGCCCATACTATCCACTTATGAACGCCCTCGGCAACGCGAAGGCACGGTCGGTTCGTTTTAGCGTCCGAACGGTTTGCAAGCCCGCCCAACGTGCAATAAAACGCTTTCCCGCGGTGCAATAAAAAAGGTGGCCGGAAAACCCGACCACCCTTGCACATCCTTTGGACGCCGCAGTTTACTTGCGGACGACCTTAACGATGGCGTCACCGGCGGCGACAGCGGAGTCGACCTCGACGGCGAGTTCGACATCGGCAAACTCGGCGGTGTTGGACACGGCCACCACGACGCAGTCCTTGTAACCGGCAGCGGCGATCTTGGCGCGGTCGATCTTGAGGATGGGCTGGCCGGCCTTCACGACGTCGTCGGCCTTGACGAAGCCCTCGAAGCCGTCACCGTTCATGTTGACGGTATCGACGCCAACGTGCACCAGAACCTCGATGCCGCTATCGGACTGCAGACCCACGGCGTGACCCATGGTGACGGTCACCTTACCGTCGCAGGGAGCGTAGACCAGATCATCCTCGGGCCACACGGCACAGCCCTTGCCCAGAACCTCGCCGCTAAAGACGGGATCGGGCACGTCGGCCATCTTGATGACCTTGCCCTTGACGGGCGAGCACAGCACGTCGGCGCCGGCAGAAGTAGAGATGGAGGCAGGAGCAGCGGCAGCCGCGGGCTCAGCCTTCTTCTTGAACATGTCAAACAGACCCATACGTTTTCTCCTCTTGATTAAGCGCAACGTTATGCGCATGCCTATGGTGATTATAGTGCCAAATGATCAAATTGCTAAGGTGAGGGCTCGAATCGCAAGCCCTTCCAAGCCCTTCCCAAAACCTTTTCCCCAGTGGCACTCATATTGTCGATTAATCCAGACCCTCGGTGCCGTTGGACTTGATGATCTTCTGGTATGCGAAGAAGCTGTCCTTGCGGCGGCGCTCGTAAGTACCGGTGCCGTCGTCGTACTTATCGACGTGGATGAAGCCGTAGCGCTTGCGCATCTCGCCAGTGCCGGCGGAAACCAGATCGATGGGACCCCACCAGGTGTAGGCAATCAGGTCAACGCCGTCGGCAATGGCCTCGCCCATGGCCTTGATGTGACTCTGCAGGTAGGCGATGCGATACGGGTCGTGGACGGAGCCGTCCTCCTCGACCTCGTCGTAGGCGCCCATGCCGTTCTCGACCACCATCAGCGGAATCTCGTAGCGGGCGTAAATCTCGTTGAGGGCGATGCGCAGACCCAGCGGATCGATCTGCCAGCCCCAGTCGGTGGACTCCAGATAGGGGTTCTTGCCGCCAAAGGTCATGTTGCCCTCGGTCATCTCGTGGTCCTTGTGGGTACCCACGGTGCCGGACATGTAGTAGCTAAAGGTGTAGAAATCAACCTTGCCGTCGGCGATATCCTGCAGGTCGCCGTCCTCCATCACGAGCTCAACATCGTTCTCGGCCCAGAAGCGCTTGGCATAGAACGGGTACTTGCCGCGCACCTGCACGTCGGAGCAGTACCAGTTCATGGTATTCATCTCCTGCTGCGTGGCGAACACGTCGGCCGGATCGCACGTGGCGGCATAGGAAAGGATGAAGCAGTCCATGTTGCCCATCTTAAACTGCGGGTAATGCTCGTGGGCATAGCGCACGACGCGGCCGCTGGCGACAAACTGGTGATGCAGCGCCTGCATACGAGCCTGCGGCGTAGTGTGGACCGCCGACGCCGGACCCTCAAAGCCCTGAATCATGCTGGTCTCAAAGAGGTTGCCCATGTCCTGAGTACCGCAGTTGATCTCGTTGAAGGTGAGCCAGAACTTAACCTTGTCCTGATAGCGGTCGAAGACGGTCTGGCAGTACTTCTCAAAGAAGCCGATGAGCTCGCGGCTCGCCCAGCCGTTGTATTTCTCAACAAGGTGATAGGGCATCTCGT
>CAJMPK010000248.1 GCA_905215205.1 uncultured bacterium | reverse complement strand
TAGCCCATAACCCGGGTGGGCTCGGTAGAAGGCTGCGTCGCGGCGGGGTCGGTATAACCGGGGTTGGGAACAACGCGGGTCGCATCGGCGCTATCGCCAGCCTGCGCGGAACCGTAGCCGCCCATCACGGTTGTCTTGTCCTGATCCATGCAACGATTCCTTTCCGTCGCGCGTGAGCCTCAAGTTATCCATGCATTCTACCCGCGCAAAAGCCTATGATGGGCAAAGCCCGCCGGTATCTACAAGACATGCGCGGCTGACGGTCACAAGCGAATCGAGGAACGTCATGGCAAAAAGCAAGCTCATCAAAGACACAACACGCGCCGAACGCGAGGAAATCATTAAGCTGGCACTCGCGGGCTGCGGCAACGGCAGCTGCGATAACTGTGGAAGCTGCAGCCTGGGGGCAGGCGACCCGTACGGCACCTACCAGCCCTACATTGACGGCGAGCTGGAAATCGCCGATATCAACATGATGGTCGCCGAGCGCAACGCCAAACTTTTCGGCCTCCAGCGCGGATAGAAAACAAAGCCCCGCCGTGCCTTGGTAGGCGCGGCGGGGCGGGCAAGCAGCTATGAGCAGCAGGCTTAGAACAGGCCGGTGATGTTGCCATCGTTATCGACGTCGATGTTCTCGGCCGCGGGGACCTTGGGCAGACCCGGCATGGTCAGAACGCTGCCAGTCAGCGCGACCACAAAGTGGGCACCGGCGGAAACCTTGAGCTCGCGCACGGTGATGCGGAAGCTCTCGGGAGCGCCCAGGGCCTTGGCGTTGTCGCTAAAGCTGTACTGCGTCTTGGCGACGCACACCGGCAGGTTGCCAAAGCCGTTCTCGCGCAGCTCGGCGAGCTGACGCTTGGCAGCCGGCGTAAAGTCGACGCCGTCGGCGCGGTAAACCTTGGTAGCAACGGCCTCGAGGGCATCGGCAACATCGGCGCCGTCCTCGTAGGCAAACTTGAGCTCACTCGGCTGCTCAATCAGGCGCACGACCTCGTCGGCCAGCTCGAGCGCGCCCTCGCCGCCCTTGGCCCAGACCTCGGAAAGCTTAACGTTAACGCCGAGCTTCTGGCACTCGGACTCGATGAGCGCAAGCTCGGCCTCGGTGTCCGTCGGGAAGCGGTTGATGGCGACCACGCAGGGAAGACCGTAGACATTCTGAATGTTGTCGACGTGGCGCAGCAGGTTGGGCATGCCGGCCTTGAGGGCCTCGAGGTTCTCGTCGCTGAGGTCGGCCTTGGCAACGCCGCCGTTGTACTTAAGCGCACGGGCCGTGGCAACAATCACGACGGCGCTGGGGCGAACGCCCGTCATGCGGCACTTAATGTCGAGGAACTTCTCGGCACCCAGATCGGCGCCAAAGCCTGCCTCGGTAATGGCGACATCGCCAAAACGCATAGCCATGCGCGTAGCCATGATTGAGTTGCAGCCGTGGGCGATATTGGCGAAGGGACCGCCGTGGACAAAAGCGGGCGTGCCCTCGAGCGTCTGCACCAGGTTGGGCTTGAGCGCATCCTTAAGCAGCGCAGCCATGGCACCCTGAGCCTTGAGGTCGCGGGCGCGGACGGGCTCGCCGGCAAAGCTGTAACCGACGACGATCTCGCCCAGGCGCTCCTTGAGGTCGTTGATGCTCGTGGACAGGCACAAGATCGCCATGACCTCGGAGGCAACAGTAATGTCGAAGCCGTCCTCGCGCGGCACGCCCTGGGCCTTGCCGCCAATACCGTCGATAACGTGGCGCAGCTGGCGGTCGTTCATGTCGACAACGCGCTTCCAGGTGATGCGCTTAACGTCGATACCGAGCTGGTTGCCTTGCTGAATATGGTTGTCCAGCATGGCGGCCAGCAGGTTGTTGGCGGCACCGATAGCGTGGAAGTCGCCGGTAAAGTGCAGGTTGATGTCCTCCATGGGGATGACCTGGGCCCAACCGCCGCCGGCGGCACCGCCCTTTACGCCAAAGCCCTTGAGCGGTGCCACACCGATCTCTCCGGTCTTGCCGTGACGTTCCACCACACAGATCTTATTGTATACTTCATTCGGGACAAAATATCCGTTTTCTGTCGGCACTTCTTCCACCAGATGCGTCGTCACGATCTGATGCGCATTCATCTGTATCACATCGGTCTTTCCGTTGCATGCAAGCTGAATCCGCTCTCTGGAAAGCTCCCCGACATGAACCGTGTGAAGCA
>CAJMPK010000247.1 GCA_905215205.1 uncultured bacterium | reverse complement strand
AAACCTTGGTGGCGACGGCCTCGAGGGCATCAGCGACATCAGCGCCGTCCTCATAGGCAAACTTGAGCTCACTCGGCTGCTCAATCAGACGCATGACCTCATCGGCCAGGTCGAGTGCGCCCTCGCCGCCCTTGGCCCAGACCTCGGAAAGCTTAACGTTGACGCCGAGTTTCTGGCACTCGGACTCGATGAGAGCAAGCTCGGCCTCGGTGTCCGTCGGAAAGCGGTTGATGGCGACCACGCAGGGCAGACCATAAACGTTCTGGATGTTGTCGACATGACGCAGCAGGTTGGGCATGCCAGCCTTGAGTGCCTCGAGGTTCTCCTCGTTGAGGTCGGCCTTGGCGACGCCACCGTTGTACTTCAGCGCACGAGCGGTCGCGACGATCACGACAGCGCTGGGGCGAACGCCCGTCATGCGGCACTTGATATCGAGGAACTTCTCGGCGCCCAGGTCGGCGCCAAAGCCGGCCTCGGTAATGGCAACATCGCCAAAGCGCATCGCCATACGCGTGGCCATGATAGAGTTGCAGCCGTGGGCAATGTTGGCGAAGGGACCGCCGTGGACAAACGCGGGCGTGCCCTCGAGCGTCTGCACCAGATTGGGCTTGAGCGCGTCCTTAAGCAACGCGGCCATGGCACCCTGGGCCTTGAGGTCGCGGGCACGGACGGGCTCGCCGGCAAAGCTATAGCCGACGACAATCTCACCCAAGCGTTCCTTGAGGTCGCTGATGCTCGTAGACAGGCACAGGATTGCCATGACCTCGGAGGCGACGGTGATATCGAAGCCGTCCTCGCGCGGCACGCCCTGGGCCTTACCACCAATGCCGTCGATGACATGGCGCAGCTGACGGTCGTTCATATCGACGACGCGCTTCCAAGTGATGCGCTTAACGTCAATACCGAGCTGGTTGCCCTGCTGAATGTGGTTGTCAAGCATGGCGGCCAGCAGGTTGTTGGCAGCACCGATGGCATGGAAGTCACCGGTAAAGTGCAGGTTGATATCCTCCATGGGGATGACCTGAGCCCAGCCGCCGCCGGCAGCACCGCCCTTAACGCCAAAGACGGGGCCGAGCGAAGGCTCGCGCAGGGCCACGGCACTCTTGACGCCGCGACGACGCAGGCCGTCGGCCAGACCGATGGTCGTGGTGGTCTTGCCCTCGCCCGCAGGCGTTGGGTTGATAGCGGTCACGAGGACGAGCTTGGCCTGGTGATTGGTCGGCTCGTTGAGCAGTGAATAGTCGACCTTAGCCTTGTCGAAGCCGTACGGAATAAGGTGCTTAACGTCGACGCCGGCGTTCTTGGCCACCTCGGTAATAGGCAGCGGCGTGACAGAACGTGCGATTTCGATGTCAGTAGGCATGGGCAGTCCTTTCGTTACCGAATGAGAAAAAGACCAATTCAGCATAGCACGGGCGCGCAATGGTAAAACACCCGTAACCGATGAATGGCGATATGTTTATCCAATGCTCAGCGATAGCCTACAGACCAGCCAAAACAAACCCGCCTCTAAACGGCTGGCTCGATGCCCAAGTGCTCAAAGGTGCGCAGCGTTGCCTGGCGGCCCTGGGGCGTGCGAATCATCAAGCCGCACTGCAGCAGATAGGGCTCATAGACATCCTCGAGTGTGCCCGGGTCCTCGCCCACCGCGCTGGCAAGGGTCGTAAGTCCCACGGCACGACCGGAGAACGTCTTGGCGAGCGTCTCCAAAATGCGAATATCCATCCAGTCCAGACCGAGCTCGTCGATCTCGAAGAACTCAAGCGCCTGGCGACAGATATCGAGCTCGATGGGGCCGTTGCCGCGCACCTGTGCGTAATCGCGCACGCGCTTGAGCAGGCGGTTGGCAAGACGTGGCGTGCCGCGCGAACGCGAGCCGATCTCGAGTGCACTGGGATGGTCGATCGTCACGCCCAGGATAGTCGCCGAGCGCGTCACAATCTGCGCGAGCTCCTCGACCGTGTAGTAATCCAGGCGATATGAAATGCCAAAGCGGTCGCGCAACGGGCCGGTCAACATGCCTGAGCGGGTCGTTGCCGCTACCAGCGTAAACTTGGGAATATCCAGGCGAATCGAGCGAGCCGCCGGGCCCTTGCCAATCACGATATCGAGGGCAAAGTCCTCCATCGCGGGATACAGGACTTCCTCGACCGAACGGTTGAGGCGGTGGATCTCGTCGATAAACAGCACATCACCCGGCTGCAAGTTAG
>CAJMPK010000246.1 GCA_905215205.1 uncultured bacterium | reverse complement strand
CAAAGAGGTCCGCCTTGCCGCCGATACGATAGCTCGTATGACGCGCAAGGCGCTCGTCCTCGATCACATCCGTGTCGATCATGCCCGAGAGCGCCATGACGGCGTTAAACAGACCCATTAGACTTAAGCGTCTTTCTTGGCAGTCAGATACTCAATGAACTCGGGACCGACGGTCGTAACGTCACCGGCACCCATAGTGAGCAGCAGGTCGCCCTCGCCCACCATCTGCTCGAGCTCCTGATTGAGCTCAAGACGGCTGGAACAGTACACGACCTCCTTGCCAGGATGCTTGGCGCGCACGGTATCGGCGAGCATCTTAGAGGTGACACCCGGAATGGGCATCTCGCCAGCCGAGAACACATCAATCAGCAGCAGTTTATCGGCATTGGCAAATGCATCGGCAAAGTCGTCGCACAGGGCCTGCAGGCGCGAATAGCGGTGCGGCTGGAACACAACGTCGACGTGTTTGTAGCCCAGCGACGAAGCGGCAGCAAGCGTCGCCTTGATCTCGGTGGGGTGATGGCCGTAATCATCGACCACGGTGATGCCATCGATATCGCCCACGTGGGTAAAGCGACGGCGGACGCCCTCAAAGCTCGAGAGCGCCTTGGCGGCGGCGTCGATGTCAAGGCCCAGGACATGGGCGACGGTGAGCACCGCCGTGGCGTTGAGCATGTTGTGGCGACCGGGATTGCTCTTGATCTCCACAGCATGCTCAGTGCCGTCCTCAAAGCGAACGATAAAGTCACTCTGGATGCCCTTGACATCCGGGTGCATGCAGACGATGTCGTTGCTCTCGGCAAAGCCGTAGGAAAGCACGTGACGGCCCGTCGACTTGGCGAGCTCGACCAGATGCGGGTCCTCACCGCAGACGATGACGGTGCCGTCCTCGCCCACCAGGCTCATGAATTTGGCGAAAGTCGCCTCGATCTCCTCGATACCCGAGTAGTGATCGAGGTGGTCGGCCTCGACGTTGGTCACAATGACTACGTTGGGGTTCAGGAACAGAAAGGAACTGTCGGACTCGTCGGCCTCGGCGACAAAGTAGTCGCCCGAGCCGTTCTTGCCGTTCGTGTCATAGCCCTCGACGATGCCACCGATCAAGAAGCTCGGATCCAGACCCATGCGGTCGAGCATGGTGGCGCACATCGAAGACGTGGTGGTCTTGCCATGCGTGCCGGCAACAGCGACGGTGGTGTAGCCGTGGCCCAAGGCAGAGAGCATCTTGGCACGGGGCCACACGGGAATGCCCAGCTCGCGAGCGCGCACGAGTTCAGGGTTGGACTCCGGAATAGCGGTGGAGACAACAACCACGTCGGGCTTGACCTCGTCGATCGTGGCGGCCTCATGGCCCACATGCACCTTCACACCAGCGCGGGTAAGCTGGCGGATATAGCGTGACGTCTTAAGGTCGGAGCCGGTAACGGCATAACCGCGCTCGTGCAGAACGAGGGCGATGCCGCTCATGCCGGCGCCGCCGATACCGATAAAGTGGGCGCTCTTAAACTCGGGCGCGGAGGTTGCAGTCTGGGAATCAGCCATGTGCTCGTGTACTCCTTGCGTAAACACTGCCTGTAACCCGTTAACTGTACCGCACCTACCGCATCAGCGCGAGGGCGACCGACGATATCCCGTCTAACTAACGCAAACCCTCTACCGCATCGGCCAGAAGAGCGGCGGCCCTATCCTGAGCCAGACCACGCGCCGCCTGTCGCATGGTGTCGCGCGCCGCCGCGTCATCGACTAGGTGCAGAAGCTCATCGGCAAAGGCAGAACCGTCGATATCGGCATCGGCGCAGAGCACGCCGGCACCGGCATCGACCAGATAGCGGGCATTGGTGGTCTGATGATCGGCCGTCGCATGCGGATACGGCACCAGCACCGAAGGAACGGCAAGGGCCGCGATCTCGGCAACGCTCGAAGCGCCCGAGCGCGAGAGGACCAAATCGGCCGCGGCAAGCATATCGCCCATATTGTCGATGTAGGGCTGGACGCGATACCGCTTCGCCTCCTCGGGCGTCAGAGCAAGGGCACGCTCGGTGTCCTCAAAGCCATCGGCGCCCGTCGAATGCAAAACATAAAGATTCTCACGAGAGAGCAACTCATTTTTAAGCGAAACCACGCGCTCATTAAGATGTTGGGCACCAAGTGAGCCGCCAAACACCAGCAGGAGCGTGGCGTCCTCAGGCACGTCGAGAGCCCTGCGGCCGCGAACCCGATCTCCCTCGATCACAGAA
>CAJMPK010000245.1 GCA_905215205.1 uncultured bacterium | reverse complement strand
TTATGCCGATTTGTTCTACGGCATGGAGGGCGGTTCCTATGCCATCATCAATATCGTGACGATTGCAGGCGCGCTGCTAAGCTACGTACCCCTGGCAAACCTTTCGCTCAAAATCGGCCGCAAAAAGGTCGCCCTGGGCACCGCCGTCATCATGGTTTTGTGCCCCGCGCTTCTTTGGCTGGCACCCGGTTTCTCGCCCGTGTTGTACGGCGTCTTTTTGTTGATGGGCGTCGCGCTGGGCGGCGTGGACTTGTGCGTGTACACGATGATTCTGGAGTGTTGCAGCTCCCAAAGCGTGGGCCGCTACTCCGGTTACTACTACACCGTGAGCATGGCGGCTCAGGTGGCGACGCCGATTCTCTCCGGCATCGTTATGGACGTGGCACCGTCGATGCTCTTCGCCTACATCACGGCAATGGGCATGATTATGGCCGCGAGCATTGCCGCCGCCAAGCACGGCGATGCTATCTTGATCGATGAGGTCGCTCGCCGCGAGGCAGCCGAGTAAGAGACCGAATTGACTACCGAGCGAAAGGGGCCGGGTGGGCAAAGCGCCCATCCGACCCCTTTTTCGTTTCATCCTCAAGAAGCTTGCCGAAGCCTACCCCACCGTGACGGATTCCCCAGTAAAGGTGCTGATGAGCAGCAGGATAAAGAACGCCAAGTAACTGATGCTCAGCGGGTACGCAATGATCAGAAAGACGACCCATCCGACATTGGTCTTGCCGTCGGCACGACGTTGCTCGCGAGAACGGCACAGCCAAATCGTCACGCCAATGGCCACAATCAACAGCACAAGTGCCGCTGCCGCCAGTCCAGCAAGCGCAAACATCACGCCAATGCTCACAGCAATAACCGGGAGCAGCAGCAAGCCGCACCCACACCCACCAGGACTATACACGGCAGACCATCGGCGTCGTTCCATCGTCACTCCAAGCCAAGCAATCGTTTGTAGACATCGAGTCCTTTGAGCAGGACTTCCTCGTCAAAGAGCATGGTATCGGTGTGAAGGGCGCTCATCGCATAAGCTGAGCAGCCGTCTGCGTCGATCGGGTTTTCTTGCGCCTCTGGCACGCCCGTGCCCAGCAAGAAGAACACGCCCGGCAGATGGCGCTGATAGAAGGCAAAGTCCTCGGCAATTAACAGCGGCTCCTCTACAAGCTGCAGCCCGGGCAAGGCAGGCGTGATGTTGGCAAACAACTCGGGGTCGTTGTCGACCGGCGGATAGCCCTCGGCAAAGTCGAGATCGTACGTGCAGCCCGTTGCAGCGCATGCCTCATCAAGCACGCGGCGCACACTCTCGCGTGCACGGTCGAACATGTCGTCTGTAAACACACGCAAGCTGCCGGCCACATGGGCCTCCCCCGCCACCGCATTGCAGACGGTGCCTGCCTGCAGCAGGCCGAACTTGCCAATGCAGGGCTCATCGGCACCCAGCTCATCCATCAGTTCGCGCTCGGCAACCAAGAACTTGGCAGCCGCCAGCGCCGCATCGTGTGACTCCTCGACCGGAACGCCATAGGTCTTAGCGATATGGATGCTCGTCCCGTGAATATGGATATGTGTCTCGCTCGAGCGCGCCAGCAGCGGGCCGGAACAGCTCGCCAATGTGTTCGCAGTCAGATCGGGCCACACGTGAAAGCCAAAAATGCGGTCGACCCCGTAGCGCTCGAACACACCGCTCTCGCAAACTGTCTTGGCGCCACCAGTCGTCTCCTCGGCAGGCTGGAACACAAAGAGCACGTTGCGCTTGATGGCACCTGGCTGCTCACGAATCGTGCGATCGACAAAGGTTGCCGCCGCAAGTGCCATGGCCATGTGTCCATCGTGTCCGCAAGCGTGCATCTTTCCGGGATGCGTCGAGGCAAAGGCCGCACCCGTCGCCTCCGCGATGGGCAGTGCGTCCATATCGGCGCGAATCGCCGTGGCATGCGCGGCGCCCGTGCCAGCGTCGAAGAAAGCACAAACACAGCTGGGGCAGGGATGGGTCACTTCACAGGCAAGCGAAGCGAGCACGCCCTCGATATAGGCTATGGTTTGAGGAAGATCGAAATCGAGCTCCGGAATGCGATGCAGGTCGCGACGATAGCGACGAAGTTCTTGGAGCTCGGTCATAAAGGATCCTTTCATGGGGCATATCCATTCACACAATATTGTGATGCAGAATTGTGACGCCCTTGTTTCTAGCATATCCCTGCATTTTTTAAACGTTATATACGAATACTCTTGTTTGGTAAAGT
>CAJMPK010000244.1 GCA_905215205.1 uncultured bacterium | reverse complement strand
GGATACATGTCCATGTTGCCGTCGTTGGGGTCAAGGCGGGCAAAGCCATTCATGGCGCTGGCGTAGACCACGTGCTCCATGGCAAACTCGAGCTGGTCATCGGTAGCACCCAGATCGGCCATAAGGTCCAGGCAGTCGTTGTAGGCCTTCTCGGGGTTGGCGCCCGGACGGTCGATCTTGTTGATGACGATCATGATCTTAAGGCCGGTGTCGATAGCGTGGCGCAGCACGAAGCGGGTCTGGGGCATGGGGCCCTCAAAGGCGTCGACCAGCAGCAGGGCGCCGTCGGCCATACGCAGCACGCGCTCGACCTCGCCGCCAAAGTCGGCGTGGCCCGGGGTGTCGATGACGTTGATTTTAACGTCCTTGTACTCGATAGAGATGTTCTTGGCGAGAATCGTAATGCCGCGCTCGCGCTCCTGGTCGTTGGAATCCAGGACGCGGTCCTCGACCTGCTGGTTGGCACGGAAGGCGTCCGTGGCACGCAGGAGCTTGTCGACCATCGTCGTCTTGCCGTGGTCGACGTGAGCGATGATGGCGATGTTCCTCAGATTGTCTACGCGCATGTAGTTCCCCTATCTTCTATCCATATACAAACGGCACGCGTATGCGGCCCGCCCAGCGATACAACGCTCGGCGGGAATATTGAGCCTTTTACCGAAAACTCGTTTATTTTAGCGATTTTAGATGAGAGGGGTTTCCTCACCTGCAGGTTCAGGGTCGCTCCACATAAAACCATCGCCGGCGCCCATGCCCTCATACAGCACATATGCCGAAAAACCGCTCTCGAGCGTGGTTTCGAAGAAGCTCACGAGCAGGGCGTCATGGTAGCCGCCGTCAATCTCGACGCAGCCGGTATAGCCGATGGCATAGCGGGCGATACGGCCCAGACCCTCGTCCTTAAGGCCCATCTTGTGCTCGGAGATAAAGTTGGTGGCCGCCTCCAGGCACGCCTCTTCGCCGTCCTCGTCGAGCGCCGCCAGATATCGGTTGGAAGCAGCGTCCTCGATCGCCACAACTACGCCCGGATTCTCGCCGGCGGCAAGGTCGTCCAAGAACGCACCAATCAGGTCACACACCATGGCGTCGAGCTCGGCGGAGACGTTACCGGCGTCCTGCATATCCTGTGCCATCTTTAGACCTTCCCATCGAGTCTGGCGTCGTTACAGTTCTTGTGCCTCGGCGGCGATCCTGGCGGCAGCGTCGCGGGCGCGCATCATGTCCGCCGCGCGCTTGTCGAGCACCTTGATCTGACTGGTCAGCATGACTGCATCGACCACACCCCAGATCACGAGGCCCGTAGAGATCGAAAACCCAAGCGCACCAACTGTACCACGAAGGCGCGAGCAGATTGCCGCGACAAGGGCGGAGACGACAACCATCTTGATAAACGAGCCGCGGCGCTCGCGAAGCGTGCGGGCCTGCGTCACATAGGCAATGCGAGCCGCCTCAGAAGCCTCCGAGCGCATCTGGGCCTCGAGCGCAATGGCCGCCGCCTCAGCCGACATACCGCCGGCCATCAGCGAACGCTCCGCAACCTGGACGCCCCGCATTTAGAAGTCATCGGGGGAGAGCGTATGGACGAACTCGTCGAACTTCTCGAACTCCTGCTCGTCGTCAACTTCCTCGGCATGGGCAGAAACGGTGCCCAGGCGATTCATGATGTCGTCCTCCACAAACATGGGGGCATTGCTGCGCACGGCGAGGGCAATGGCATCACTGGGACGGGCATCGATCTTGCGCTCGTCACCATCGGCCAGTACGACGATCGTCGCGTAGAACACCGGCGGCTCGGCGCGAACGATCTCGATGCGCTCGAGCTTGGCGCCCAGGGCGCTAACAGTATCGAGCAGCAGGTCATGGGTGATCGGGCGCTCGGCGCGGCCGCTATCGATGCCGCGGCTAATGGCAGCAGCTTCAAACGAACCAGTCTGAATGGAAAGGGAACGCAACGGCGCGGGCGAGTCCGATTTGCTGCAGCGCTCGCGAAGCACGATAAGCGATGGCACGGGACCGGCGGCCATGACGATGGTCTCTATGTCGACACGAACCATGGAACACCTCCGGTACGTAGCGGTTAACACGCGGCGCCTTCGCCGCATTGAATTGCTATACTACCCAATCTTTCGCACAGCACACAAAACCAAAATGAGATTTATCGCAGACAAGAAAAAAGCCCCGAGGCAACGTGAACTGCACCCCAAAACTTGGACGGCTTAAATAAAAACTACGCCGCAAGGG
>CAJMPK010000243.1 GCA_905215205.1 uncultured bacterium | reverse complement strand
TCTCCTTGATATAGGTACTGCGCGATACGAGCGCCAGCTCGCGCTTCTTGGGCGCCTGAGCATTCTGCTCAGCCTGGGAGTTTTCCTGTGCTTCCATGCTACTCACTCCCCTTCTCGTCGTTGGTGACGGGAATAAAGCCCGCCTCGCGAATCTGCTTGTCCATCTTTTCGGACGTCACGTAGTCGATGTAATCCTGCGCCTGCTGCGAAGGCTCGCCCTTCACAAAGAAGTAAAGGTCGCGCGAGATGGGATAGCCGCCACTTGCGACCGTCTTCTCGGATGCCTCGACATGGTTGACCGAAACGGCCTTAACCGAGGTCTTGGCATTGAGGCTCTCGACAAAACCCAGCGAGATGTAGCCAATGGCGCCACGCGAGCGGGAAACGACATCGCGTACCTGGCCCGTACCCGAAAGAACGGCCGAGCGACGATCGAACGGCGTGCCGTCCATCACGATGGTACGGAAGGCCTCGCGCGTACCGGACGCCTCGTCGCGGTTGATAACCTGAATCTTCAGGTCCTCTCCGCCGACTTCCTTCCAGTTGGTGATCTTGCCGGCGTATATATCGCGAAGCTGCTCGGTCGAGAGATTGTCGACCGGGTTGTCGTCGTTCACGATGACCGCGATGCCGTCGTGGGCGATTACGATCGGGGTCAAGCCCAAATCCTGCTCGTCGGCATTGAGGCCACGAGACGAACTGGCGATGTCGGCCGTGCCGTTGCTGACGGCCTCGATACCCGCAGAGGAGCCAAGGCCGGAGACGAGCACGTCGATGCCGGTCTCTTCCTTAAAGCCCTCGGCCGCGATCTCGGCAATGGGAAGGCACGTGGTCGAGCCGGCCACGGTGATAGAAGACGTGGAAGATCCCGAGGAGCAGGCACACAGCGTGAGTGTGAGCACTGCCGCGCTCAGGACCGATGTGATCTTTCTCATAGCATCACGCCGATCGCAGCATGACGCCCGCAGGTGCCACCCTCGTTGCGGTAAGAATAAAAACGGTCGTTCTGACGAACGGTGGAAAGCTTGGTGTCCACAATACCGCTCGCATCGACGCCGGCGTCCATCAGCGCCTCGCGAATGGCGGCAGAAAGATCGAGCATACGGGAAGCGGTAGCATCGATGCACGCGAACTCGGCGGCAAAGCGGTCCATAAGTTCTTGAGACACCTCGTACTCGTCACCCAGAATATGGGGGCCAATATAGGCAGAGATATCATCCGGCTTGCAGCCAGCTGCCTCGCAGAGTGCTTGGCAGGCCTTGGCGGAAATGCGCGCAATCGTGCCCTTCCAGCCAGAGTGCACCACGGCAAAGCCGCCGGGAGCCACCAGCACCACGGGAACGCAATCGGCAAAGCAGAGCATCACGGGTACCTCACGGGCCGTGCAGACGATGGCATCACAACCCTCGGCAATCTGCTCGCGAATGTTCACGAGATCATCGGCACCATTCGAGGTCACCGTCACGACATGGTCACCGTGTACCTGATTGGGAACAAGCAGGTTGTGCTCGCACTCGGCGGCACCCAAGGCCTCGAGTACGCGGCGACGATTTTCTTGAACGGCAAAGGGGTCATCGCCAACATGCGAGCCCAAGTTAAGCGAGGAGTACGCATCTTCGGAAACACCACCGGCGCGCTCGGTGAAGGCAAAGCGGACATCGGATGTCGCGCCCTCCACCAACGTAACTCCATCATGGTCGACACGCGAAACGTTGTCCGCACGTGCTGCCATACTAAAGCCTCCTAATAACACAAGTATCGCGGCGACGCCGCAGCAGTCCGTGCCACACGGCTGCCATACTTCATCAAAAGGATACCCGCAGCGGTAGGGACCAAACGTAAGGGGAACGTAAGGAGATTGGAGGCTTTCATTTACAAAAGCGAAAAACAACAAAAGGGGTGCGCCCAATCGGACGCACCCCATGCAGGTCGTTGAGAAAAACGAACTAGAAGCTGCCACGTTTGAGGAAGTCGGGAAGCTCAAACTGGTCGTTGCCAAAGTTGGGGAGCTCGGTACCACCGACGTTGCGAGTCGGGGCAGCCTGAGCCGGGCTCGTGGCAGGAGCGGTGCGCTGCGGCTCGGCAGAAGCAGCGGCCTTGCTCTGGGACTGCTGAGCAGCGAAGAGCTCGTCCTGACGGTTGACGTTGGAGTCGGAGAAGCCCGTGGCGATAACGGTGATACGCACCTGGTCGCCCAGGGACTCGTCCACAACGGTACCGAAGATGATGTTGGCCTCGGGGTCGACGGCATTGGCGACAACGTCGGCGGCGTCGCTGATCTCCTGGATACCCAGGTCCTTGGAGCCGGCGATGGAAAGC
>CAJMPK010000242.1 GCA_905215205.1 uncultured bacterium | reverse complement strand
CACGCCGATACCGACCGATACGGCAAACGCTATCAGCACAGTCGTAATGGAGAAGCTCGGCGTAATCGTCCCAGTGGCCCCAAACTCGCTCATAATGCTCGAGTTGGCGGCAAAGAACGTAAGACCCCAGGCCAGCAGATAGCCAATCACGACACCTAAAATGCCGCCGGTGATGCACAGCGCCGAGGATTCGGCCAAAAACTGGGCCGTGATATCGCGTCGGCTTGCGCCCAGGGCGCGGCGAATGCCAATTTCGCGGATGCGCTCGGTCACGTTGGTGAGCATCATGTTCATAATGCCGATACCGCCCACTAAAAGTGAGATGCCCGCAACGGCGCCCATGATGAGCGAGAAGGCGCCCATAAAGGAGTTGAGGGCGTCGATGGCGCTCTTCATGGAGCTTGCCGACACGCTGTCGTACTCGTCGTCCTCCGAAATGCCCTTCATGCTGCGTATCTTGGATTCGATCGTCTTGCAGAGCTCATCCATATCGGTGCCCTCGGCGGCGAGCGCCGTCACATTGGGAAACGACGGATTGTCATCGCCGTAGAGCTCGGCGATCGTTGCTCGGGGCATGTACAGGCTCAGCGAGCCCATGGAGTCGTTGCCGCCGTCGATAACGCCAATGATCTGCACGTCTCCGCTCGAGACCTTGATGGTCTTGCCGATCGCGTCCTGCTCGTTGCCGTACAGTTGCTCGGCGCCGCCGCGGCCGATGAGCGCCACCCGAGCGCCGGATTTGGACTCGATGTCGTTATAGGTGCGACCGGCAACGATCTTGCTGGCGCCCACGGCATCGAGCATGTCACTATCGACACCTTGGGCCATGACGGTATAGCTTTTATCTCCAACTTTGTACTCGGAATAGGCGCTGTCGACGATGCCGATCTGCTCAATTTGCGGCACCATCTTACGCAGTTTCTCGACGTCCGAATCGGTGAGCTCTTGGGACGAGTAAATCTGCACCATGCGGGCCGCGTTGAGGCCCAAGCTGTTGACCAGGCTGTTTTGGATGCCGCCGATGAGCGAGGTCATGGCTATGACCGAGGCGATGCCAATGACGATGCCCAAGATGGTGAGTAGACTGCGCCCCTTGTTGGCCTCGAGCGAGTGCAGGGCTTCTTGGACAAGATCACGGGTGCTCATGCCTTCGCTCCTTTCGGCCATGCGGAGGATGTACGAGTTGCGGGTAGGTTGCTGATGGCGCCGCGTAGCGTATTCGGTGCATGCGCGATATACGCGCCGTCATGGATTCGCCCGTCGCGAATGGTCACGGCTCGGTCGGCCTCGGCGGCAATGCCCGGGTCGTGCGTGATGAGCACGATGGTCTTGCCGCGCTCCTGGAGTTTGTGGAAGGTTTCCATGACGAGTGCCCCGGTAGCAGAATCCAGGTTGCCCGTAGGCTCGTCGGCAAGAATGATGGGCGGATCGTTGACAAGGGCGCGTGCGATGGCGACGCGCTGCATTTGTCCGCCCGATAGTTCTGATATGCGGTGGTCCCAATGGTCGACCGGTAGCGTGACGGCTTGCAGCGCGTGTACGGCGCGCATCTCGCGCTGGTTGCACGGCACATTGGTGTAGGACAGCGGCAGCATGACGTTTTCGATAACCGACAGGCGCGGCAGCAGGTTGAAGCTCTGAAAGACAAAGCCAATGCTCAGGGCGCGAACTTCGGTGAGCTCGTCATCGTCAAGCTCGGCCACGTTGATCCCTTGCAGGTAGTAGTCGCCCGCCGTCGGCTTATCCAGGCAGCCTAGGATGTTCATGAGCGTTGATTTGCCCGAACCCGAGGGGCCAGTGATAGCGACGAATTCGCCGGGATTTACCGCCAGGCTCACGTTGTGCAGGATGTGGGCGCACCCCGCCTCGCTCTCAAAAATGCGGTGCACGTTGCGGATGTCGATAACGGGACGCATTACATGCCCTCATCAGCAGACATGCTGCCCGAACCCGCGCTGTAGCCGCCGTCAGCCGTTGCGTCCGCTCCGGTGTCCATGACGAGCGTGTCGCCATCGCGCAGCTTGGTAACCGGCACGTTGGGGTTGATCTCGTTGCCCTGGTCGTCGCGCTTGACCTGCGTCTTTCCGACTACGGCATCGTTGTCGTTTTGCGTCACAACGGTCACCTTAACGCGGCGTGTCTCCTTGCCTTCGTTATCGGTGGCCAAATTGACGTAATAGTGCTCGCCATCCTCGGTCATCAGGGCCATGGTGGGCACCATGACCACGTCGTCAAGCTGCTCGGTCACTACCGAGACCTCGGCAGTCATACCGGGCTTAAGGCGGCTGTCGGGTGCTTCGATGAGGATGTCGACGTTAAAGGTCACGTTGCTGCCGCC
>CAJMPK010000241.1 GCA_905215205.1 uncultured bacterium | reverse complement strand
TCTTGGCCTCGCCGGCGAACAGGCCCGCGGCGCGGCTGGCGGCGAGCCCGGGCAGGTGGGCGACCCCGAGCCCCGCGGCGCGGGCCCGCCTCACGGCGAGGGACCCTATGTTGCGGAACTGGTCGACGACGACGAGCGTGCCGGCGGGCGCGGAGGCGAACAGCGCGTCGAGCTCGGCCTCCCTGTTGCGGACGGGGGCGCTGGCCAGCACCTCCCCGATCAGGCAGGCCCAGTGCGATGACTTGCCGACGTCCGGGCCGAGCACGGCCGCGGGTCTGGTGGATGGCGCTTTCACGGTGGTATCCTTCCGGTAGTCGTTCGACCGGATGGCCTCCCCCTCGGCACTCACATTACCAGCCGCGGCGCCTGCCCGGCACTTTCCTATCAGCCGTCGGGGGCGGCGCGTCCCGCGCCGGCAGCACCCAACGGGCCCTCTCGGGGGCAGGGACGTTCGGCCGTGCGCGGGCGCCCGGTCGGCGGCCCGTTCTGGGCGCGCCTCAATCGTAGCCCGAGACGGTCCCGGGCTGACAATTTCGACTGTAATGGACGTTCTTAAATGACTAGTCGCTAAAGAACGTCCCCGATGTCTAACTAGCCGCGGAAGCGAGCTATGGGTGCGAGTGGCTGTTCGCGAAAGACGCGATCGACGGCAGCACGGTACTCGTCGACCTTTTTGGTCTTGCGTACGAGTTTGTGAACGGTAGCGGGGTCGGCGAAAGCGCACTTGGCGTAGAACCACCACTCCTTCATACGAAAGACCGCGTTACCGCCAATCTCTTCTGCATAGGCCGCAAACAGTGTGTCGTGGAAACGCTGCAGTTCGGCTACCGTGGCAGCAGGACCGCCGTTGACCATGCGAGCCAGAGCGGGGTTCGCGAGCAGGCCACGCCCTAGCATCACATGGCGCGTGCCGGGATAGGCCTCCACCAGCGCACCCATATCCTCAAGATCAAAAATGTCACCGTTATAGGCGACCGGAAACGGAGCACGTTCCAGCGTCTCGCCATAAAACTCCTTGCGCGGCGAGCCCGTATAGCGATCCTTCTGTACGCGCGGATGCACAATGAGCTCTGCCAACGGCATGCGGCAATACAGATCGAGCACGCGCTCGTATTCGTCGTCATTCTCCAGCCCCAGCCTGGTCTTTACCGACACCGGCAACGGCGACCGCTCGCACACATCGCTTAAGAACGCCTCGAGCTCGTCGAGATTGCGCAAGAAACCCGAGCCCTTGCCCTTGGCGACAACCGTACCCGAGGGGCAACCCAAGTTGAGATTGACCTCTCGATAGCCCATGTCGGCGAGCACCTGTGCCGCCCACACAAACTCGTCCGCGTTCTTGGACATCAGCTGAGGCACCACGTTGAGCCCCTGGTTATTGGCAGGATCGATCTCCTTAAACGCCTTGCCGCCAAAGCGGTTTCCCACCCGCGGCGGCGGCAAAAACGGCGTGTAATAGCAATCGAGCGCACCGAAGCACTCCGCATGCACGCGACGGAACACATGCCCGGTAATCCCCTCCATAGGGGCCAGCGATAGAATCATCAACATCTACTCTCAGATCAATGCGGCAAAGGGGCCGTCCCTTTGTCACATGCATTATGCCTTGTGCTTCAGATGATTCACAAGGCAGAGGTAGCTACTTGACGATAATCACCCTTCCATCCGTCGCCTCACGCAACGAAGGTGAAAGCTTTTCCACAAAGTGAGCGAGTGAAATCGGACCTCCGAAGCATCGACACTTTTGGAAGGCCAATTCCTGCGGTTTTATCACTCAAATCCTGCGGTTTTAGCGTCGAAAAACGTGGGTGCTTCAGGGGTCCAAATTAGGTCGTTCACTTCTCGGGAAACCATTCACCTTCGATTTGCCGATGCCCACAAACAGCAAAGGGGACCGCCCCATGGCGGTCCCCTTTGCTCGTTATTCGTCCCTCGGCAGCGGCTTTATGCTCCAAAAAATGACGCTCATAATCAAACGATCACCAGCAATGCGTTGTTGACCACTACGTTTGAACAACAGACACCCTCCACTCATCTATACTCAAGAGCGTGTGCACATCGCCCCCGAAAAACGATGAGAGTCGAGGCCCCATGCAGCAGCTCACCGAACAAGAAAAGAAACGCATCCAGCGGTACTGCACATACCCCAAGATCGCAGCGACCGCACTCGTCATGTCGTTCGTGGCATGCCTGTTGATGTTGCCGCTCCAAATGATCAACGATATCGCGTTCCACCAAAAAGAATTCCAACCCGCGGGCATATATACCGCCATCGCACTCACCGTTATCGAACTCGCCATCTTTTGCTATTGCGCTCTTGCGCCGCGCTTTGGAATGCAGGGCAA
>CAJMPK010000240.1 GCA_905215205.1 uncultured bacterium | reverse complement strand
GCCTCTTTGCATGTCCGAGGACGTTCCGGAGAGAAACCCCCGTCACGCCCCCGGATCCCCGGTGGGAGTTCTAGACCTTGTCGGCCTTAGTACATACCGCCGCCCTGCTGACCAGCGGTGGCAGCAGCGATAGCGTCCTCAAGCTGAGTGTTCTTGGGCACATCGGAGACGGTGGCCTCAGTGATGAGGATTAGGCTGGCGACAGAAGCAGCGTTCTGCAGGGTGACGCGGCTGACCTTGACGGGGTCGAGGACGCCCATCTCGATCATGTCGCCCCACTCGCCGTTGGCAGAGTTGAGACCCTGGCCAGCAGGCAGCTCGGCAACCTTGTCGACCACGACAGCGCCCTCAAAGCCAGCGTTCTTGGCGATGGTAGCGACCGGAGCGGTCAGAGCCTTCTTGACGATGTCGACGCCGATCTTCTCCTCGGGGTCGTCGATCTCGACAGCGTCGAGCGCAGGAGCAGCGTCCATGAAGGCGACGCCGCCGCCGGCGACAATGCCCTCCTCGACAGCAGCGCGGGTAGCCTGCAGGGCATCCTCGACGCGATGCTTGATCTCCTTGAGCTCGGACTCGGTAGCAGCGCCGACCTTGATGACGGCAACGCCACCGGAGAGCTTGGCCAGGCGCTCCTGGAGCTTCTCGCGGTCGAAGTCAGAGGTGGTGTTCTCCATCTCGCCCTTGATCTGAGCGATACGGGCGTCGATGGCCTCCTTGGAGCCAGCGCCGCCGACGACGACGGTGTTGTCCTTGGAGATGGTGACAGACTTAGCGGTACCGAGCATATCGGCGGTGATGTCAGCGACCTTCACGCCCAGCTCGTCCAGAGCAGCCTGGCCACCGGTGAGGACAGCGATGTCCTCGAGGATGCGCTTGCGGCGATCGCCGTAGCCCGGAGCCTTGACGGCGCAGACGTTGAGGGCGCCACGGATCTTGTTGAGGACGAGGGTGGGCAGGGCCTCGCCATCGATGTCCTCAGCGATGATGAGCAGGCCACGGCCGGCGCGCTGGACAGCCTCGAGAACGGGCATGATGTCCTGGACGCTGGAGATCTTCTGGTCGGTGATGAGGATGTACGGATCCTTCATCACGGCCTCCATGCGGTCGTTGTCCGTGACGAAGTAAGCGGAGACGTAGCCCTTGTCGAACTGCATACCCTCGACGGTGTCGATGGTGATGTCGAACGTCTGGGAATCCTCGACGGTGATGACGCCGTCCTTGCCCACGACCTCCATGGCCTCGGCGATCTTCTCGCCGACCTCGGGGTCACCGGCAGAGATGGTACCGACGGAAGCGATCTGCTCCTTGGTCTCGACCGGCTTGGCCTGCTTCTTCATCTCGGCGACGGCGGCGTTGACGGCCTTGTCGATGCCGCGACGAATGGCCAGCGGGTTGGCACCAGCGGCGACGTTGCGCAGACCGTCGTTGACGATGGCCTGAGCGAGCAGGGTTGCGGTGGTGGTGCCGTCACCCACGGTGTCGTTGGTCTTGGTGGCGACCTCCTTCACCAGCTGGGCACCCATGTTCTCGATGTTGTCCTCGAGCTCGATCTCCTTGGCGACGGAAACGCCGTCGTTGGTGATGGTCGGGGCACCGAACGTGCGCTGCAGCGCAACGTAGCGGCCCTTGGGGCCCATGGTGACGGTAACGGCGTCGGCCAGGGTGTTGACGCCCTTGGCGAGCTTAGCGCGGGCATCGGTGTTGAACGTAATGTTCTTTGCCATAGTGGGTAATCCTCCAAAAGAAATGTGACTCGCGTCGCCGCTTCCGAGTCCTATGCAGCGACCGCGTTCAAAGACGAATCAGAGATTCTGACGAGACTAGGCCTCGACGACGGCGTAGATGTCGTCGGCGCGCATGAGCAGATACTTCTCGCCGTCGACCTTGACCTCGTTGCCACCGAACTTGCCGTAGATGACAACGTCGCCGACCTGAACGTCCATGGGGATGCGCTCACCCTTGTCGTTGACCTTGCCGGCGCCCACGGCAACGATGGTGCCGCGCTGCGGCTTCTCCTGAGCGTTGCTGGCGATGTACAGACCAGAAGCGGTCTTCTGCTCGGCCTCGTCGGGCTTGACCAGAACACGATCTGCAAGCGGCTTCAAAGACGACATGCTTGTTTCCTCCTTTGTGGGCCGCGCGGTCATGCCGCGCGGGTTAACCCTTTTTGTTTGCGTACGCGTTGAATGGTACCCACGAATGACGGGTTATACAACACAGAGTCAAAAAATCTTATTTTTTGGCACTTAGATTTTCTGAATGCCGGGGGATAACTTAGCGGTGGCTCCCGGGGCGGACCGGAGGGCATGAAGTTTGCTGCTCTACAGTCCTGCGCAAGACGGAAAGCACATTAAGTGCTTTCCTTTGCGTGCGGAACTC
>CAJMPK010000239.1 GCA_905215205.1 uncultured bacterium | reverse complement strand
ATCGCGTGCTTGAGTCTGGCGCTTCGCTGGAGTCGGTCGTACCCGATAAAAACCCGGGTTTGATGACCTACTACCTGCTCACACTCATTCTTCCCATGGCGATTTTCTTCCTCATCGGTTGGTGGCTCAACCGCCGCATGAAGAAGGCTATGGGCGATGACGGCCCGTCGATGAACTTTGGCGGCGGCGGTTTTGGTGGCGGCGGGCTGGGTAAGTCCGGCGCGCGCGTGATCGCCTCCAAGGACGTGGGCGTGACCTTTAAGGACGTCGCTGGCCAGGAAGAGGCCAAGGAATCCCTCAAGGAGGTCGTCGATTTTCTGGAGAAGCCGCAGCGCTACGAGGAGATCGGCGCCAAGCTGCCGCGCGGTGCTCTCCTTGTTGGCCCTCCGGGTACCGGTAAGACCCTGCTTGCCAAGGCTGTTGCCGGCGAGGCCGGTGTTCCGTTCTTTAGCATTTCGGGCTCTGAGTTCGTTGAGATGTTTGTTGGTCGCGGCGCTGCTAAGGTTCGTGACCTGTTTAAGCAGGCCAAGGAAAAGGCCCCGTGCATCGTCTTTATCGACGAGATCGATACCATTGGTAAGAAGCGCGATGGCGGCGGCTTTAGCGGCAACGACGAGCGCGAGCAGACGCTCAATCAGTTGCTGACCGAGATGGATGGCTTCGATAACCACAAGGGTATCGTTGTCCTCGCTGCCACCAACCGTCCCGACAGCCTCGATCCGGCCCTGCTGCGCCCCGGTCGTTTTGACCGCCGCATCCCCGTCGAGTTGCCCGATCTGACCGGCCGTAAGAACATTCTTGAGCTGCACGCCAAGAGCGTGAAGACCCAGCCGCCGATCGATCTGACCGCGATTGCCCGCGCCACGCCTGGTGCCTCGGGCGCCGATTTGGCCAATATCATCAACGAGGGCGCCCTGCGCGCCGTTCGCGAAGGTCGCAAGCGTGCAACCCAGGACGACTTCGAGGAGTCGGTGGAGGTCGTCATTGCCGGCCAACAGCGTAAGTCCACGGTGCTTTCCGACCACGAGAAGCAGGTTGTTTCTTACCACGAGATCGGCCATGCCATTGTTGCCGCCCGCCAGAAGGGCTCTGCGCCGGTCACTAAGATCACCATCGTTCCGCGCACGAGCGGTGCCCTGGGCTACACCATGCAGGTCGAGGAGGACGAGCGCTTCCTGACCACGCGCCAGGAGGTGCTGGACAAGCTCGCCGTCTACTGCGGTGGTCGCGCGGCCGAGGAGCTCATCTTTGGCGAGATGACGACCGGTGCCGCCAACGATATCGAGCAGGCCACCAAGCTCGCCCGCAACATGGTGACGCGCTTTGGTATGTCCGACGAGTTTGGCATGATGGCGCTCGGTACCGTCCAGAATGCGTACCTCAACCAGGATACGTCGCTCACCTGCGCCCCCGGTACGGCCGAGCGTGTGGACGCAATTGTCGCCAAGTTGATTGAGGATGCGCACGACCGTGCCCTGCAGATCCTCAAGGAAAACAAGTTCAAGCTCCACGAGCTGGCTCGTTATCTGTACAAGAAGGAGACGATCACGGGCGAGGAGTTCATGAATCTCCTCACGCGCGAGAACCCGCTGATGCCCAAGCAGCAGTAACGCCGCGGCCGAGCCAGTAAACGCCGACGCCCCATTTGAGCAGCTTTCTCAAATGGGGCGTTTTGCTTGAGAGGGATGGAAATGAAGATCGTGGTGAGCGCCTGCTTGATGGGCGAGAGCTGCAAGTATAACGGGCTCGATAACTACCATCGCGAGCTGGTCGAGGCCTGCGAGCGTACGGGGACCGAGGTCCTCTTGGTGTGCCCTGAGGTCTTTGGGGGCCTGCCCACGCCGCGCAAGCCGTCCGAGATTGTGAACGGCGAGGTTCGTACCTGCGAGGGCATCTCGGTTGATCGCGAATTTCGCCTGGGTGCCCAACGTGCGCTCGATATGTGCGAGCAAGCGGGCGGCCCGTCCGAGATTGCTGCGTGCGTCTTGCAGGATCGCAGTCCGTCGTGCGGCGTGGGCCATATCTACGACGGATCCTTCAGCGGCACGCTCACAACGGGTAACGGTGTCTTCGTTGACCTGCTCCTGCACCACGGCTACCGCGTGATCCCGGCAAGCGAATTCGACTCGAGCATGTTACAGCAATAAAAAACCGCCACAAAGGTACTGTCCCCTTTGTGGCGGTTTGGGCAGGCGGGTATCAAAAAGGGTCAGACGGGGTGGTTGCCGGGCGCCTGCACGCGAAAAGAAGTATCGGCCTGCGCCGTTGCCGTTGAGCGGCGCGTTGTTTGCAGGGATACTGAGCCTATGACAACAGCGTATGAAAGGATCGATGCATGGCTTTCCGTAATGACTTCCTGTGGGCGGCGCGACGGCTGCCAACCAGTG
>CAJMPK010000238.1 GCA_905215205.1 uncultured bacterium | reverse complement strand
GAACTCGCGATCAATCAAATATATTGCGGGCGGGCACGCGGCCCTCTCGGGTCCTGAGCGCGACTCACCGGACTGGTTGTCTGAAATAAAGAAAGTGAAGGCCCCTTTCGGGGCCTTCATTTTGTGCTCGGGGCCTTCTTTGTTAGAGGAATTCGCCTACTCGGTGGACTTCGGGTTCTAGGTCTACGTCGAATTGGTCTTTGACTTTGGCTTGGATGTCGCGGATGAGCGCGTCGACATCGGCGGCGGTGGCGTGGCCGGCGTTGACGATGAAGCCGCAGTGTTTTTCGCTCACCTGGGCGCCGCCGACCGCGTGGCCGCGCAAACCGGCGTCCATGATGAGCTTGCCGGCAAAGTGGCCCTCGGGGCGCTTGAAGGTGGAGCCGGCGCTCGGCATGTCGAGCGGCTGCTTGTCCTCGCGGCGCTGGCGGTAGTCGTCCATGTCGGCCTTGATCATCGCGGCGTTGCCCGGAGCGAGGTTAAAAGTGGCCGAAAGTACGATAAAGCCGTCGTCGGCAATGCGGCTCTTGCGGTAACCCAGGTTGAGCTCATCGACATCGAACTCAATGATATTGCCGCTGCCGCGGGTGCCATCGTCGAGGACACGTGCGGGCTTGTAGACCCGCACGGACTCCAGCACGTCGGCCATGCAGGCACCGTAGGCACCGGCGTTCATGTAACAGGCGCCGCCGACCGATCCGGGGATGCCCGAGATGGGCTCCATGCCGGTGAGACCTGCCTCGGCTGCAGCCGCGGCGACATCGGAAAGCAAGGCGCCGGCTGCCGCCGTGACGTGCGTGCCGTCGACGGTGATGTCGGAGAGTCCCTCGCCCAGCGCCACGACGACGCCGCGGATGCCCTTGTCACCGACGAGTAGGTCGGAGCCGTTGCCCACGATGGTGAGCGGCAGATCGCAGCGATAACAGGTATCGAGCGTGGCGACGAGGCCCTGCTCGGTGTCGGGCGTAACAAAGACATCGGCCGGGCCGCCGATCTTAAACGTGGTGTGCTCGCGCATGGGCTCGCTCATGAGTACGTTGTCCTCGCCGGCAACGCCGGCGAGCGCGCAAAGCAGGTCCTCGTTAAAAAAGTCGTTCTCGTGCATACGAATATCCGCCTTTTGGTGGTTGTTGTCATCAATCGATTGCAATATACCCCACCTGGACGGATTTGGTGCGCTGACGGCGATAAAACAGCCGTCCACCGGATTGGTAAAGTGTTTATCACCGAGGTAGATGGGCAGTCGCTATACTTTCAAGAGATTGCGCGTAAACCCGGAAGGAGCGAGATGGCCAACAAAGTCACCCTCAAGCAGATCGCCCAGGAGGTGGGGCTTTCCCCTTCGTCGGTTTCGCTTGTTCTCAATAATCGGCCCTGTCGCATCTCGGAAGAAAACCGTAAGCTCATCAAGGAGGTTGCGGCGCGCAACCACTATGTTCCTAACCAGATCGCGCGCAGCCTGGTCATGCGCGAGTCGCGTACGCTGGGCCTTATCGTTCCCAATATCGAGAGCCGCTTTTTTGCCTCGCTCGCCGGCAGCTTGGAAAAGCGCTGTCGCGAGGACGGCTATGCACTCTTTATTACCAGCTCGGGTGGAAGCGCCGATGACGATCTGGAACTGCTACGCCAGCTGGTGACGCGCGGCGTCGATGGTGTGTTCCTGGTCGTGGGCGACGAGTTCTCCGACGATCGCGCCCTGCGCGAGGAAGTGAGCCATCTGCCTATCCCTGCCGTGATGGTCGACCGCGCCATTGAGGGCCTCGAGTGCGACAAGGTGATGTTCGACCACGAGATGGGTGGCTACATGGCCACCCGCTATCTGATCGAGCAAGGCCACCGTCGCATCGCCTGTCTGGTTAACGCGCGTCGCTCCAATACGGGTCGCAAACGACTCGCCGGTTACGAACGCGCGCTGCGCGAGGTGGGGCTGCCCATCGACGCGCGCCTGGAGTTTGAGAGCGAGTACTACATTCCGAGCGCATACGAGGCCTCGGAGGCTGTGCTCGCAACCGATGCCACCGCCGTGTTCGCAAGCTCGGATAACATTGCCCTCGGCTTGCTCAAGCGCTTGCACGAGATGGGGAAGAGCATCCCGGGCGACATCTCGGTGGTGAGTTACGACAACTCGGCGGCCGACGTTCTCTTTGAGCCGGCGCTGACCGCGATTGAGCAGGACCCCGGTGTCCTCGCGGAGCATGCTTTTGGCTGCATGTCCAAGCGTCTTGCCGGTAGGGGCGGTAGACGTGCCGAAGAGGTCGTCCTGGAGCCGGCGCTTATCGTGAAGGGCAGTGTGCTTGACCTTACCGAATATAGCTAAGCGCACTTGTTTGTTTGCATAGATTGCATGCGGAGTGTCCGCTATTTGCCGGCGGGGACGGGGTGCCTGCTTTGTTTTGAGAAGTGGGCTTCGCGAA
>CAJMPK010000237.1 GCA_905215205.1 uncultured bacterium | reverse complement strand
TATTTCCGCAGGACGGAGGAGCCCCTGCCGCGCGAAGCGCGCAGCGGGGGCTCCGACATGTCCGAGGACGATTTGGGAGGTAACCCTGTACGCGGCCGGAGGGACCAGGCCCCGCCATGCTTCTTATGTGCAGTAAAGCTAATACTGCTAAAATACAAAGCGCTCATGTAGTTTAAACGCACGACGATAAGGAGCACCAGTGGGTAACCACTTCCGTACCTCCGGTGCGGGCGATGATGCCCCCAAGACGCAGGCAGGCGTCCAGGGCAGTCGTTTCGCCACTCCGGATTCAGAGGGCCAGCCTGTTGCTCAGGCCCCCGCTCAGCCGGCAGATCAGGCACAGCCGGCATCCGATCCCTTTGCCTACAATCCAACCAGCGATGTCGCGCTTTCCGGCACGGCGGGTTTTGAGCCCGTTCAGGTCGTGACCGCTCGCGTGGAGCAGCCTCAGGCTGGCGCCGCCACGCCGCAGCCTACCATGGCCGGCATTCCCGACCCCATGGCCCCTGCGACGCCGGCTCCTCAGCCTGCGCAGTCCGGTCTCTTTGCTGCTATTCCCGATCCCACGCAGCCTGCTGCCCCGGTGGTCGAGAGCGATCAGGCGGCCGAGGTCGCAAGCCTCGATAACGCGCTCAACAACCCCGATTTTACGTCGGTGTTTGCGCCCATCGATCCGCAGGCCAGCCGCAAGAAGATGGCCAAGCAGGCCGGTGTCGAGCCCGTTATCCTTATGGAGCATGTCACCAAGATCTATCCGGCACAGCCCAACAAGCCTGCACTCGACGACATCAACATCGAGATCTATCCGGGCGAGTTCGTCTTCCTGGTCGGTCACTCCGGCTCGGGTAAGACCACGCTGCTGTCGACGCTCAACCGTGACGTCAAGCCGACGAGCGGCCGCATCCTGGTTGCCGGTCAGGACCTCATGAAGATCAAGAACCGCAAGGTTCCGTTCCTGCGCCGCCAGATTGGCGCCGTGTTCCAGGACTTTAAGCTTCTGCCGCAAAAAACCGCCTACGAAAACGTGGCGTTTGCCCTACAGTGCATCGGCAAGCCCAAGGGCGTCATTCGCAGCCAGGTGCCCGAGGTGCTGCGTCTGGTCGGTCTGGCCGATCAGATGGACTCGCTACCCGACCAGCTTTCCGGTGGCGAGCAGCAGCGCGTTGCCGTCGCCCGCGCTATGGTCAACCGTCCGCCGCTGCTGATCTGCGACGAGCCGACGGGCAACCTCGACCCGGCGATCTCGCTGGGTATCATGAAGCTGCTCGAGCGTATTAACCGCACCGGCACCACCGTGATCGTCGCCACGCACGACCGCGAGATGGTCGATAGCATGCACCGTCGCGTGATCGCCCTCGAGGGCGGCCACGTTATCCGCGACCAGGAGAGGGGAGGTTACGGCAACTATGGCACCAACTAACGTGGGCTACTCCTTCAAAGAGGCAATCAGCCACTTCTTCCGTAACTGGACTACCTCGCTCGGCGCCGTCATCACGATTTTCCTTTCGCTGTTTATCATCGGCCTGTTCATCATGGGCTCCGCGATGCTGAACTCCGTGATCGGCACCGTCGAGGATCAGGTTGTCATCAACGCTTTCATTAGTGATGACGCTGATCAGGCCGATGTTCAGGCTTTTGAGGCCGAACTTAAGACGTGGAATAACGTCAAGTCCGTGACCTATAAGGACAAGGACGACGCGCTGGCCGAGTATACGAGCAAGATGTCGGGCAACGCCGACGCCACCATGAGCGCGCTCGATGGCCAGAACCCGCTGCCGGCTTCCTTCGCTATTGAGATGGACGATCCGTCTCAGGTCGAGAGCACGGCCAAGAAGCTCAAGAAGGATGCCGATTTCCAGAAGATCGCGGATGACGGCGACGTCAACGCGAGCGTGCTGTACGGCCAGGAGGAAGTGAGCCGCCTGTTCCAGGTGACCAACTACATCCGCATCGCCGCCGTGGTGCTCGTTGGCCTTCTGACCTTTATCGCATTCATCTTCATCAACAACACGATTCGCCTGTCCATCACGGCGCGTCGTCGTGAGATTGCGATTATGCGTCTGGTCGGCGCCAGCAACGGCTTCATTCGTGGCCCGTTTATCACCGAGGGCGTGCTGCAGGCCATTTTGGGCTCGCTGCTTTCCATCGGCGTTCTGGAGCTGCTGCGCAATCTGATGATTCCGCGTCTGCAGGAGAGCATCGGCTGGATGTCGTTTGCCCTGCCGATGCAGTACTACCTGGTGACCTATGCTGCGCTGATTCTGGTCGGCGTGATTATCGGTCTCTTTGGTTCTGCCATCGCCATGCGCCGCTACCTGCGCGTGTAGGCATGCCTGGAATTCACCCCTTCCAACGGGTCGTCTCTTATGGGGCGGCCCGTTTTTTGATCCCCTGGGGACGGAGGAAAACGGATCAC
>CAJMPK010000236.1 GCA_905215205.1 uncultured bacterium | reverse complement strand
CTTTGTTTTTGATTCCCCTTACTCCGGCTAATTTGCTGCCCGTGTTCTATGTGCTGCAGACGGTTGCGTACTCGTTGTTTGCCCCAATCAAATACTCCGTTTTCCAAAATGCTGCCGATTCTTCGATGCGCTGTTCACTGATTTCGGTTCAAAGCCAGATGGTGGCGGTGGGTGCCATCCTTTTCTATCTATTCAATGCTGCGTTGAGCAGCATCGCGGACATTCGAGTCATATTGCTTGTTGCGCTCGGGATTTCTTCTTTGGTGTATATCCCCGCGCTCTTTTGTCTTACAAGCCAAAGGCCATGAGTATTTAGGCACCGATAACTTATATATCAACGCAATAAACCCGAGCGCGAGGGCGTTTGGGTTTATTATTGAAGTGTATGTAACCTGGCGGCGCCACACCGCCTGTTAGTAGGGAGACACATGAACGTTCTGGTCGTCAACGCAGGATCTTCGACCCTTAAGTATCAGGTCATCGATACCAAGTCCCACAAGGTGTCCGCAAAGGGCTCCTGCGAGCGCGTCTGCTTTACCGGCGGTACCTTCACCCATGCTGCCAACGGTTCCAAGAAGGTGACCGAGAACATCGAGTTCCCCGACCACAAGGTCGCCATCGAGGTCGTCCTGAAGGACCTCGAGGCTAACGGCGTCAAGATCGAGGGCATCGGCCACCGCATCGTTCAGGGCGGTTGGTACTTTGGCGATTCCTCCCTCGTCGACGAGGACGTTCTCGCCAAGATCCGCGAGGTCGCCCCGCTGGCGCCGCTGCACAACAACCCCGAGGCCAACGTTATCGAGTACTGCCTGGAGCAGTATCCCGACCTGCCCAACGTTACGGTCTACGACACCGCTTTCCACTTCAACATGCCCGAGGTCGCCAAGACCTACGCCCTTCCCAAGGATGTTTGCGACAAGCTGCACATCCGTAAGTACGGCGCCCACGGCACCAGCTACCGCTACATCTCCAAGAAGGTTGCCGAGATGACCAACGGCGAGGCCCGCAAGGTTGTCGTGTGCCACATCGGCTCCGGTGCCTCCCTGTGCGCCATCGAGGACGGCAAGTGCATGGATACCACCATGGGCCTCACCCCGCTCGACGGCGTCATGATGGGCACCCGCTGCGGCTCCATCGACCCGGCTACCGTGTGTTACCTGCAGCGTGAGGGCGGCTACACTTTCGACGAGGTCGACGAGATGATGAACAAGAAGTCCGGCCTTTTGGCTGTGACCGGTGGCAAGACCAACGACTGCCGCAACGTCGAGGAGCTCGCCGCCGCTGGTGACCCCGAGGCTCAGCTCGCCTTCGACATGTTCGTCTACAAGATTGCCGCCAAGGCTGCCGAGATGGCCACTTCCATGTGCGGCATGGACACGCTGGTCTTCACTGCCGGCATCGGTGAGCACGCTCCGGCCGTTCGCGCCGGCGTTGCCGACCGTCTGGCCTTTATGGGCGTCAAGATGGACCATGCCCGTAACGCCCTGCGTGGCGACGGCGCTTGGTGCCTGTCTGCCAAGGATTCCAAGGTCAAGATCTTCGTCATTCCCACGGACGAGGAGTTCATGATCGCTTCCGACGTCGAGCGCATCGTCAACGGCAAGTAATTGCAAGAGGGGAGGGGCTGGACGACCAAGTGCCGTTCAGTCCCTCTTTTGCGCTCGTTGGGCGATATGCTGATAGCTATTTATCAAAATATGATAACTTCTTAGTAAAATACGGCCGCCTTAAGGGGTCTGCGTCGGCCGTATTGCACTGCAAAGGAGTCTCATGAACGTACTTGTTGTCAACGCCGGCAGCTCAAGCCTTAAATATCAGCTTTTGGATACCGATACCCGCGAGGTTTTCGCCAAGGGCAACTGCGAGCGTATCGGATCGGACATGGGCATCTTTGGCCACTCCGAGAACGGTGGCGCCAAGCAGACCGAGGAGGTTCCCTTCCCCGATCATCGCTCTGCTATCGCCCGCGTGCTCGAGGAGCTCGAGAAGACCGACTTTACGATTGATGGCATTGGGCATCGCATCGTTCAGGGCGGCTGGCACTTCGATGATTCCGCGGTCGTCGACGACGAGGTTATGGCCAAGATTCTCGAGGTGGCACCGCTTGCTCCGCTGCACAACTACGGCGAGGCCGCGGCGATTGAGTATTGCCGTGAGAAGTATCCGGAGCTGCCCAACGTGGCCGTCTTCGACACCTCGTTCCACATGACCATGCCCGAGGTCGCCTACACCTACGCCCTGCCCAAGGACGTGTGCGACAAGTACCACGTGCGCAAGTACGGCGCACACGGCACGAGCCACCGCTATGAGTGGATGATGGCCAAGGAGATCCTGGGTTCGCGCTGCCACCGTCTGCTTTCGTGCCATTTGGGTAACGGTGCTTCGCTCGCTGCTATCGAGGACGGCGTGTGCCGCGACACCACGATG
>CAJMPK010000235.1 GCA_905215205.1 uncultured bacterium | reverse complement strand
ACAGGGGAGAACGGCGAACCCGTCCATGTTCATGTAGCGGTCAAGCGCCCCACTGCCGAGGCAACCAAGATATGGCTTACTCGCTCCGGCGGATGCAAGCTGGCCCATAACAAGGGCGATATTCCTGCTCGGGATTTACGCGATATCATGCAGTTTGTTTCGTCTAACCATGCGCTGATTTGCAAACGTTGGAAAGAAACAACCGGCGGGCTATCGTTCTACTGTTGAGAGTCGCTCGCCGGGCTTAGGACCCCTAGCTCTTCAGGGGTTTTGTCCGGGCGCATCTGTATTTCGGACATGTGTAGTGTGGTGCCGCGTATATCGCATTCGAGCAGACAAGTGCGTGACGGTCGGCCTAGGATGCTGAGGTCGATACGATACGCCGCATGGCTGTCCGTGTACTCGACTTGCTCGGCGTTGAGGGTTGCTCCGATTGTCAAGAAAGCGCCTGGTTCGGCATCGACAATCTTGGAGTCCTTTATCTTGACCTTGAACTCTTGGTAGAGGGACGGGCTGTTGTAGTAAACGGTTCGGGTCCCGTCGGCGCACTCATCGGTCGTCTCCCATTTGACGACGGGCTGGTCCGAGCTGGCTATCAGCAGTTCTGCTCCAAAGGCTATAGCATGGGTGATGACAACCAGCAATGCCCAGCCGACAAAGAGATAGAGAACCAAATATGCAACGGGGTGTTTTGAGCGGATGTTTTGGAGCGCGTCGGGGGCATTCATGGGGCACCTCCAAATTGCTATCTATGACAATGAAATTATACCCCGCCGTCATGAGCGCCACCTCGAGCGGCGGTTTAGCATTTTGCTATCTAGCTGGATGCAGAAAATGCCGGATTCCGGCTCTACAAGATTTAGCTTTCAATATTATGCAGATGCGAATTATTCAACTTTGCATAATCTTTGGGTGCGGCTTGCACTCCAGGACATGTATATCGACTGAGGTAGTGTGTCCGCCCCGCTCGCTGGCCCCGCGCCGTGGTACGATTTTTGAGTTTGAAAGTCCCGCCGTGCTCCGGCTGCCCTTGCAGCTCGGCGTGCGGCCGCACGTAAAGGAGCCATCATGGCCGGTATGAACATGCAGCAGATGATGAAGCAGGCTCGCAAGATGCAGGAGCAGCTTGCCGCCGCGCAGGAGAACCTCAAGTCCCAGACCGTCGACGCCTCTGCCGGCGGCGGCATGGTCAAGGTGACCGTTAACGGCGAGATGGAGCTCGTCAACCTCACCATCGATCCCGATGCCCTCGATCCCGAGGACGTCGATATGTTGCAGGACATGATCATGGCTGCCGTCAACGAGGCCGTCCGCGGCGTCAACGAGCTCGCCAACAAGCAGATGGGCGCCATCACCGGCGGCCTCAACATCCCGGGCATGCCGTTCTAAGACACGCATATATATGAGTGCGAATCACAGTCTGCAAAAACTGCTCGATGAACTGGGCCGCCTGCCGGGCATTGGCCCCAAGTCGGCCCAGCGCATCGCCTATTACCTGCTCGAGGCCGATGCCGAGGAGGCCCGCCGCCTGGCCGAGGCCATCCTGGAGGTCAAGCAGGAGGTCCACTTTTGCAGCCGTTGCTTTAACTACGCCACGGCCGATGAGTGCTCCATCTGCCAGGACCCGATGCGCGATACCACTCGCATTTGCGTTGTGGGCGAGCCGCGCGACGTCCAGGCGATCGAGCGCACGGGCAGCTACCACGGCCTCTACCACGTATTGGGCGGTGTGATCAGCCCCATGGACAAGATTGGTCCCGAGCGGTTGCACATCCGCGAGCTGTTGGCGCGTCTGGGCCACGAGGATATCCATGAGGTCATCATCGCCACCAACCCCAACATCGAGGGCGAGACCACGGCGAGCTATCTGGCCCGTACCATCAAGCCGTTGGGCGTCGAGGTGTCGCGTCTGGCAAGCGGCCTTCCCGTGGGCGGCGACTTGGAGTATGCCGACGAGCTTACGCTTGGCCGCGCCATCGAGGCCCGTCGCGCGATTTAGGTGGCGAGCCTGCTCCTGCCGTATGTTTTCCTCGCGGCGCACGGGGTAGTCATAATTTCCCCGTGCGACTGTGAGTTTGTTGTGCAACAAAGATGCTTCGTATCCGCTTATCGCATGGATGCTTCCGCTCGCATCCTTAATTTGCCCATTCGTTGCGCAACCTTTTGGGTTCGCTGATACACTCAAATATGGATTTGAATGAATGCGCCGCTTCTGAGCGGCGTGTTTTTCTTGGAGGAGAACGCATGCGGCCCGGTGGCACTCAGACAAAGCGCGGCGCCGCGGTGCGCATGCGACGCCGACTGGGCTTGGCGCCGCGGGCGTACGCACTGCTATCGTGCTCGCTGGTGCTGGTCATAGCTGGCGTTTCTGCCTATGGCATGACCGTGCCGTCCATGATGCAGGCGCATGCCGCACGCGAACCGCGCGTGGGGC
>CAJMPK010000234.1 GCA_905215205.1 uncultured bacterium | reverse complement strand
CCATCAACGAGGTCTATAAGGCTCGTAAGGGCTTTTCTGCGCGCTTTGACGCGCGCTCTCGCACTTACACTTATCGCATTGCCGATCGAGATGCGCGCCCCGTGCTGTCCCGCGGCGCCGTGTGGTGGCATCGCTATCCCTTGGATGTTGAGGCTATGTCTGCTGCCTGCCCCGCGCTGCTGGGCGAGCAGGACTTTAAAAGCTTTTGCAAGGTTGCCTCGGCCGTTGGCAAGCCCACGCATCGCTGCGTGATGCGTGCCGAGTTTGGCCATGAGGTTGCGTTTGGCGAGGACATCCTGACGTTTACCATCGAGGGCAATGCGTTTCTGCATTCGATGGTCCGCACGATCGTGGGCACGCTTGTCGAGATTGGCATGCATCGCCGTGAACCCGAGTGGATGCGCGAGGTCATCGATGCTTGCGACCGTACCGCTGCGGGCCCCACGGCTCCTGCCTGCGGCCTTACGTTTATGGGCGTGGATTACGATCCCGCCGAGCTCGTCGTGCTCGACTAGGGGAGGGCTCGACGCGTCGTGCGTCGACACCCGTCATCTGTGGGCTGCGCGTGTGCAACATCTGTTCTTGGCGTGCAATACAACCGGTGTCTAATTGCTTTTATTGTCGGGGTGTACCATGAACCACGGTTTGATTCATTGCTGTCGAGAGGACGGATAACTTGGTTCGACGTGGCTCGCATCCGCGACTTTCGGTGATCCTTGTGGTAGAAGGTTCGCCCAGCTATGCGATGCGTGCGCTCGAGAGTATCCAGAACCAAGACCTCTACGATTTGCAGATTGTCGTTGTTTGCCGCGATGCTGCGCCCGGTGTGCGCCATTCGCTTCAAGTTGCTGCCGACAGGGACATCCATATTGATTTGATTGACGTCGAGGACGCGAAGCGCGGTGCTTGTCTTCGTGCCGGTTTTGCTGCCTCGCGTGGCTCTCAAATCATCGCCATGAACGCCGATGAGTGGTTTGCTCCGCAGGCCCTTTCCAAGATGGTCGATATCGCGTGCGATACTGCGGCAGACATTGTGCTCCCCTCGGTGTCGCTCGATCGATACGATGCGCATCGCGAGCGTCATTCGCGCGTCTTGGATGCTGCCTCTATTGCCATAGAAGACGAGTCTTCTATGGTGACTGGGCTGCCCCAGTTGATTTTGGGCGGCCTAGTCGCTCAGACCTCTGGCGTGATGTATAGCCGTCCGCTGTTTGAGGCATGCCTGTCGCGCGGCAAGGCGTACCGTACGGTTGAGTTTATGGCTTATGCGCTCTCGCAGGCACGATTCGTGTCCGGCTGCGGCGACGCTTGTTTCCACGCGGTGGCACCTAAGCTTACAGATGCCTTTGATCCCACCATGTATGCCAGGATATCCGATGACACTCGAGCGCTCGACGAGCTTGCGGACTCACTCTCGGAAGCAGATAGCGGTGGTCGGCTCAAGCTGGCAAGCCAAAAGTTCTACTTTGCCGGACTGGTCGCCTGCATCGAGAATTTGTGTCTGAGCCCGCATGGAGTGTCGTCAATCGAGCGTTCCGCCCGCATGCGTGATATGCTCGAGGCGCCTCGAACCCGTCAGATGGTCGCCGCGCTCAAGGATAACCATCGGGGACTTGGTCTGTTGTTTGGGCCGATCGCCAGCGCCAAGCCCGCGCGCTGCGTGATGTGTACGCATCTGGCAGCTTTTCTTAACCGGACGGGCGCAAAAACCGCCTAAACGGCTCATTTCGAAACAAATTTGCATAGAATTGTTTCGAAATGCGTTCTTATACACAAAAGCCTTCAAATAGCGTTAAACTATTCAATCACTGATTGATTGTCTCCGCCATCTTTTGGAGAGAGGGTTTGTATGGCTAAAAAACGCAATGGGCGCCAGGATGCCATTAGAGATATTGTGCGCAATAAGGACGTCCGCACGCAGCGCGTGCTGGTCGATGAGCTCCGCGCTATGGGCTTTGATTGCACGCAGGCGACTGTCTCTCGCGATATTGCCGATATGGGGCTGCGTAAGCTCCCTGAGGGCATCTATGTTCTGGCAGAGGACCTGCACCTGCAGCGTATGGTTTCCGAGCTCGAAACGGGCGTTCTGCGCACCGATAATCTGGTTATGATCAAGGCCCAGCCTGGCACGGCTTCCGGCATCGCCGCCGCCGTTGATGCGGCAGAGTTGCCCGATGTGCTTGGCTCGCTTGCCGGCAACGATACGATTTTGGTTATTGCCCAGACGGCCGAGGACGGCGAGCGTCTCGAGGCGCTGATCAATAAGCTGAGCAATTCTCGCAAGTAGGCGTGCGGGTCGTGCGCTCGGCACCGTGCGCGCTGACATAGTGGCTTGTAAGGGGTATCGACGTTGGTCGGTGCCCCCTTTTTGTCTGCCGGTATAAAGACCGCCCATCAGGTCGCTTGAAACTAAATAGGCCCCCGAGCAGTTTAATAAG
>CAJMPK010000233.1 GCA_905215205.1 uncultured bacterium | reverse complement strand
CCTTGCCTTTTGAATGACAAATTGTCGCTCTGGGCGGCGCGCAGCGTCGGCTGGTCCGCCGTTCGGTAGAACGGCGGAACAATCTACCTGACGTACACCACGTTGTCGCGGCGGGGTTTGGGCTCGGGTAGCGTGTCCTCGGCGTAGCCAAGAATGCAGTTACCGACACCGCGCAGGCTGCCGTCGGCGGGCAGGCCCCAGCTGGCCAGCAGCTCCAGGCCCTCGGGCGAGTCAAAGACCTCATGCGCGCGGTGAATCCAGCACGAATCGACACCCAGTGCATAGGCTGCGTTGAGCAAGTTGCCCATGGCGAGCGAGCCGTCTTCCAGATGTGTGGGCACGCTGCGGTCGACCAGTACCACCACAACGGTTTTGGCACCGTAGAAGGGGTCGCCGTTGCTGCCCATGACTTGTGCATTGAGTTGCGAGAGGCGCTCGACGGTCGCGGGGTCGGTAACGGCGACAAACGTCACCGGCTGGCGGCCCATGCCGCTGGGCGCATACTGGCCGGCCTCGATAATGCGTGCGAGCTTTTCTGCCTCGACGGGGCGATCGCTGTAGTTACGGCAGCTACGGCGATGGATGAGCGCTTCGATGGTCTCCATGGGTTCTCCTAGCGATGACGTTGCAGATGCTCCGTTCTTACCCGTCGTGCCGTAGCCGTAGTCGCGCAGAGGGGCCCAAACAGCAATAGCTACCAATCGGAAAAGTCGGTTTGCATAAAACTGCGGCAAGAATGTGAGAAGCTGATGAGATGGTTAAACGTTTTAGCCCGTCTACCCTGCGGTTTTTTACCACTTGCCTAAATCATGGGCGCATATCCATTGATAAAGGTTTTACTAAAGGGGTACCAACGTTTATCAATGCGCTGTGGTGGCGCTGGGCCAGGAGGTAACTATCATGTTCCAGGCTGGAGATGTCGTCGAGACCGATTTCGAAGGATTTCTGAAGCTGCTGCGTTCCAAGACGCGTGCTTTCGTGTCGATCAACGATCACGAGTACTACATCACGCACACCGATGGCTATTGGCGTGTTCAGGATTGCGAGGCCCTCAACGATAAGGGCCACTTTACTGACTGCTCCGAGCTGGTCAACACGGTCTGCGAGGTCGTCGAGCTGCCTTGGATCTGCGGCAAGAGCCTGCACGACAGTTTCTCGGGCGCCACGGTCTACGAGGCCGTCGCTGCCTAACGGGCAAATACACCGCTATTCTCGCGTGACCGCCGGCGCCGCCCCCGCGCCGGCGGTCTTTTTCTGTCGATATGCTATATAGGGTCGCCCGTATATAACGAGCTTATTGACGATAGTCAAAACTCGGACTAATCTAAAAACAAATTAGTCAAAACTCGGACTATCGAATGGCGGGAGAGATGAATAATGCAGTTAGCCTGGTCGATTTCGACCGGATGCTCAACGGGCTTGACCGTATCTATTCGGAGTTCGCGCGCACCTGCGGTCTTTCGGACTGCGCCTATTGGATGCTCGTCGACACCAGCACGGCGGGCGGCAGCATTGCTGTAAGTCGTCTGACAAGCGAATGGTTCTATAGCAAACAGACCATAAACTCGGCCATTAAAACCTTGACGGCGCGGGGTTTCGCCACGCTGGAGTTTGCCGAAGGCAGTCGCAAGAACAAGGTTGTGAGCCTGACCGAAGAGGGTAGGCAATTTGCCGAGCGTTATGCGCTGCCGGCACTCAAGGCCGAGCAGCGAGCCTTTGGCGCGCTTGAGCCGTGTGAGCAACGCGAGATTATGCGCTTGGTCGGCAAATTTTCTCAGGTGCTCGGCGAGGAGTGCGAGACATTTAAGCGGCAGGTGGCAGCTGAAAGTCAGATGCAAAACCGACGTGAGGGGGAGTCGTGCGACTGTTAATGAGGTTTTTGAAGCCCTATCGAGGGCTTGTCGCAGTGACGCTGCTGGTGCTGCTGGTGGATAACGTCGGTACGCTGCTGGTTCCCACGATGCTGGCGAACATGGTCAACACCGGTATTACCACGGGCGATGTCGACTACATTTTACGCAACGGCCTATACATGTTTATCGCGACCAGCATGGCCAGCGGCGGCACGGTGCTGGGCTGCTATCTTTCGGCGCGCCTGGCCGCCAACGTGGCCTGCGATATCCGCAATGCCGTGTACGACAAATCGCTCGAGCTGTCTGCCAGCGACTTTGAGCGCTTTGGCACCGGCTCGATGATCACGCGCTCGCTCAACGACATCAACGTGATTCAGCAGGCTATCTTGCAGACGATTCAGTTGGTGCTTCCGGTGCCGTTCTTGGCCGTCGCGGGCATCATTTTTGCTTGGCTCATCGATCCCGCCATGGGAACGCTGTTGGGCGCGGTGGTTGCGATCGTGCTGGTGGCGGCGGTCTTTACGGTGGCTAACGCCGCACCGATTTTTATGCGCCTTCAGAGCTTTATCGACCGTATGAACGTGGTGCTGCGCGAGAACATCGTGGGCGTTCG
>CAJMPK010000232.1 GCA_905215205.1 uncultured bacterium | reverse complement strand
CGAGATGGGACGCCGACATATCCTGCACTGCGATATGAACTGTTTCTACGCAAGCGTCGAAATGCAACGCCACCCAGAGCTACGGAATACACCACTGGCTGTATGTGGGAGCCAAGAAGAACGGCATGGGATTGTCCTTACCGCCAATTATATTGCCAAACCCTATGGTGTCAAGACGGGCATGGCTATTTGGCAGGCAAAACAGCGGTGTCCCGACCTGGTGACACTCCCCCCAGATATGGACGAGTATATCCGCATCAGCCGCTATGCCAGAGAGATCTACGAGGACTACACCGACCAGGTGGAGCCGTTTGGCCTGGACGAGAGCTGGCTGGATGTGACCGGCAGCCTCCACCTCTTCGGCGGCGATGCCCGGCTCGCACACCACGGCGTCCAGGCTGTCCAGACGGCAGAAGGTGTAGAAGTCGCGCTTGCCAATCTTGCTGGAATCGGCGATCAGATAGCGCGAGTCGGCCTTGCTAAAGGCGAGCTGCTGGATGCGGCCCTCTTCCATGTTAGACGTAGACACGTCGCCGTCCAAAATGCCGTTTGCGCCGATAAAGGCTGCGTCGATTCCCAGCGCGCGCAAGGTGTCCTCGGCCGTGGGGCCCACAAAGGCGGCAGTGCGGCGACGGTACACGCCGCCCACCAGGCACAGTTCGCAGTCTTCGCGCGCCTCGAGCAGGTTAAACACCGAAAGCGAATTGGTCACAATGCGCAGGCGGCACGCCGGCAGCATCGAGGCCATCTGCTCAACCGTAGTGCCCGTACCCAAAAAGATGGTCGAGCCCTCCTCGATAAGCTCCACGGCGCGGCGCGCGATCTGCAGCTTTTCCTCGGCATGCTTGGTGCGCTTTTCGCTGTGCGAATACTCATGGCGTAGCATAGCGTGGGGACGGCCCTGTGCACTGCGGGCTCCACCGTGCACGCGCTCAATCTCGCCCAGGCTCGCAAGTTCCTCAAGGTCGCGGCGGATCGTCATGTCCGAGACGCCTAACGCATCTGAGATCTCCTTAACCGAGACCGTGCCCTGCTCTTCGAGCAGCTGACGAACCCTATCCTGTCGCTCTGCCTTAATCACGATGAATCCTCGCCGTTCTTTGCGCACATATCATTCAAACAGTAACGAACAAATTGTATCAGACTCGTGCACGTCAAAAATGAACGCCCGCACAGCTCCAATCATCACTTTTTTGAGAAAAATACCCCCTGCTTTAGTGGGGTGTAGTGATAATCTCGCCTGTTCGCGCTACAGTTTGTCGGAAATACCTCGATGTTAGGAACCAAATGATCACTTCCGAGCTTTTCGGCACCGCGCCGTGCGGTACCCCCGTTCATCGTTACACCCTCAACGGGCCCGAGATCTGCGTTCGCATTATGGACTATGGCGCCACCGTGCTGGGTATCGATGTGCCCGACATTCCCGGCAACGTGCGCGATGTGGTGCTGGGCTTCGATAAGCTCGAGGATTACTTTGACAACCCCGCCTGCTTTGGCTCGACCATCGGCCCCGTGGCAAACCGCACCGCGGGCGCCACGATCACCATCGACGGCACGGACTGGCATATGCCGGCCAACGAGGGCGTCAACAACCTGCACAGCGATCTTGAGCACGGCCTGCACAAGCGCGTATGGGATGTTGAACTCGACGAGACTCACAACGCCGTGCGCATGACCACCTCGCTTAAGGATGGCGAGCTGGGCCTGCCCGGCAACCGAACCTTTACGGCTGTGTTTACCGTTACGCGCACCGGCGTCTTCCGCATCGAGTATGGTTGCGAGAGCGACCGCGCCACCTACGTGTCCATGACCAACCACACGTACTTTAACCTTGCCGGCCATAACGCCGGCATGGACTGTGAGCACTTCTTTATCGCCAACGCTGCCCACTACTTGCCCATTAACGAGCAGAACATCCCCACCGGCGAAATCGCTCCGGTCGAGGGAACACCGTTTGACTTTCGCGAGCTGCGCCCCGTCGCACCCGGCATGGAGGCCGACGACCCGCAGATTAAGCAGGCCCGTGGCTACGATCACTGCCTGTGCATCGATGGCTATCAGTACGGCCGCAACCTGCGCCGTGCGATGCACGTCGAGGAGATGTGGACCGGTCGTGAGCTGGACTACTACACCACCGCCCCGGGCGTGCAGCTCTACACCGGCAACTGGCTGGGCGACGAGCACGCCAAGGACGATGCCAACTATGGCTGGGGTGCCGGCTTTGCCCTCGAGGCAGAAATGTACCCCGACACGCCGCATCAGCCGCTGTTCCCGCAGGGCATCGTGGGCCCGGGTCACCCCTACAGCAATGTGATCGAATACCACTTTATGAGGCACTAAGCCCACAACGCAACATATCGCACAGCAGCGCCCGCCGGCACCACTGCCGACGGGCGTTTTTCTACCTAGTCATTGGGGACGTTCTTAAATGACTAGTCATTGGGGACAGTCTTTAACGTTTGGCGAG
>CAJMPK010000231.1 GCA_905215205.1 uncultured bacterium | reverse complement strand
TGCTCCTCGCCGCGGCGCACCTTTCCGTTCTCGTCGAGCGAAAAATGCGAGGCGGTCATCCAATAGTAGTCATCGTTCTTGCGCAGGTCCTCGTCGCGGTGCTTGCCCACCACGGCGATAAAGCTCTCGTTATAGCGGTCCGAACCCGAGACGCTGCCCGCCTTGACGTCGCTGATCCACACCTGCTCTATACCCTTGTGGTCATGCTTGTTGCTACTGTTGTATTGCTGACCGCTCATGCTCATGGTTCCGACCATGGACCCCAAGCCCTGAGCCCCGCTCTGTGCCGTGTTGCAGGCAAAGTCGCGGAACACATCGCCGCCCACGAGCACCTCGTCGACCGCCAGCTGCTCGGACAGGCCGTCAAGGTTGGCAGTGGCAATAGGCGCCAAGGTGCACGGATAGCGCTTATCCTGAGCGCTATCCTTCCATGCGCTGTCGGGCACATGCATCAGCCCATAGGAGGCGAGGAGCCCGTCTCTGTATTCCTTACAATCGGAAAGCTTGAACTCGCCAGACTCCGAGTCAAAATACGCGTAGCGGTACAGCGCGCCGTACAGCCCCTTGCTGCCGTCAGAAGCGCCGTAATCAAAAGCGCTGCGTTGCCAGTCATAGCCCGCAAGAATAAGGCCCGTGACGGTTTCACCCGTCTTCTTTCCTTCTTCATCGTAGGCGGCAAACGTGCCGAACGTCGCATTCGCAGCGACCATGGTCTTGCCGTTCGCGGAGAGGGAGATTGCGCCCGCGTCGCCCAGAGCATCGACATGGACGAGCGCACCCTTGGATGCATCCCACGAAAACAGCTCGCAATGCGTCGACTTATCAATATTCTTCTTGCCGTAGGGTGCCGAGACCACGATGGCGAGGTCATCGCAAAAATCGCGATCGAGGTCGCCGGCCGCTAGCGAAACGACAGGAGCTGACTGAAGCTGCGTCCAGGAGTCGTTCCCGCCCTTGTTGTGCGTGGTGTAGTCCGCGGCGTTACCGGCATCGATCTTGACGACGCTTTGCTTCCAGTTGCCGCCCTCCAAGTCATACATGTCGACTACAGCCTTGCGCACGCCGTTCTCGTCGACATAGCAGCCCGCGTAGACAAAAAGCTCGTCGACGCCGTCGCCATCGACATCGCCCGCCTCGACATCAAAGACGGCGTCGTGCTCTTGCAGGTAACCGGCATCCAGGTACTTAAAACGGCCTTCGTACATCATATTAGTGTTGACCGTCACCGGCAGGTGTGTGTCGAGAGTGCGCGTACGCCCGTTGCTAAACGAGTAGAGGACCAGCTCAACCTTTCCGGCGTATGACTTGCCGTCAATCGTCGTGGAGGAACTGTCGCCGTAGGCACGGAGCTCGGCAACGCGGCTCTTTTTGCCCGTGCTGGCGTCGCTGCAGAACTCAACACTCGTGGCGTGAATGCCCGAGAAACCGTTGTTGTCGTTGGCGAGTACTGTTGAGGACTCATTGTTGCTTAGGTACGACCAGGTGCCGCCACCGTAGTCGCTATGCTTGTAGAGATCGCTGTTCGTATCGAAGTTGTTGACGTTTTGCCAGAACTTTGCGGCGCCCCACACACTTCCATAGCCATCGGTGAGTTTGCTGCTGCCGCCAATGTCACCGCGCTCGACGTTCTCGAGCTTGTCGCGCAGAGTGTAGCGATTGCCATGGCTACCGTTAGCTGCCATATAGACCTCGCTGCGCGTGGCAAACGTCGTGGGGGTATCAGTGGAATAGGGGCCAACGGTATCGGCCGGAATGTCCTCGCCCGTGCCCAGACCCAGGGCTTGATAATCCTGCTCGGTCATATCGGTGATTGCGGGCGCGTCTGCCGCCTGGGCAACCTGGGGCGTGGCCGTGAAGCAGGCGACGCTCGTGGCGATCAACGCAGCAAGCGCCGCCGTCCCAACAAGCGGGATTTTCGACAGCCTACGGATACGGGGGTGTGGAACGTACATGAGGGACCTCGCTTTATTCGAGTGGAGCGGACTCATTTTTGCAAATGATACGTCCGATGCCCGATATCACGTGTCTCATTTTCGCCAACGGCGTGTCTCATTTTTGAGAATCCGAGATGCCGCGGAAATCTTATCCCAGCTCAAAGGCCATTTCTGGGATGTATTTTCCGTCGAGTGCCTCATCGGGAAACTGCATCCCATTTCTTGACCGAATAATGGGACGCAATTTCCCGTTGGAGCGCCTTTGGGAAAGTGTGTCCCACTTCGACCGCCCAGAGTGGGATGCACTTTCCGCAAAGCACCTCAACGGGAAACTACGTCCCATTCCAAAGGCAAATTCCGGGACGCATTTTTCGAAAGCCTGCCCATCCGGAAGGCCCGTCCCACTTTGGACGCATCCGGGCATGGAACCATCGACCTATCAGGCCTCCCATCAATAAAGAGGCGTCCTCCCGGACGGCGGGGCACGAAGTTCATCGCGAGTTCCGCACGCAAAGAAGGCCACTTAATGTGGCCTT
>CAJMPK010000230.1 GCA_905215205.1 uncultured bacterium | reverse complement strand
TTGGCAAAAAACGTCGAATGTTGTGATGGTTTGCCTGCCCGCAGGCCCCGCAGAAGGACCAAAGCGTCCCTAAAGGCCGCCGTCCCAGTGCCGAATCACGAATTCTCGCAGGTCATTCTGACGTTTCTGGAATGCCTCGCTTCGGTCGCACTTAAGGCCCATAGCGAGCGCGATGGCGTTCATCGCCCGGTGCAATTGCAGCTGGTGGGCAAACTGAGTCCCGGTGAGGACGATCACCCTAAAGCCCAGCGCGCTCAGCACGGTCATACGCTCCGCATCCGACGCGCTGCGCTGTTTATCAAGATGGTCCGAGCCGTTGTATTCAATCCCCGTACCGCTCGCAGGCGCATATACGTCAATCTCGAAATACCCGGCCTTTGCGAGATACTTGAACTCGTTGGGAACATCGACCCGATGGTTAAGCTCGATCTTGGCGTATCCCAGCCCTCCCTGGGAACGTTTTGCTACGACCATAATTGCGGTGGCCGTCTCCATGGGCGACCGCGCGCCATCGTGCACGCGCCTGAGCACGGCGGCCGCGCGTATGGCCCCCTGACGAGATCGGTTCTCATTGCAATAAGCAATCAAGTCGGCAACGGTATACCTCTGCCCCATCTCGATATAATCGCCTGTCGACAGATGATTCAAATGGTATCGGGCACAGATTTCGTAGCCATATTCCAGCTGCTCGGGCTCGCTCATCCACGAGCCCGCCTGAACAAAGCACATGGCCTCATCAACCACCAGAAGGCCCTCTGCCACCTCGATAAGATGGCCTGGAGGTACCGGCGCTCCAAACACGCGGCATCTAAATCCAGCCGGCGTCGAGCGCTCAAAATCGAAGTTGACGAGCGTGTCGATATGATCGAGCTCTTCTCGTGGAATACCAAGCGAGACCAGATAGTCGACAACGATCCCAACTGCCGTTGAAGCCCTCAGACCCTTGGCATCGAGTCCCAATTTGGGCAGGCTCGCGGTCGGTTCCGCCTCGTTAGCAAGCGAGTCCTCATCGTATAGGCTGCTTGCTCGCGAGAGCGGCTCGGACGGGCGCGCCACGTTGTGGTACAGCCAGGCAGTCTTATGGGACAGGACGATCGGCAGGTCCATGAGCCCTCCAATGGGTCGGATAACCAACCTTATTCCCCTGCCCACGGGTCCGCACACCTTCGTGCGCAAGAAAGCGATTCCACCCGGTCGAGTGGCAGAAAAACCATCACAACATTCGATGCTTTTCCCGTTTTTGGCAAAAAACGTCGAATGTTGTGATGGTTTGAGGCGAGGTGAGGGGCGCTAAGCCTACACGGCGCATGCCCGTATTCAAATGGAAATGAATACAGGCTCACTTTTTTCGCCCAGCACCCAACATAAACCTTGACTCTACAATCGTTGTAGGGTTTTCACTACACTGGTACCTAAACGAACCAAGCCAGAAAGTACCCCGCCCATGGAACACGACCTCACACGTGGCAATGTCCTTAAGACCATCGCGGTCTTTGCCCTGCCCTATATGCTCTCGTACTTTTTGCAGATGCTCTACGGCATGGCCGACCTGTACATGATGGGGCAGTTTAGCGGCGCCGCCGGCATCACCGCCGTGGCAAATGGCGCGCAGACGCTCTATATGATTACCGTGGCGCTCGTGGGCCTGGCCATGGGAACGACGGTCATCGTCGGCCACGCTGTGGGTTCACGCCGGTTTGACCGCGCCGAGACCGCCATCGGCAACACCATCACGCTCTTTATGGGCGTCTCGGTAGTGCTGGCCGCCATCTTGCTCGCACTGTGTCCGCAAATCGTGGCGCTCATTGGCACGCCGCCCGAGGCGGTCGAAGGCACCGCCGCCTACCTGCGCATCTGCTTTGTCGGCATTCCCTTTATCGCCGCGTACAATATCCTCTCGGCCATCTTTCGCGGCCTGGGCGATTCGCGCTCGCCTATGTACGTGATCGGCGTGGCGTGCATCATCAACATCGCGCTCGACTTTCTGTTTATCGGCCACATGGGACTCGGCCCCGTGGGCGCGGCGCTCGGCACGGTAACCGCCCAGACGGCCAGCGTTGCCCTCGCGCTCGTGTGGCTCAAGAGCCGCCGTACGAACATCCACGTTAAGCGCAGCGACCTGCGTCCCCAGCCCGAGGTGCTCGGCAGCATTCTTAAGATCGGCGTGCCCGTGGCCGTGCAGGACGGCTGCATCCAGGTGGCGTTTATGTTTATCACTGTCATCGCCAACCACCGAGGGCTCGTCGACGCCGCCGCCGTGGGCCTGGTTGAGAAGATGATCAGCTTTTTGTTCATTGTGCCGAGTTCCATGGGCGCCACCGTCAGTGCGCTCACGGCACAAAATGCTGGCGCGGGCAAGGGCGATCGCGCGCGCCAGGTGCTCAAGGACGCCATGACGATCTCGGTAGTGTATGGCTGCCTGATCACGGCGCTGATGTGGGGGGTGGCGCCGGCGTTTATCGGCTTTTTTGCCAAGGACGCCGCGG
>CAJMPK010000229.1 GCA_905215205.1 uncultured bacterium | reverse complement strand
CTTTAGGGGGCTGTAGGGGACGCTCGGACGTCATTTTGGGTGGTTTTGCCTGCTACTAAAATGGTAACAGTACTCATATTTGCCCCTTTTTGTCCACGACCTCTTGGAGCCGGCTCGAAAAGAGTGATTTTGGGTTGTTTGCTGCGGGTGTGGGCTTGGAAACAACGCTCGGGGTGGTGAGGTTCCCAGAATTCGGTCGCAAGGAGGGCGTTCCTCGGCTGTGTCGGGAGTGTCCCTAGGTGCCGGCACATAAGGAACGTCCCTAACTGCCGCAGGGGGTGTCTGCCGTGGCAGACACCCCCTGCTGGTGTAAGCAGATTTGGCTGCGCGTTACTTGTCGGTGCCCAGCTTGTGTGGCTTGAGAGCGAGCGCATTGACGAGTGCGTCGGTGGCAGACTTGACGGCTGTCGGCTGCGGATCGTTGACGTGATCCTCGGGGTGTACGGGTAGGTCCTTCTTGACGGCATCGTGGATGAGGTTGAGGTACTCGGTCACACCCGTGTTCGAAAGGTGCGTGCCATCGCCATCGAACAGGTCGTTGCGGTTGGCACTGTATCCATACCAGTCGATAACGCGTACGTTCTTGTAGCGCGTAGCGGCGTTGGCGATGGCCTGGTTGGTAGAGCCAACCCACGGCTGCGGGCTGCGCGTGTTCATAAACACCACAATACGCTTATCTCCTGCATCGGCCATGATAGCGTCGATCTGGTCGTCGGTTACCAAGCCGTTGGTGCCCAGCGCAAAGACCACGATCTTGCCGGCAAGGTTCTGCTGGATATAGCCCTCAAATGTCGCGCGGCCCGCATCAAACTGTCGGCCCTTTTCGGCATCGATATGGCTGTGCGGGAAAACGCCGTCAAAAGTGTCCACGGCACGCAGCGACACGGAGTCGCCGATCATAAGCAGATCGTAGGAGCCATCGGGGAAGCCGTCGTTGTCCTTGTCGGTGTCGTCGGCCGCCTGCTGGTCGGTGGGCGCGGTGTTCTTGGCTTCCTTGTTCAGAACTTCGGCGCCCTCGCCGCTCAGCGCAGACGTCTCGGGCACAAAGATCAGGCCGCCCAGTGCAACGACCAACACGACAGCGCAGGCTGCGCAGACAGGGATGTGCGTGCGTGCCCAGTTGGCGGGCGTGGTGGTGCCATCGCGGAATTCGGCGACGGTGCGCCCAAAGGCGCCCTTCCTAAACGGAGTCTCGATAAAGCGATAGCAGCACTCTGCCACGGCGACCACCAACAACACCTGCAAAATGTACTGCCACCACGGCGTATCGTTGATGTTGGCGACCGGGTTCATGAGGAGCAGCAGCGGATAGTGCCACAGGTAGATGCTGTAGGAGCGCTTGCCAACCCACACGAGTGGCTCGGCGGACAGCGCGCGGGCAACCATTCCCTGGGGCTGCACGCAGGCCGCGATGACCATGAGCGTGAGGATCGAGCATAACAGCGTGCCGCCGCGATACTGGAACGCGGTGTAGCCGTTGGTGAGCGCGACCATGGCGGCAAGGCCAACCAGACCCACGACGCCCAAAACATCGATGGATGCGGGCGAGGACCAAAAGCGCACGAGGGCGCTCGGCTGTGCCGGGGCGGTATCGGCTGATTCATCGACCTTCTTGCCGGGCTTGCCCTCGGCGTTCTTGCCGTGCTTGGCGGCACTAGACAGACGATTGAGCCCCAAACGACGAGCGAGACGCACCGGCGCCAGGTCGCGATCGGGGATAAAGGCCATCCAGGCACCCAGCAGCAGCGAGAACACGCGGGTGTCGGTGCCGTAGTACACGCGGCTGGGGTCGGCGGCAGGGTTGTAAAGCACCATCATGGCGAGGGCGGATACCGCGGCAAGGCCCAGAACCACGCGGCGCGTGTTGGGCTTGCTCACATGCATGGATACCATGGCAAACAGCAGTGGTGGCCAAATCAGGTAGAACTGTTCCTCGATGGCAAGCGACCAAAAGTGCGTGAGCGGCGAGGGGTCGCCCAGAGCATTGAAGTACGAGACGTTTTGGGCAATCTGCCACCAGTTGTTGAAGAACAGCAGCGACGGCAGGATATCGGGGCGCATCTTGGTGAGCATCACGTGGTTAAAGATAGTGCACAGCGCGCAGGTTACAAACACTACCGTTACCACGGCGGGGACCAGGCGACGGATGCGGCGAATCCAGAAGCTCTTGAGGTCGATGTGGCCGGTCTTAGCGACTTCGTTGAGTAGCAGGCGTGTGATCAGATAGCCCGAAAGCACAAAGAAGATCGTGACGCCGAGCAGACCGCCCTGCGCCCATGTGAGGTTGAGGTGATAGAGCACCACCGCGACGACGGCAAGCGTACGCAGGCCGTCAAGGGCAGGGATGTAGCGGGATTTGGGGCGAGCAGGCGTCTGCTCCGCGGCGGGAGTGTTGGCACAGCTCACGCTGTTGGCAGAAGCGCGATGGGGGCTCGCGGTGCGTCGCGGCTCGTTGGCACGGCGTCCGCTCTTCACGCGTTCGTGCGGCGCCGGCTCGTTGCCCG
>CAJMPK010000228.1 GCA_905215205.1 uncultured bacterium | reverse complement strand
GAGCCTCGGGACCCACGACCTTGGTGATTCCCATGCCGGCAAAGTGCTCGGCGAGGGCATTGGTCATGGCTTTGAGCGCTTCGGGATTGCCAAAGAGCGGCGTGATGTCTTTAAAGATGACTCCGGGCTCGGGATAGTCGGGGATGTCGACGATTTGAGATTCGAAGTCGTACATTGCATGACCTTTCAATGGGTTGCCGGATAAGCGGCAGCTGTTATTTGCCCGCGGTGGCGGTTCCGGATTGCGAAGGGGCGACGACCTTGAGCGGCTTTACGAGCGAATCCTCGTGTGAAGCCGGCGCAGCTATCTCTTCGTTTTTGGCCTTGGTGGACTCGGAACGAGTGATTTCCTCATCGAGTGCATCAATGTCGGCGTCCTCGACCACGGCGTTGAGCGACTCAAAAACGCGGTTCTTGAGCAGTGCGGTGTGCACACCTTCCGTTAGGTCGTGAAGCTTCTTAAACGCACGCTCGAGCTTGGCGTCGCGCTCGTCATCGGAGGTATCCATTCCGAGCATGCTCACGAGCACCTGCTCAAACATCGAGGACTCGCGGTTGGCGGAAGACACGTACTGACGCAGGTTGCGCGGCTCGATATGGAAGCGTGACAGCTCGGAGCAGTAGCGGATGATCGGGAAATCTCGGCCATCGACGAGCTCACGATTTTGCGGACTCTTGATGATGCGAATGAGGTCGTTCTCGGCGAGCGAGCGGATAAACGAAATCTCGACGCCCAGCATATCGGGAATGGTCTCGATGGGATGCAGCTTTTGCTTGGTCTCCTTGGGCTCCGTCTTGAGCGGAACATCGGATAGCAAGCCCACCTCGTAGGCGAGCGTTGACAGGTCCGTGGCGTTTTCCAAGCGCTGCTTAATCACGTTGAGCGGCATGTAGCGGGTCTTCTGCAAGTGCAGGATGACCTCCAGACGATCAACGTCCTCCTTAGAGTACTGACGGTATCCCTTAGGCGTACGATGAGGGGTGATGAGCCCCTCATCTTCGAGAAATCTAATTTTTGAGTTCGAAAGATCGGGGTATGCGCCTCGAAGTAGATTGACGACTTGGCCGATACTCAGATAGTTGCGTTCGGCCATGCCCTACTCACCGGTTTCGATGCGCTCCGGCGTGCTCTCGTGGTAGATGAGCGTAAACGTACCGATCTGAACGGAAGAACCGTCGTGCAGCGGGGCTGCATTGACAATGGCACCGTCGACCCAGGTACCATTGAGCGAGCCCAGGTCCTCGATGCGAGCGCCGAGGCCCTTGCGAATAATGCGCGCGTGGCTGCGCGAAACGGTCATGTCATTAAGGAAGATGCCGTTCGCGGGATCGCGGCCGATGGTGGTCACGTCGTCCTCGAGCTCAAAGGCGGCGCCGGTCTGCGGGCCCTTGACGATAGACAACACGGGCGCGGTGATGTGCACGTTGGCCATGAGGTCGGGAACGGTGACATCGCTCGAAGGAACGCGGAAAACGCAGGTGGCGTCTGAGGCCTTATCGTTCTGAGGCATATTGTTAACCATGTTGTCCATGACAACCCCTAACTTAACGCGGACATGCCGCAAAGAATGAACTGTACGTAATCATACCCCAATGACTTAGTCTTCGATTTCGGGGTTAAGAAAGTCGATGTCTTCGTCCTCGGGATGCGCGACAGCCTGTTTAATGGCCGCTCCACCCTTAATGGAATAGATGACGGCGGTGAGCATGGAGAAGATGACTCCGCCGTACACAAAGAAGATGCCAAGCGGTACCGGGCTGCCGTTGAGACCCGGGAAAGCCGTGAACGTAGCGGGCAGCAGATGCCAGCCATCCACAGCGGGAAAGCCAAGCAGCATGAGCGAGAAACCGGTCATGAGCAACGCCGTGGCAATCTTGCCGGGAAACACTACGTCGATGGGGCGGCGGTGATAGTGGCGCACGATGAGTGTGCCGATGCCCAGGTAGATATCGCGGCCGATAATGAGCACGCACGCCCAGATGGGCAGTTCGCCGCGAACCACGAGACCTAAAACGCCTGTAAATAGCAGCGCACGGTCGCAAATGGGATCCATGACCTTGCCGAGCCACGAGACCGTCTTAGTCATGCGGGCGATCTGACCGTCCATCCAGTCGGTGGAGGCGGCAACGGCGTAGATAACGATGGCGATGACACGGTTGTTATCCGTCACAAACAGGTACAGAAAGACCAGCGTGAGGATCAGGCGCGTGAAGGTAATGAAATTGGAGATCGTAAAGATCTTATTCGACGGGTAATCGGAAGTGCCGATAAGCTCCTTTTTGATCTTCTTTTTGATGCCCACAGGACTCCCCCGCTGGTTAACGACAAAACTTTCGATACTATACCCGTTCCGGCGATGTCTATCCAGCGCAGCCATAGAGAGTCCAGACATGTGGAGGGCGCCTCTGGGCTGCGCTGGATTCTGCATTTGTGTACATCAGCCTCCAAAAGCGACATTTTTCGGCATCTTTGGTGGCTGGTGTACACGTTTTGATTCGGTGATTACATCGATCGGGAAAGTTGTTGCTTTAAGCAAATGCGTGCGGGTC
>CAJMPK010000227.1 GCA_905215205.1 uncultured bacterium | reverse complement strand
TTGCCGCCGCTTCGTCGCTTGGCTACAAGCATGTCGACGTCGTGTTCCAGCCGCACCGTTACTCGCGTCTGCAGGCTCTGTGCGATGACTTTGCCGATACCTTCGCCAATGCCGACAAGCTGCTGTTGATTGACGTGTTCTCTGCCGGCGAGATGCCCATCCCGGGCGTCACGTCTAAGATGCTCGCCGATACTGTGCGTGCCAAGCACCCCGGTAAGGAGGTCGTGTACTGCTCAAGCCGTCTTGAGCTCAACGAGGAGCTCGAGAAGATGGTGGGCGAGGGTGATCTGCTGCTGACCATAGGTGCCGGCGACGTCACGACGGTCGGCCCCGAGTTCATCGAGTATCTGACTGCCAAGAAGGACGCTTAAACCCCATGGGTCTGTTTAACGCCGTCATGGCGCTTTCGGGCATGATCGATACGGACGTAATCGAGGATGAACGCCTCGCGCGCCATACGAGCTATCGTATCGGCGGCAAGGCGGACCTCTTTGTGACGTGTCACAGCTATCATGCCCTGCGTCGCGCTGTGGCGGTGCTCGATCGTGAGCAGGTGCCGTGGGTCATTATCGGCAAGGGATCTAATCTGCTTGTTGCCGATGCAGGCTACCGCGGCGCCGTTATTTCGTTAGGGCGCGAGTTTCAGCGTACGGTTGTCTCCGAGGACGGTTGTACGCTGACGGTCGGTGCGGGCGTGATGTTCGCTCGCCTGGTCAACGACGCGCTGTCGCGCAGCCTTTCGGGCCTTGAGTTTGCGGTCGGTATTCCCGGCTCCGTTGGCGGCGCCGTGTCCATGAACGCCGGCACGCGAACCGAGTGGATTGGTTCGCTGGTCGAAGATGTCGTTACGTTTGACCCAGGCTCTGGCATCAAGCATTACGCGGGTTCGGAGATTGCATGGGGCTACCGTGAATGCAGTTTGCCGCGCAACGAGATCATTTTGGAGTGCGTGCTCAAGCTCAAACCTGCGCCCAAGGCCGATATCCGTGAGCGTATGGAGCGGTACCTGACGCGACGCAAGCGCACACAGCCCATGGGCTGCGCATCCTGCGGGTCGGTCTTTCGCAACCCGCCCGATGCGAGCGTGGGAAAGCTCATCGAGGATTGTGGATTAAAGGGTTTTTCGATTGGCGGCGCGGAAGTTTCGCCCGTTCACGCTAATTTTATCGTTAATAACGGAACCGCCTCGGCCGATGACGTGGCCGCGGTTATCAGACATGTGCACGGAAAGGTGAGGGAGGCGTATGGCATCGAGCTCAGACCGGAAGTTAAATTCCTCGGCTTCTAGAGCATCGAAACCAACCTTCCGCCGCGCCGGAGGGCGTTCCGGCGCGCCTGCCAAACCTCAACGCAATACCGTCGCGCACTCTAAGTCTGTCGGGCATGCTCGACAGACCAGTCGTCCGGTCGTCGGCTCGCAGCTCGGTAATCGTCCGGCCGCAAAAAAGTCCTCGCGTCCCTCGGTGACGTCAAAGCCTGTTATGGGCGCCAAGCCTGCCCGTCCCATGGCAACTCCTAAGCCCTCGACGGGAACTAAAGCGCCGCGTCCGGGTCGCACGCTGGGCGCATCGAAACCGCGCTCGCTGACATCGGTGCCGGTTACCGTCAAGAAGCCTTCGGGTAAAAAAAGCGTCAACCCGTTGTCTTCACTTGGGGCGATGGTAAATAAAACATCAGACGCCGCTTCTGTCGTTACAGGCAAAGGCAAAATCGCTGGCGGCGTTCTGGCCGTCTTGGCCGTGCTCGTCGTCGTTGCCATCGTGGTGATTAACTCTGGATTGTTTACCGCCACTGATATTCAGATTCAAGGCAGCGAGCATGTGACGAAGCACGATGCTATCCAGCTGATCGATTTGCCCGAGGGAACGTCGCTTTTTAACGTCGATCCCGACCAGATTACCGAGGATCTCAAGCAGAACCCGTGGGTCTCGGGCGTGGATGTCCAGCGCCAGTTCCCGCATACGCTCATCATTACGCCTATGGAGCGCAAGGTCATCGCAATTGCCTATATCAGCTCCGATGACCTTGCCTGGGCCATCGGGGATGATGACACCTGGATCGCCCCACTGTCGACGTCGGTCGAAGTGGACGACCAGGGCAACGTCATCACGACAGGGCAGGGCTCAAATACCTTGACCGGAATCGATGCCGCGCTGGCGCTCGCTAAGCATTATGGCGCGGTGCTGTTGACTGATGTCTCGGCGGATGTCGCTCCGGTTTCCGGCCAGGCGGTGAGCTCCAAGGCCGTTAAGGCCGGCCTGGATTATGTGCGTGGTTTTTCGAGCGAGTTCTTGGGACAAGTCAAGGATATTTCCACGCCTTCGGTCGAAGCCATCTCGGCAAACCTCAATAACGGCATTGAGGTGTCGCTGGGTGATTCGGACGATATCGCCAAGAAGGAACGCGTAGTCACCAAGTTGCTTTCGCAGGTAGAGGGCGTAACGTATATCAATGTGCGCTCTCCGGGCAACTACACATTTAGGAATGCTCCGACCTCGTAGCGCTGGTTGATGCTTTGTTGAGGGGCCATACCACGCCGTTTATCTGGTTTGTTTGGTTTTCACCGTCAATTATTTG
>CAJMPK010000226.1 GCA_905215205.1 uncultured bacterium | reverse complement strand
CGGCGCGATTGAAGCCGCAGACGTGAGGTCTCGAGCATATTTGTTAACACGGCCGAAACGTTTGCGAGTGAAGCCTGTTTTGTTTTTTTGCAGCTGTTAGAGCCCCAGGATGCCACGGACAGTCTGGGCAGCCGCTGTCGGGCGATCGCGCAAACCGTTATGCGCGCCGGGAACCATTACGAGTGGACAGCCCAAAAGCTCAGCCGCCACCCTCGTACCAGCCTCGCGAGGTGTATCGACCGAAAGCTCGCCCAAAAACACGGCCGACACCGCCTTTGACGCGCGGGCGCGCTCCCAGTCGGGAGCATATGTCATATTTGTTCCGTATTCATTGGCCATAAAGCAACGACCATTGCGCAGGGCATGTTTGGTTTCCGCTTCGGTCGTCCCGGGAGCCTCGGGGTCCAAGTCGCCGAGGGCTACCAAGAAAAGCCGGAGCGCCCTTGAAACCTTTCCAGCCGCAATCATATCGAGCAAAACCGGAGCTGCGCCCATACCGACGCCTTCGGCCGACACAGCCGGCTCATGCAGAATCGCACGGGCGACGAAATGGGGTTCGGTACGAAGAAGCTCCAGCGCCACCAACGTACCGGCGCTATGCGCAAGCACATTTGCCGGAGCGCCAACGTGTTCGATCACGGCTTGCAGGTCGGCGGCCTGAGCGGCAAGATCATAGCTGTCGTCTGCCGCATCGCTGCTGCCACCGCAGCCGCGGCGGTCGTAGGCAATTACGCGGTAGTTGCGGCTGAGCTCACAAGCGATACCGTCAAAAAATGTGCCGTCGACACAAGCGCCGTGCACGCACACCAAGGCAGGAGCATCAGGCGACACATCCGGGCCGGCATATTCGCGACAGGCAATCGTGGTGCCCGCATTCTCGACCGCAAAATCCATGTTGTGCCCCCATCATCAATGCTCATCCAGTTGCACGTCAGCGCGGTTGGATAGGCCCGCATTGCCTTACGCCTTGTTAACAGATTAACTGTACCCGACCCGAGGCTTTTCATGGCACGGCATAATGAGCGACGTGAAAAAACGAAACTTGTAAAGCAAGGGCCCGCACCTTGCTTTGGAGCCGATGCTATGCTTAGGCACAATTGTCTTGAGGAGCATATGCCTATGTCTACGTTTTTGAATGCCAGCCCCATCTTTGGGCCCGTTCGCAGCCGTCGCCTTGGTCTCTCGCTCGGCGTCAACATGATGCCGGCAAGCGGCAAAATCTGCACGTTCGACTGCATTTACTGCGAAAACGGCCTCAACGCCGAGCGCCCCTGCCACGAGCCCTATAACACGGCTGCCGTAGTGCTCGACGCGCTCGAGGCAAAGCTGCGCGAGATGGCAGCCGAGGGCGAGCTCCCCGATGTGATCACCTTCGCAGGCAACGGCGAGCCCACCGCCGCACCGGAGTTTCCGCAGGCCATCGCCGGCGCCGTCGCGCTGCGCGACGAGCTTGCCCCAAACTCCAAAATCGCCGTACTCTCCAACGGTACGCGCGCCGACCGCCCCGAGGTGCACGATGCACTCATGATGGTCGACGACAACATCCTCAAGCTCGATACGGTCGACCCGGCATTTATCCAGCTGCTCGACCAGCCCGTTGGCCCCTACGATGTAGAGCACCAAATCGAGACGTTCGCGAGCTTTAACGGTCATGTCATTATCCAGACGATGTTTTTGAGCGGTGAGTACCAGGACAATGCTCTCGATAACACCGGTGAGGAGTACGTTGGTCCTTGGATCGCGGCGCTCGAGCGCATTCGTCCGCAGGAGGCGACCATCTACACGGTGGCGCGCGAGACACCGGTCGCCGGCCTTGCCAAGGCAGCACCCGAGGTGCTCGACACGATCGCTGCACGCGTGCGCGTCCTCGGCATCCCCTGCCAGGTGAGCTACTAGCAAAACCGCGCAGCAGCCAGCGTCCGCCCTCCTGCTCCATCAGTTGCGGTGATATAGTTCCTGTTTATGCTGTTAAACAGCTTAAATCGGAACTATATCACCGCAACTTTTATGGACGCGTGGGTGGGCTATACTAGCTGCGGATGAAAGGAAGTTAGCCATGTATGACAAAGGACCCGTGCCCGGCCGCAACGACGCTTGCTGGTGTGGTAGCGGCAAAAAATATAAGAAATGCCATAGCGCCTTTGATGAGCGCCTTGAGCGCCTGTGGGAAGAGGGCTGGGAGGTCCTGCCCCGCACGCTCTACAAGACGCCCGCCGATATCGAGGGCATCAAGCGCTCGGCCGCTATCAACGTGGGCGTGCTCGATTACGTAGGCGAACACATCGCCGCGGGCATGACCACCAACCAGATCGACCAGATGATCTACGACTACACCGTCGAGCACGGCGGCACGCCGGCCGATCTCAACTACGAGGGCTATCCCAAGAGCGTGTGCACCTCGATCAACGACGTCGTCTGCCACGGTATCCCCTGCGATGCGGATGTGCTGCACGAGGGCGACATCATCAACGTGGACTGCTCCACGATCCTGGACGGTTACTTTAGTGATTCGAGCCGTATGTTCTGCATCGGCGAGGTCTCGGCCGAGCGCCAGCGCCTGGTCGACGTCACCCGCGCCAGCGTGGAGG
>CAJMPK010000225.1 GCA_905215205.1 uncultured bacterium | reverse complement strand
CTTGCGATAAAGCTGTACAGGCCCTTGTCAAACAGGCGCTGCGCCGGCTTTTTCTCGCGACCAAAGCGCCCACCGGCAATAAAATCAGCCGAAGCCTGCAGCTTGCACCCCATATCGACCAGACGCTCGGCAATGCCTACGTCCTTTTGAATAGCGCGATAACGCTCGGGATGGGCAATAATCACCTGGTAACCGCGGCACTGCAGGTCGTAAATCGTGTTCTCGTATTCCTCAAAGTCATACGAATCGGCACGTGTCGAGAGCTCAAGCAAAAACTCGTTCGACCCATCAAAGTGCAGGCGATCGGACCATTCGATGCCCAAATCCATAAGCTTGGCGTGGTTGACCTCAAAGCCCATCTGGAGCTGCATATCGCCCGCATGGGCACACAGCAACCGATAGGCCTCCCACATGTTGGCGTAGTCAAAGTATGGGTCCCGGCAGTGCGGCGTGCACACCATGTGCGTTACGCCGACGGCGCGAGCCGCCTCGAGCATCGCCAAGCTTTGCTCGAGGTTTGCCGCGCCGTCATCGACTCCGGGCAGGATATGGCAATGGATGTCTCGCATATCGCCCTCTTATCTGCGTCGTTGCTTATTTCTTAAAGCGTTTCGCCTTCGCAGGGGTGCCCGTTGCAGCCGCGCCGCCGACAGCGGGATTGACCCCAGCTGCAGCGTCGTTCTGCCCCTTATCCCCGCCATAATACGAGTAATAGTAGTCGTGACTCGAAGTCTCGCAGCAGTTCATGACTGTACCGATCACGTTGACCTCGGCCTTGTTGAGCTGATCGAAGGCAGCGAGGATCTCATTGCGCTTGGCAAAGTCCTGACGGATGACATAGATGGTGCCGTCGGTGATCGCAGCGACTTCGGCAGCGTCGACAAACGTGCCCACGGGCGGCGTATCGAAGATAACGTACTGGTACTTTTCCTCCAGCGCGGCGACAAGCTTGGCAAAACGGCGCGAGGCAATGATGTCTGCCGGATTGGGAATGCGCGGCTCGGCGTCGAGGAAGAAGAGGTTGGGCTGGCCGGTATCGATAACGGCCTCATCGATCGACATCTGATCGGAAAGCACAGCGTACAAGCCGCCGGCATGACGGATGCCCAGCATGTTGGCAAGCGTGCGGTGGCGCATGTCGCATTCAACGAGCAGAACGCTCTTGCCGCTGGTTGCGATGGCCTGGGCCAGGTTGAGCGCGATGGTGGACTTACCCTCGTTGGGAATGGAGGAGGTCACCGTAATGGACTTGATGGGCGTATCGACACTCGCAAAGCGAATGTTGGCGAGCAGCGTCTTGGCTGCATTGTCAAAGGCAAGGGTGTCGTCGGTTTTCTTTTTACGGGCCATGGATTACTTACCGCCCTTCACAACGGGGAAACGGCCGATGACGGGCACGCCGAGCAGTTCGACGGCGTCATCGACAGAACGGACACGCGTGTTGAGCATGTCGAGCAGCACAACAATCGCGACAGCGACAAACAGGCCGGCCAGGGCGGCAACTGCAATGTAGAGCTTGCGGTTGGGGCCGCTGGGCTGGGCGGGAACCTTTGCCTTGTCGATGACGTTGACGGCCTGGGCGGCGTCGACGTCCTGGGCGACGGTAGAAACCGAGTTGGCCATGGCGTTGGCGACAGCGGCGGCGCCATCGGGGCTGGCACCGGTCACAGACAGCGAGATGACACGGGTCGTGGTTTCGCTCGTAACGCTTACCTTATAGTCGGCCAGGCTGGAAAGGCCCAGCTCCTTGGCGGCACCGCTCTTGACGCTATCGCTATCGAGCAGCGTGGCGATGTCGTTGGAGAGCATCTGGCTTGCAGACAGATCGTTGTAGTAGCTCGTCTGGCCGCCATCGGTCTTGGCGAGAATGTACATGCTCGTCGTGGCGGTGTAGGTGTTGTCCATCATGGTGAAGGAGACGACGCCCATGGCAATCGCGCAGACCACCGGAAGGGCAATGACCAGCTTGAGGTGCTTTTTAAGCAGCTGGAACAGTTCAAGAAGGGTCATGCAGTTTGCCTTTCATTTCCCTAGTTCGTATCGACAAAACTGCTCGTATAATATCGTATCTTTCTGCCATGTCCGAACTCTATACATAAGATACAGCGTCCGTGTGTAAGTTGCGCAACAACTAACGCGGCAGCGGAGGCGCGGGTATATCGTCTAATCCTCGGTTTTTGCCATATCGCTACGCGAACGGTCCCTCTTGTTGCACGGGAAACGTTACCGTAACGGTGGTCCCCACGCCCGGTTCACTCGACAGGTCAATCGCGGCATGATGGTACAGAGCGGCATGCTTGACGATGGCCAGACCCAGACCCGTTCCACCGCGCGCTTTAGAACGGCTCTTGTCAACGCGATAGAAACGCTCGAATACCTTACCCTGTTCCTCGGGCGCAATGCCAATACCCGTATCGGCAACCGACAGATACGGGCGTCCGTCGTCGTGGGTTCCACAACACAGCGTGACCGTACCGCCAGATCGGTTGTAGCGAATGGCGTTGCTTGCCAGGTTATAGATCAGCTCGTCAATCAGACGCGATACGCCTTCGATCACCACGGGCTTCGTCTCGTGCCCAATGGTCACATTCGAC
>CAJMPK010000224.1 GCA_905215205.1 uncultured bacterium | reverse complement strand
GGATGTCCTCGATGGCATCACGGTCGCTCTTGTTGATCTTCTCAACGTAATGCGCGTTGGCGACGAGCTCCTCAAACGAGCCAGAAGCGAGCAGCAACGACAAGATGTTGGTGCCACCAGACTTGTAGCTTGCTGCCACGCGATCGGAAAGCTCGTTACGCTTCTTCTTGAGCTCCGACTTCTTGGTGTCGATCTGCTCCTGGGTGCCGTCGATCTGACCCTGGACGCCTTCGATATCGTTGAGCGTCTGAGCGTTCTTGTTAGCGAGCGCCGCATACTCATTGGCGATGCTATCAAGCTGGGCCTGGACCTCGTCGAGCTGGGCCTGGGCGGCACTCAGCTTGTCGGTGGTTTCCTGGCTGGCCTCGGCAGCATGGGCACGGGCAGGCAGGCCAAAAAGAACTGCAGCAGAAGCGGCGCCGAACAGGGCCTTGAGGGCAGTACGGCGCGAGAGTTCCTGAGTAAAGATGGAATCGCTGTTTGGTGACATATGTACTCCGTTACATGTTTTGTTTATATGTCGCTCAAGACATACATATTACCGTACATCCGACGCATCCCAACGATTTCCACGAACGGCAGAAAACCGCACGGTCGGCGGCATGCGCGCGGGCTGGAATGACCAAGACACCGTTATGCATTCCCGCCCCATGAGTACGTTAACTTCATTACTCTGCTCTTCATTGTGTCAAACAGTTGCACCGCACCTAGCTGCGCTATACTCCCCTCAAGAAGTGTTCCTGATTCGATAGGAGACTACATGTCCCAAGCACTCGACCCCAAAGACACCTGCGTCCTCGTTACCGGCGGTGCCGGTTTCATCGGTTCCCACACCGTCGTTCAGCTGCTCGAGGGCGGCTACCAGGTCGTCGTCGTCGATGACCTCTCCAACTCCAGCGCCGTCGCCATCGACCGCGTCAAGACCATCGTGGGCGACGAGGCCGCCAAGAACCTCACCTTCTACGAGGCCAACGTGCTCGACCGCGATGCGATGAACAAGATCTTCGATACCCACCAGATCGACCGCGTCATCCACTTCGCCGGCTTTAAGGCCGTCGGCGAATCGGTGAGCAAGCCCGTCGAGTACTACCACAACAATATCGAGAACACCCTGGTGCTCATTGACGTCATGCGCAGCCATGGCTGCAAGTCCATCATCTTCTCGAGCTCCTCGACCGTCTACGGCGATCCGGACAATCCGCCTGTCACCGAGGAAGACCCCAAGAAGCCCGCGACCAACCCCTACGGCTGGACCAAGTGGATGATTGAGCAGATCCTCATGGATGTCCACACCGCCGACCCCGAGTGGGACGTCGTGCTGCTCCGTTACTTCAACCCCATCGGTGCCCATCCGTCAGGTTTGATCGGCGAGGATCCCAAGGGCATCCCCAACAACCTGGTTCCCTATGTCGCCCAGGTCGCTGTGGGCAAGCTCGAGGCCGTTCAGGTCTTTGGCAACGACTACCCCACCCCCGATGGCACCGGTGTGCGCGACTACATCCACGTGTGCGACCTGGCATCTGGTCACGTTGCCGCCCTCAACTGGATGAATGGCAAAACCGGCGTCGAGATCTTTAACCTGGGCACCGGTACCGGTACTTCGGTGCTCGAGGTCGTCGCTGCCTTCTCCAAGGCGTGCGGCAAGGAGCTGCCCTACGTGATTCGCGAGCGCCGTGCCGGCGATATCGCCGCCAACTGGTGCGATGCCTCCAAGGCCGAGCGCATGATGGGGTGGAAGGCCCAGTATGATATCGCGGACATGTGCCGCGACAGCTGGAATTGGCAGAGCCATAACCCCAACGGCTTCGCCGACGCCGAGTAGCAAAAACCTACATACCGTTCTTGCCCCGATCTCACGATGTGAGACCGGGGCTTTTTCATGGCGCGCAACCATTTACCGAAAATAGGCCAACTTTTTAATCTAGTCTATACATGTTTAAACAACATGTTCTACAATAGGGACATCGACTTTAAAACTCGGGACGGGCTGTTCACCCATCTGCAGGCCGATCCCACAACAAGAAGGTTGGTGAGCACATCCATGGAGCGTGCAAGCGGTGTTCTCATGCCCATCTCGTCCCTGCCCGGACCGTACGGCATCGGCGGCTTTGGCTGGAACGCCTACGACTTTGTCGATTTCCTCGCCTCGTGCAAACAACATTATTGGCAGATTCTGCCCCTTACGACGACGAGCTATGGCGACTCGCCCTATCAGTCGTTCTCGGCCCGTGCGGGCAACCCCAATTTCATCGACTTTGCCGAGCTTATCGAGGCCGGCTATCTGGAGCAGCGCGATATCGACGGTGTGTATCTGGGCTCCGACCCCAACAACGTTGACTATGGCGCGATTTTTAGCGGTCGCCGCCAGATTCTCGACCGTGCCGCCGAACGCTTCGCCTCCGACAAGCCAGCCGATTTCGACGACTTTGTCCAGGCAAACAAAGACTGGCTCATTCCCTACTGTGAGTTCATGACCGTCAAAGAGGAGTGCGGACTCAAGGCCTTTTGGGAGTGGCCCGCAGAACTACGCACCCGCGGCGAAGCATCTGCCAAGGTCTGCGCTACCCATCCCGCGCGCATGCTCTACCATCAGATGACGCAGTATTT
>CAJMPK010000223.1 GCA_905215205.1 uncultured bacterium | reverse complement strand
TGTCGGAGCGCACGAATTTGACGGTGTACTCCTGCTCGCCGCCCTTGGACAGCGATGCCTTAACCTTGGCGGTCGTCTCGGTCATGGACTGATCCATGCCCTCGACGGACACGGTGGCACCCTGCGGAATCGAGGAGATGATCATCGACTTAGCGTCCTCGGACAAACTCGAGGCCAGGCAAGACTCGGCCTTTGCGGTGTCGCCGTCGCCGGCAGCCTGGAACAGATCGGTAACCACAGATTCCTGAGACGGGAAGCCAAAGCCGCGCGTGTAGGCAAAGCCCAGACCGCCGGCGACAATGACAATCAGCAGAAGCAGAACCAGGAAGACCTTGAGGCCCGTGTGGCGATGGCGGCGACGGACCTTGGCCTGCTTACGATCCTGACGGTCCTGCTGGACCATCTCGGACTCGGACAGTGTAAAGAAGCCGGTGTCCGAGGGATCGGGCATAAACTGACCGGTCGCGCCCGTAGGATCGAGCGGATCGACGGCAGGAGCGTCCATCGCGGGCGCCGGAGCCGTGGACATAGCCGTCTGGGCAGACAGCGCGGCAAGCGAATCGTGCACGCGGGCAAGCTCATCGGCCTGCTCGGAGGTAAGCTGGTAGATGCCATCGGCAGTAGCGGCGTTAAAGGCGTCGAGTGCGTCGGAGGGACGGCCGGCGGCAGAAAGCGCCTGACCCATGCCGGCGTTGAGCGCACGCGTGTCGTCGCGGGGGCCGGCAAAGTCGATAGCCGTGCGGTAGGTCTCCACGGCATCCGCCGGACGGCCGAGCTTAATGAAGCAACGACCGAGCTCGCCGAGTGCGGCGGCAGGAGCCGGATTGGCGCCGTCGATGGCGGCCTGACGGAAGGCGGTTCCCGCGTTGGCATAGTCGCCCGACTGGAACAGCGCATTACCCAGGCCCAGATAGGCCTTGAACGGCGTGGCATAGGAAGCATCCTGCGTAGCAGCAGAGAACGCCTGAGCGGCCGTCGTGTAGTCGCCCACGGCGGCGAGCGCCTTGCCGCGGTTGGTGAGCAGCGCGCCGCGCTTGCCGTAGGTGCCGTCGTTGAGGGCGGCGGCATAGGCCTCGGCGGCCTCGGCATACATGCCCAGGTGCATCAAGGCGTTGCCACGAAGGTGATCGGCCTCGCCCATAATCTCATCGGGAGTCTTTGCCGCCCCAAGCATCTGGGCTGCAGCGGAAAAATCACCCGCGCGGTAAGCGGCGCGGCCCTGTTGGATCAGCTGGCTATTCAAGGAAGTCCCCTTTACTCGTGAACGATCTCGACATGGACGATCTCGTCGCCGGCACGCAGCTGCGAAATCACATCGAGACCCTCGACCGTGGTACCAAAGACGGTGTAACCGGAATCGAGGTTATGCTGAGCGCCCAGGCAGAAGTAGAACTGCGAACCCGCGGAATCGGGGTCCATGGAGCGTGCCATGGCAAGGGCGCCATCGACATGGCTGTTGCGCGGATTGGTGGCAAACTCGCCCTTGATGCAGTAGCCGGGGCCACCGGTACCGGGCATGCCGTCGGGGCCCTCAAGACCGGCAGCGACGTCGGCGCCGGACATATCGCGGGTATTGGGGTCGCCGCCCTGAATGACAAAGCCGGGCACATAGCGATGGAACTTAAGGCCATCATAGAAACCCATCGTGGAAAGCTCGCAGAAGTTCGCGACATGAATGGGAGCGCCCTCGCCGTCAAACTTGACCTTGATGGTACCCTTCGACGTCTCGATAACGGCGCGCTCGTCGCCGGCAAGCTGATACTCTGGCGTGTAGAGCTCTTTCTTAAAACCAAACATGTGGTTCCTTCCTCGTGCGTTTAAAGCATATTTGTACGAATTGTAGCAATAAGCATGCGCTTACATCAATTGCGCACGTAGGTTATGCCGACTATGGCGAACTAATTTTAGGAACGCTGCTGCGGCTTCCAGGAACCCACGTTGGCGTCGTACTGGTTGAGCGCGCTGTTGCCGCCCTGTGCGATGGGCGCCAGGATCTCGCTTTGGTGGGAACTCATCGACTCGCCATCGGGAATGGCCAGCGAGATATCCCAGCTCTGGCAGATCACGTCGACGCGCTCGTACATCCACTCGGCAAGCTGCTTGAGGTGCTCGATGTCTTCGGCATAGACCGTGTCGTCCTGGTACTTAAGATTGTCGAGTTCGTCCTGCGTCCGCTTGATGCGGTCGCGCAGGTCATAGGCGCTCTGCGACATCTCCTGGCGCGTGCTGAGCGTAGAGCGCAGATAGCCGCTGTTAAAGGAGGTGATCACCTCGCCGATCTGGTCCTCGGTGTTGTACGAGAGGATCGTCTGGTAGATCTGGTCGAGCTTGGCATAAAGTTCATCGTCAGTGAGCACGACCTCCTCCTTGACCACGTCGGAGGTGTCGTCGCCATCGCTCTCATCGACCTTGGCAGCATCGTCCTGAGTCTGCTCGCCCTTCTGGCGCGAAGGGAAAGTGCTCTGCGCGGCATGGCCAAACTCGCTATAGAATCCCGGCATGACGCCCAGGGGGTCGGTCGTCACAAACCAATAGGCACCGCCGCACACGGCCGCGAGCACCGCAACGACGATAACCGGCTTGGGAATATGGCGCTTATGCTTGTGGTAGGCATCCTCGGCGGGATGCACCTT
>CAJMPK010000222.1 GCA_905215205.1 uncultured bacterium | reverse complement strand
GCCTCAGTCCTTTAAAAAGGCTGCCCGTGTGCTTCGTCAGGTATTTAATACCAACGTGCGTGTGAAGAGCTCGCGTGGAAAGAATAAGATTGAGATTGAGTTTAAAGACGAGGAAGAGCTCTCTCGTATTCTTGGCGAAATGATTCAGTTTGATCAAGGAGACCAAGATGCGGAATAAGATTATAACTGCGATTGCATTGGCGACGACTGTCGCGGCTGGTGCCTTTGCTGGCTATAGGATCGTGACAGACGATGAGCTTCGAGGTCGTTTGCTTCGTGGCGCGCAAGATATTGTCGATACTTCCAAGAAGAAAATGGATGTTATGACCGAAGATGTTGCCATGCGTACTGCTCAGGTAACGAAGAATCCCAAAATTAATCAAGGTTGGGTCAGCAACCAATGGGAAAATGTAGGCTATTAGGTACCTAACAATTACTCAGCATATTTTAAAGGGTCCTTGTCTGATTCATGAGACAAGGACCCCTTATTTTGGCCGTAAAACATGGGACAGGTAACAGCTGATTCAAAATTAAGGTCAATAAATGAAACGGCCCCGGTTGCATATTCTGCAACCGGGGCCGTTCGATGTTTCACATGAAACGTTTTGGGGTGCGACTCCCCTATGCGTTCTTCTGAACTTTGAAGCGCTGCTTCAGCTGTCCGCAAGCGGCGTCAATATCGTTACCACGGGAGTTGCGAATCGTGGTCTCGATGCCACGGGACTCAAGACTACGCTGAAGATCCTCAACCTTATGAATCGGCGACGGCTTGAGCGGGCTACCCTCGATGTCGTTAAGCTGAATGAGGTTAACGTGGCACAGCGTTCCCTCGCAGAAGTCGCAGAGCGCCTGCATCTCGGGATTCGTATCGTTGACGCCTTCAATCATGGCATACTCATAGGTCGGGCGGCGGCCAGTCTTCTCGGTGTAGAGCTGAAGCGCTTCGTGAAGGCGAAGCAGCGTGTACTTCTTAACACCGGGCATGAGCTTATTGCGCGTCGACTGGATGGCGGAATGCAGTGAAACAGCAAGCGTGAACTGCTCGGGGATGTCGGCAAATTTGCGAATACCGGGAATAACGCCACTGGTAGAGACGGTGAGGTGACGAGCGCCGATACCGATGCCATCGGGGTCGTTGAGGATTCGCAGCGCCTTGAGAACCTCGTCGTAGTTGGCAAACGGCTCGCCCTGGCCCATGAAGACAACGCTCGTGGCGCGCTCGCCAAAGTCGTTGGATACATGAAGTACCTGGTCTACGATCTCTTGAGCGGTCAGAGAGCGCTTGAGGCCGTTGAGACCGGTAGCGCAAAAGGCACAGCCCATGCCGCAGCCTGCCTGGGTGGAAACGCAGACGGAAAGCTTGTTACGACGGGGCATGCCGACAGTCTCGACGGAAACGCCGTCGTGGTACTCGAGCAGATACTTGCGAGAGCCATCTTTGGAAACCTGCTTGGTGAGTTCAGTGGGCGTGTCAAAGGCAAAAGCCTCTTTAAGCTGCTCGCGGAAAGCCCTGGGAAGGTTGGTCATATCGTCAAACGAACAAACGTTCTTCTCGAAGACCCATTCGATGAGCTGCTTCGCGCGGAAGGCGGGCTGGCCAAGTTCGGCCACGAGCTCGCGAATATCGTTTTGGCTCAAGTCGCGAATGTCCTGAGATTTAGTCCTGGGATTCATGGAAGCCTTTCGATTTTGGGGAAACGTAGAGGGTATCGCTACAATATGGTATCAGCTGCAGAAATTATAGAGGAGGAGTCTGCCCATGCCGGGTAAAAGCCTAGAGAACATGCACGTAGCGGTCTTGGCGGGCGGTCATTCCGCTGAGCGCGAGATCTCGCTCAATTCGGGAAAGAACGTTGTGGTGGCACTGAAGGAAGCCGGCTACACCTCGGTGGAGCTGCTCGATACGGCTGCCGATGACTTTATGGTAACCATGGCAACCGGCGGTTTCGATGTGGCATTTATCGCCATGCACGGCGCCGGCGGCGAGGATGGCGCCGTGCAGGGCGCCATGGAGACCCTGGGTATCCCCTACACGGCCTCGGGCGTGCTTGCCAGCGCCTGCGGTGCCGACAAGGAGGTCTCTAAGCTCCTGTACGCCAAGGCGGGCATTCCCATTGCCCCCGGCCTCGCGCTCGAGGTGGGCGATGAAGTCGATATCGACCATATCGTCGAGGTTTGTGGCGAGCGCAGCTTTGTGAAGCCGGCCGTCAACGGTTCCAGCTATGGCATTTCCCTGGTCCATGAGCCCTCCGAGCTGCCCGCGGCAATTGCCAAGGCGTTTGAGTACGGCGACAAAGTGCTGGTCGAGAAGTGCATCGAGGGTACCGAGATCACCGTCGGCGTGTACGGCGAGGACGACGTGCGCGCCCTGCCGATTGTCGAGATTCGCAAGCCCGAGGACTGTGAGTTCTACGATCTGGACGTGAAGTATGTCGACCCTACGGACATCCATCGTATTCCGGCGCAGATTTCACCCGAGAATTACGCTCGCGCTCAGGAGCTTGCCTGCGCCGCTCACAAGGCCCTCGGTTGCCTGGGTATCTCGCGCAGCGATTTTATCGTGAGCGAGGACGGCCCCGTCATCCTCGAGACCAATACCATTCCCGGCATGACCGATACGTCGCTGTATCCGGATGAGATCCGCCACACCG
>CAJMPK010000221.1 GCA_905215205.1 uncultured bacterium | reverse complement strand
AACCGATGAGGAAGAAAATCGCCGTGGGAAGGATGAGCGTGAGCAGATAGTAGGTCATCAGACCCGAGTTTTTATCGAGAACGACCGACTCCAGCGAAGCACCGGACTCAAGCACGCGATCGGTAAAGCCTGCATCATTCGGCACACCGGTCGTCTTATAGGCGATGTTCTCGTCCTCGCCCTTCTTGGTGTAATAAATCGTATAGTCGTCGGTGTTGTACTCGACCTTTTCGACGCTCTTCTTGTCGAGCGCTTTGACAAACGTCGAATAATCGGTCTTCGTAATCTGCTGCGTGTGACCGATGTTGGGGAACAGAACGGTCGAGAGCACGAGGTAGACGACGAAGGCGATGAGCACGTAGAGGATCATATTCCGTCTACGCTTGTTGTCATCCATCTCCATCTGCTTGAACTCCATCTACTGGGGTTGATAATGCTAACTAGAATACCCAACCCGGCCGGCGATAAACCGACGCCGGGCACGAAAGGATAGAGATGGCATCACTCGAAGTCGGCAAGGTTCAGATCTATACGGGAGACGGCAAGGGCAAGACGACGGCTGCGCTGGGGCTCGCGCTGCGCGCCACGGGCTATGGACTTAACGTGCTCATGCTTCAGTTTGCCAAGAAGCTGCACTGCGCCGAGCATGATGCGGCGCCCCGTTTGGGTCTGCGCATCGTACAAGCCGACCGCGACACGCCCGAGGCCTGCGCTGCACAGATTCTGGCGCTCGCACGCGAGCAGATATCACAGGTCGACGTTCTGATTTTGGATGAACTCGGCGAGGCCATGCGCCGAGGTTTTGTGACACGCGAGGATATGGAAGCGTTGATTGCGATAAAGCCAGCCACCACGGAGCTCGTGCTCACCGGCCGCGGCTTGCTACCCCTCGCCGACCTTGCCGACCTAGTAACCGAAATGCGCCCCGTCAAACACTACTTCGACGAAGGCCTCCTAGCCCGCCAAGGCATCGAATACTAATTAGTCCGAAAGGGACGGAGGAAAACGGATCACTTCGCCTTATCGCCAGCCAATGATCCGTTTTCCTCCGTCCTCAAGGGATCATTTGGCAGTGGCGCGGCCGAGCCAGTTGCCGCTGTGATGGTAGACGGTGAACATCATGGCGGTGATTACCCAGGTTACGGGGTAAACCAGCAGCAGGTGCTCAAGCGACGGATCGAACGGCATAATCGCAAACACCCAGATCACCCTGAGCACGACGGTGCCAAAAATCGTGAGCAGCATGGGCTGCAAGCTCACGCCGGCGCCGCGGATGGAACCCGACGCGTTCTCGATAATCGAGAAAATCGCGTAGAACGGCGCGATGAAATGAAGAATCGTCGTGGTGTACGCCGAGATCGAAGCATCGTCGACAAACAGACGTGACAACGAACCCGAGAACACCAGCAGCACGGCAGACAGGCCGCCAATGAGCATAAACGACAGCACGAGCGACGTATGGTAGCCCTTGCGCATGCGCTCGTAGTTGCGCGCGCCAAAGTTCTGTGCCGAGAACGTGGTAATCGACACGCCAAGCGCCTCGGTAACCATCCAGACAATGCCATCCAAGCGGCCCGAAAGACCCCACGCCGTGGTGACATCGGCGCCAAACGAATTGACCGACACCTGAATCAAAACGTTGGAAATCGAATACGCAGCAGACTGAAAGCCAAGCGGCAGACCACACGAGATCATGCTCTTACAAATGCCAGGATCAATGCCGAGTTTGGACAGTGAAAGCCGCCACGCACCCGGTGCGTGCATCATACGAATCACGATCATCGTGGCGTTGGAGCAAATGGTCAGCGCCACCGCGATGCCGCAGCCCAGAGCCTCCATATGAAGCACGGCAACGAAGATGACATCCAGCACTGCATTAACAAGGCAGCCGGAAGCAATGATCACAGCAGGCCCGCGCGTGTCGCCCACGGCGCGCAGCAATGCCGTTCCCATATTGAGCAGCAGCGCCGCAACCATGGCGGCAAAATAGCAACGAGCATAGGCCACGCCCTCGGCCAATAGTTCATGCGGCGTGTTCATAAGCACCAGCATGGGCTCAACGAACACTATGCCAAGAATCGAGAAAACGATACCGCCAACCAGCGCGAGCGTCATGGCCGCATGGACCGAACGACTCAGTCGCTCATCATCGTGCTGGCCAAAATACTGACCGGTAATGACCGCGCAGCCGGCGCCGACGCCAACGCAAAAGCCAATGCAGAGCTCGGTGAGCACCATCGTGGCTTGAATGCCACCCAGCGCGAGCTTGCCGCCAAACTGGCCGACGATATAGGTACCGATAAGCGTGTAGGCCTGCTGAAAAAACGAACTAAAAAAGATGGGAACGCACAGCGAAAGCAGCTGCTGCCAAATAACACCCTGCGTTACATCGATAGCCGTAGATTTCTTAGCCACACGCCCTCCCCAAAAGCGCACGTCAACCGACAAAACATTTGATAATAATTACACCCATGACAGCTTAGCACCGAGCGAAGACCATAGAAACAACTCCGTTGACAAGACTCGGAGACCACACTCGGCTAGTGATATAGCCCCGGCTGGTAGTGGTACTCATTGCTCACGTGCGGGCACAGCTGCCAAAAGGCGACGGCACTCGCCGCGGCCACGTTAAGCGAATCGACCCCGTGTGCCATCGGAATGCGCACGGCTCGGTCGCAGCCCGCAATGGTCTTTGC
>CAJMPK010000220.1 GCA_905215205.1 uncultured bacterium | reverse complement strand
GCTTTCCGATCTTGAGGATAAGGTCGTGGCGGTCCAGTCCACCACCAAGCCCGAGGACATTTTGCTCAATTGCGCAAATGAAAATGTTCCGCAGATCAAAGAGCTCTACTGCTTTTCGGACCGCTCATACCTGAACTCAGCGCTCGTCGAGGGTCTGGTCGACGCCATCGCCGCGCATGAGTCCTCGCTGCTTACCTACGAAAAAGACTATGGTGTGACGTATCGCATTTTGGATGAGCCGCTGCTAGAGGTTGGTTTGGGCACCGCTTTCGATATCAACGATACACGCGGCATCGACGTTAAGCTCACTCGTGTCTACCAAGAAATGCTTGCCGATGGCACCATGGAACGTCTGGTGTCAAAGTACTTTGACGACCCTTCGCCATTTTTGAATATGGAGGGCCTGTCATGATCGCCGCGCCCGACCACGCCGCTCAGGAGCGGGGCAATCGTTCGGCAGGGGCATGGCTCCTTGTCGCTCTGCTGGGGATAGCGCTCTCGGTTGTTGCCGGCATGATGAGCTACGGTTACACGACGGCCCAAGCCGAGCAACGCTTTGCCGACGTTGTCGATTACGTGGCGACGCAGAGCCTTTCCTACGATGCATTCAACAGCGCCTATACGACCAAAAACCTGATACGCGTTATGGAGATCGCCGGAGAGACAGCGCGCGATATGGAGCGCGACGGTTCGGTGGATAATGCCATGCTGGAGCAATATGCCGACCAGTTCAACGTGAGCGCACTGATCGTGACGGACGCATCGGGCAATCTGGTGTCCGAGTCCTCGATGGATGGCGTGGGCTACGAGTCGCTCGCCACGTATCTCAAAGAAGCGCCCGTGTTGGAGGTGGCAACCCATCCGCTTAAGTCCTATACCGCCCGCATCACGCTTGCGGATGATTCGGTCGCAGACATTGGCTGCGTAACCCGGCGGGATGACGAGGGTATCGTTATCGCGGTGAGGCATCAGAGCGCAAAGGCAGTTGCAAGCAATACGCTCAAACTGCAGAGCCTGCTTGATGGCTATGAAACCATCGATAGCGGCAATATTGTGATCGAAAGCGATGGCAAGGTCGTTGCGACCAATGCCGTTGAACCCACCATATTGGGCGTATTCGATCTGCCTGCGACGGATGCCTTCATTGTCGACGGTATAAAGGATCGGTGCCCGGCTGGTAAGGTCAGATTGGTTAACGCCAACGGCGAGTGGTATTTGGGCACATTTGGAAAAGCGCGCGGGTTCTACGTGTACACCTATGCCTCGGCGCAGCGCTACTTTGAGGGCGTCGCGGCAGTTGCTGCCGGCGTGTTGGTGCTCTACAGCGGTGTTATAGCCGTTGTTGTGACGGTGCGTCGCCGCGCTGATCGTCGACGTCTGACGGACTTGCTGCAGCAGGAGCGCGACTATGGCGACAAGCTGGCAAAGGCAGCGCGTGAGGCCTCGTCTGCCAACTCTGCAAAGACGGAGTTTTTGCGCCGCATGAGCCACGATCTGCGCACGCCCATCAACGGCATTCGCGGCATGGTCGAGGTTGGCGACGCCAATGCGGACGATCTTCAAAAGCAGACCGAGTGCCGCTCAAAGATCTGGACGGCATCGGGACTGCTGCTCGACCTTGCCAACGAGGCACTCGATATGAGTCGCCTGGAGAGCGGGCAGGTCGATCTGGAGCTTGTTCCCACAAACTTGGCGACCCTCAACCACGAGGTGCGCGATATTCTGGAGCGCCAGGCCGAGGAGCGTCTGGTGACAATTATCTGCGACCAGCAGACGCTTAATCATCCCTATGCGCGGGTGAGCGTGACGCACCTCAAGCGCTTGTTGCTCAATATTGCCGGCAATGCCGTCAAGTACAACCGCCAGGGCGGCTATGTTCGCCTGGTGTGCCGCGAGGTGGAGCCGGCGGATGGCGTCCCCGTCTATGAATACACGATCGCCGACAACGGTATTGGCATGAGCGAGGAGTTCCAACAGCGCCTCTACGAGCCGTTTTGCCGCGAGGAGCAACAGGTGGAAGGCGCTTCATCGGGAACTGGCCTAGGCGCGCCTATCGCAAAACAGTTGGTCGAGCTTATGGGCGGAACCATGAGCTTTACGAGCGTCTTGGGGCAGGGGACGACGTTTACCATCCGCCTGCCGTTCGAGAAATGCAAGCGCTCCAAGATTCCTCAGGCAGTTCGCGTGGATGCGGGCGACGGCGATGCGCTCCAGGGCTTGCGCGTTTTGCTCGTAGAGGATAACGATCTGAATGCCGAGATCGCGCAGTTTACGCTCAGCCGTGCCGGTGCCGTCGTGACGCATGCTAAGGATGGTGAGTCTGCCGTCGAGATGTTTGCCGCGAGCGTGCCGCACGAGTATGACGTGGTGTTGATGGACATCATGATGCCCGGTATCGATGGTCTTGAGGCCACGCGTCGAATTCGAGCACTCGATCGCGAGGATGCCGCGACTACGCCGATTATCGCCGTGAGTGCCAACGCCTTTGCCGACGACCGCAGGCTTTCGCGTGAGGCGGGCATGGACGCGCACCTGAGTAAACCCGTGAGCTCGCAGGAACTTGTTGAGGCGCTTGCGCACATAGCTGCCGACGCTTTATAAGCATATGGCCCGGTTCCAATGTTGGTTGGAACCGGGCCATATTGCTATTGATGAGGCCTGCTGAGGGACTTACTTTTCTTGAATCTGCTTACCGCTAAG
>CAJMPK010000219.1 GCA_905215205.1 uncultured bacterium | reverse complement strand
GCCCGCCGCGCTCCCCAGTTCTCCAAGCGCTAAGGTTTTATCTCCTTTCGAGATACAATGTACAAGCGGGGCCTGCCGATTCCTCGGCGGGTCCCGCTTTTCTTTTTCAACTAGGGTGGGCGGTTGCATATCGCCTGCTAGGGAAGGAGCGATCCTATGCCCCAGAACATCTTCGGTACCGACGGCGTCCGTGGCGTCGCCAACGCCGACCTCTCGTGCGACCTCGCGTTTCGCCTTGGCCGTGCGGCGACCAAGTTCCTTGGTCCGGACATTTGCATCGGCCGTGACACGCGTCTTTCGGGCACCATGCTCGAGAGCGCTCTGACCGCCGGCATTATGGCCGAGGGCGGCCGTCCGCACTGCTGCGGCGTCATCCCCACGCCTGCCGTGGCACTGCTCACCGTTCAGAACGAGCTCGACGGCGGCATCGTCATCTCCGCTTCGCATAATCCGCCGGAGTTCAACGGCATCAAGTTCTTTAGCCGCAAGGGCATGAAGCTCCCCGATGCGGTCGAGGAGGAGATCAGCGCCTGGGTCATGTCCGAGGAAGCCATGGCTGCCGACACGCTGCCGACCGGTGCCGGCGTGGGCCACATTATCAAGATGAAGGACGCTCGCAAGGCATACGTCGACCACGCCATCGATACGCTTGATGGCCTGAGGCTCGACGGCCTAGTCGTTGCCGTCGACTGCGGTCACGGTGCTTCCTGCCAGACTACGCCCGCCGCGCTGCAGCGCCTGGGTGCCACGGTGCACGCCATCAACACCGATTACTGCGGCACTGACATTAACGTTGAGTGCGGCTCCACGCACCTTGAGCCCCTGCGCGAGCTCGTGCTGCGCACCCACGCCGATATCGGTCTGGCCCACGACGGCGACGCCGACCGCGTACTGTTCGTGGACAGCGAGGGCAATGAGATCGACGGTGACTACATCCTGGCTATCTGCGGTTCTGATCTCGCCGCTCGCGGCAAGCTCGCCAACTCTGAGATCGTCTCGACCGTCATGTGCAACCTGGGCTTCTCCATCGCTATGAAGGAGCAGGGCTTCGAGATGGTTCAGACCGCCGTGGGCGACCGCTACGTTCTGGAGCGCATGCTCGCGGACGGCGCCGTCATCGGCGGCGAACAGTCCGGCCACATCATCTTCCTGGAGCACAACACCACCGGTGACGGCCTGGTGACGGCTCTGCAGCTGCTGGCTGTGCTCAAGCGCACCGGTCGTACCCTCACCGATCTTGCCGGCATCATGAAGAAGTACCCGCAGGTACTCGTCAACGTGCATTCCGACAACAAGGCTGGTCTGGACGATTGCCAGCCCATCTGGGATGCTGTCGCTGCTGCCGAGAAGGAGCTTGACGGCCGCGGCCGCATTCTGGTGCGCCCGAGCGGTACCGAGCCGCTGGTCCGCGTGATGGCCGAGGCCGAGACGCACGAGCTGACCCAGCGCGTTGTCGACGACATCGTCGAGGTTGTCAAGCGCGAACTTCCCTAATGGTCAAAAACCGTTGCCAAGTGGTAAACTGTTAAGGTTATTTTGATTGATTGGTATGTCCGAGGGGGAGCATGTTCACTAAAGTCCTAAGGTCTTTTGGTATGCGTGGTCGAGTCCTTACGCTGGATGCTCCCATCTCGGGCGATGTCATTCCGCTTTCCGAGGTAAACGACCAGACGTTTGCCACCGGCCTTTTGGGCCAGGGCGTGGCGATTCAGCCCACCGGAACGCGTGTGATTGCACCGGCTGACGCGAAGGTCGAGGCTATTTTTCCCACGGGACACGCCGTTGCGCTTAACACGGTCGATGGCTTGGACGTGCTCATCCACGTTGGTTTGGACACTGTTCAGCTCGAGGGCAAGCACTTTACCGTGCATGCGCAAGTGGGTGACATCGTCCATAAGGGCGATGTACTCATTGAGTTCGATCGCGAGGCAATTGCTGCCGAGGGCTACGATGTGACGGTTCCCATCTTGGTGTGCAATTCCGTTGAGTTCTCGAGCATCAAGGGCTCCGTTGGCGAGCATGTCGAGGAGATGGACCAACTCATCGTCGCTCGCGAGCGCTAGTTGGTGCTTTTGGCCTTTAGCCTACAATTCAAACACGTTTACGGAGGGCGCCCTTGAAAGAGGACGCCCTCCGTGGCAAGATGGGAAACGTCCGAGGCTAAACAGCTTTGGGTCACCGTGGACGGGCAGGGGCCTCGACGCGGCTAGACACGAGACACATACATTACGCGACCTCGCCCTGGTGGCCGCACACGTTGGTTGCGGCCGACGCGGGCCGCGGGCAAGTGCTTGTAAGGGAGCCTTGCCTCTCTTGTACGAGAAAGGACGCGTAATGAAGATCATTAAAGCTAAAGACTACGAGGATATGAGCCGCAAGGCCGCCAATATCATCTCGGCGCAGGTTATCCTCAAGCCCGACTGTGTGCTGGGCCTTGCCACCGGCTCCACCCCGATCGGTGCCTACAAGCAGCTCGCTGCTTGGTACGAGAAGGGCGACGTCGACTTTGCCGAGGTCAGCACCTATAACCTGGACGAATATCGCGGCCTTTCGCACGACGATCCCCAGAGCTATCACTACTTCATGCGTGAGAACTTCTTCGATCACATCAACATCGACCTGAATAACACGCATGTGCCCGACGGTTCCAACCCCGACGCCGCCGCTGCCTGCTCTGAGTACGACAAGATCGTCGCTGACGCCGGTTACCCGGATCTGCAGCTGCTCGGCATTGGCAACAACGGCCACATTGGCTTCAAC
>CAJMPK010000218.1 GCA_905215205.1 uncultured bacterium | reverse complement strand
CAAGGCCGATAAGGACATCCTCGACGTGTGGTGGGATTCCGGCGTCTCCTGGAAGGCCGTCTGCGAGTATCGCCCCGAGCTTGAGTACCCGGCGGACGTGTATCTCGAGGGCTCCGACCAGCATCGTGGTTGGTTCCAGAGCTCGCTGCTCACTTCGGTGGGTGCCAACGGCCACGCTCCGTACAAGGCGGTCGTCTCGCAGGGCTTCACGCTCGACGGCCAGGGCCGCAAGATGTCCAAGTCGCTCGGCAACGTCATCGACCCCAACAAGGTCTGCGACGAGATGGGCGCTGACATCATCCGTCTGTGGGTTGCCTCCGTCGACACCAGCTCCGACGTCTCCATCGACCACGAGATTCTCGCTCGTACGTCCGATGCCTATCGCCGTTTCCGCAACACGCTGCGCTTCCTGCTCTCCGAGCTCGAGGGTCAGTTTGAGCCCGAGACTGACGGCGTCGCCTTTGCCGACCTGCTGCCGCTCGACAAGCTCATGGTTGCGCGTCTGACCCAGGTCCAGGCCGAGGTTGATGACGCCTACGCCAGCTACGAGTTCCCGCGCGCCTACCGTGCGCTCTACGACTTCGTGGTTACCGAGCTCTCCAACGTGTACCTCGACGCCCTGAAGGACCGTCTATACTGCGATAAGCCCGGCTCGCTCGAGCGCCGCAGCGCCCAGACCGTGCTGGCCGAGCTCTTCTCGATGCTCATGCGCGACCTGCAGCCGATCCTGTCCTACACCGTCGACGAGGCCATGGCATATGCGCCCGCCGGCTGCGTCGATCACCAAAAGTACGCGGCGCTGCTCGATTGGTACAAGTCGCCCATCACGGTCGACGAGGCCAATGAGTTTGAGGGTGTGCTCGAGGCTTCGCTCGAGCTCCGTAGCGCCGTGACCAAGGCCCTTGAGGATGCCCGTTCTGCCGGCACCTTCACCAAGAGCCAGCAGGTTCGCGTCAAGGCGGTCGTTCCCGCCGAGATGTACGCGCTGCTGACCGGCGATAAGGCCGTCGACCTGGCCGAGTTCTACATCGTCTCCGATGTTGAGCTGACCCAGGGCGAGGAGCTCTCCGTTGCCATCGAGGCAGCCGAGGGCGAGTGCTGTGACCGTTGTTGGAACTACCGCACCACCGTCGGCGAGTACAACGGCCACGCTCACATCTGCAAGCGCTGCGCTGACGCTTTGTAGGTTACTGCGTTCGTAGAACGCCGTAACCTACCGACGCTGCAAACGCCCCTAAGCGGCAATCTGACGTTCAATCGTCGGTCGCGTACCAAAGTACGCTTCCCTCCTCTTTCACGTCACCTTGCTCGCTTAGGGACGTTTTCGCTGTTGGTGACGATAACGCGGCGTTTCCATTGCTGGAGCTAGAGGCTTTCTTTCGACTTGCGCTTTTAGTCGAAAGCTATTAAGCGACATTCCGTTATTCGGAATGTCGCTTTCGTTTTATGCTGGTTATTTCGCTTGTGTTGGTGGATATGTCGTGCGCTCTGCGTGTGGCAATATAAGATGGTTAATTGCGTTAAACGGAATTCGATTGTTTTGAGAGTAGGGGATTTCTTTGGGTCGTACTGGGGATATGACGCCGCCTTTGCGTTGGCGGTTAGGCGTTGCTGGTGGGGTGGCGCTCGTTTTGTTGCTCGTTGACCAGCTGACCAAGCTTGCGGTTCGTGCCGTGGGCGACGCTTTACATGTGACCGTCATCCCCGGTGTCATCGATTTTCTGTTTGTTCGCAATATCGGAGCCGCCTTTAGCATGGGCGAGGGGCATGGCATCGCGTTTGCCGTGCTGGCGCTGGCGGTCATTGTCGCTATTGCCGTGTACCTCGTTCGTGCACCCCAGCTCGCCCATCTTGAGGTTGTGGGCATGGCGATGGTTGCGGGCGGTGCTATCGGCAACGCTATCGATCGTTTGGCCTTTGGCTTCGTGACCGATTTTATTGCCACCACTTTCATCGACTTTCCCGTCTTTAACGTGGCCGATATCGGCATCACCGTAGGCGTCATACTTGCCCTCATCGGCTACATGTTCTTGAGCCCTGCGGCCCGCGATGTCGATGCGACTGCCGAGCTTAACGCCCGTGACGAGGCCCGCGCCAAGCGCAAAGCCAAGCAGCGTGGGGAGCGTGCCCGCAAGATTCGCGAAAGGAATGAGCGCTAATGGCCGACATCCATATTCTTGTTGCCGACGATTCCGCTGGTCAGCGTCTTGACGTCTATTTGGGCGCCAACGATGGCTGTCCCACGCGCTCTGCCTGCGCGCATCTGATCGAGGGAGGCGCCGTTGCCGTCAACGGTGAGACTTGTCTCTCTAAAAAGTACGCCGTACGCGTCGGCGACCGCATCTCGGTCGACTTGCCCGAGCCGCACGACCCGACCGACGTGATTCCCGAGGCCATTCCCCTCGATATCCGCTACGAGGACGACTACCTTATCGTGCTCTCCAAGCAGCGCGGTCTGGTGTGCCATCCCGCCCACGGCCACGAGAGCGGCACCCTTGCGAACGCTCTGGTCTACCACTGTGGCATCGACCATCTTGGTACCGTGCAGGGTGAGGACCGCCCCGGCATCGTGCATCGCCTGGATCGCGATACCTCGGGTCTCATGCTTGCGGCCAAGGATGACGACACCCAGCGCGCGCTCCAAAATCTTATCCGTACACGCACGCTCGACCGTCGCTATATCACGCTCGTTCACGGGCACATTGCCATGGACGAGGGTATTATCAACACCGGTATTGCCCGATCGACGCGCGACCGCGTGAAGATGGCGGTTTCCGATGA
>CAJMPK010000217.1 GCA_905215205.1 uncultured bacterium | reverse complement strand
CCAAGAAGCACGGCAAAAAAATCCGTATCTGAACTAACTGTCCACAACCCTCCGCAAACCTTTCATTCCAACCCAAATCAGCCAACGTACGTCATAGCAATCCCCGGTAGGTCGAGGGGTGCTTTGCGGGCGGGACAGGCTTTATCTGAACGACTTTGCAAAGCAACCGGAGTGAAGATAAAGCCTGTCCCGCCCGCAAAGCACCACGCAGACCGCAGGGACGGGAGCAGCTATACTACTCTCAGTAGTTAAGGGTCGCGGATCCGCCGCGTCACCGCTCTCAACAGGAGGTCTTTGTTTATGGCAGATCAAAAGCCGGTTGTCGGGATCATCATGGGCTCCAAGTCCGATCTGGGCGTTATGGAAGGTTGCACCGCCGAGCTCGAGGCACTGGGCGTGCCCTATGAGCTTGTCATTGCGAGCGCACACCGCACGCCGGCGAAGGTCCACGAGTGGGCTTCGACTGCTGCCGATCGCGGCATTAAAGTGATTATCGCCGCCGGTAAGGCCGCTCACTTGGGTGGTGTCGTGGCTGCCTTTACGCCGCTGCCGGTTATCGGTGTGCCTATGAAGACGAGTGACCTGGGCGGCATGGATTCGCTGCTGTCGATGGTGCAGATGCCTTCGGGTGTGCCCGTGGCCTGCGTTGCCATCAACGGCGCCAAGAACGCCGCCATTTACGCCACGCAGATTCTAGGCGCTTGCGACCCCGAGTACCGCAAGGTTATCGAGAAGATGAAGCGGGAGATGGCTGACGCCTAGGCGTTCCGCCGTTTCACCGCAGTATAAGGAGAGCCATGTCCGACTATCAGGGAAAACGATTCAAGGCTTCTCAGATTCCCGATCCGTCGAAGCCGGGTGCTGCCCGTGCGGCACAGCAGGGTCGGACATCCTCTCCTCCGCAGCCGCGAGCGGCGCGTCCTGTGACGCCGACGTCCCATCGCCGCCAGGATACGCCGGCTGCGTATCGCCCCTCGTCTTATAGCGCAGCTAAGAAGCCGCCCCGGTCTTCATCACATGCCGCGCTGTCGGATTGCACCGAACCGCCGCGCAAGAAACGCCGGTCCGTCATTCCCATTCTGCTCATCATTATCGGTATCGGTCTGATCGTTGCCGCCGCCGCCATCTTTATCAATGCACAGATTGGCTACAAGCAGGCGAGCGAGTCGTATCAGAAAATCGAGAAGCAATATGTAAGCGATAAGGACGCCAGCGGCGTGCCGATTATCGATTTCAATGCTCTTGCCCAGACAAATCCCGAGGTCGTCGGTTGGATTTACGCACCGGGCACCAACATTAACTATCCCGTAGTGCAGGCTACTGATAATTCCAAGTACCTCAACACGTTGTTCGATGGCACGTCCAACGCATCGGGTGCCATCTTCCTGGATAGCGATGACACCGCGCCGGGAATGGTTGACCAGCAGACCACGATCTACGGCCACCACATGAATGACGGGTCGATGTTCAACGTAATTTCGGACACCACTGATCAGGCGACGTTCGATAGCATCGAGTACGTGTATTACATCACACGGGATGCTACGTATAAACTGCGACCACTGGCGACCAAAGTTGTCGAGGACACGTATGCCAAGGCGCGCACGCCCAATTTTGAGGGCGATGACGGGCTCAAGAACTACCTGTCCGAGATGCTCGACGGTGCCTCTGCCGTGGCGAGCGATGCCACCGATCGTGCCACATCGGCAACCAAGGTCGTGACGCTTGTGACCTGTCGTTCACTGTCGCTGAGCAACACGCGCGCCGTCATGGTGCTCACGCCGGTCGAGGAATAAGTTGTTCGAGAGTAGCTAAAAAAGCCCCGTTCCAAATTGGCTACTCGACGACGGTAAGGGAGAAATGATGCTCGAGAATGGCAAAACGATGCCTTCGATTGATGCTTGGCTGCGCGAGGCCAAGGCCGATGCTTCGGCGGCAGGCTGTGGGATGTATCTGACGCATAACGGCGTGGTGCGCGCGACGCCCAAGGCCGAGGCGCGCGGTGTCGAGACCGATGGTGTGGCGCCGGGCCGAAAGGTGGGCGGCATGGTGTTTGGCTACGACGCCAGCAAGGTGCAGGCTGCTATCGAGGCCACGCGCGCGATGCCGGGTATCGGCTATGTGCGCGTGTGGCTGGCAAACGGCGAGCTTGCCGTAGGTGACGACATCATGCTCGTGCTCATCGGCGGGGACATTCGACCGCACGTGGTCGATGCACTGCAGTCGCTCGTTGGCACCATCAAGAATGAATGCGTGAGTGAGGTCGAGCGCGAGGCGTAGAGGCTTGCGTCGATAGGAGGCTCGTTTATAAAAATGCCCGCCGGTACGTGTGATACCGGCGGGCATTTTGCGTTTTGGGCGCGGTGTGCGCTACACGCGCGTCGCATCCTTGGGGCTCATGGTCATGCTCTGGAAGCGATTCTCCATAAAGTCATTATCGAAGTGCTCTCCGTAGAACTGTGCGACGGGAATGTCCGGCTCCGTGCCGTTAACGCGCTGGTACCAGTAGTCGAGCGACTGCAGCGTCATGACGCCGTCGACCAGCATGATGATGGTAAAGATGACGGTTGCTGAGTAGCGGCTCTTCCAGGGAATCATGTTGATGAGTTTGAGCAATCTGGGCAGCAGCAGCTTGATCCAGATGAGGCCACCCAGACCCCACAGGCAGGCGAAGCCTGTGCAGGTACGTCCGCCGGTAAGGACGGCGAGCGGATCGGGCATGCCAAAGAGCTTCATATGCGAGTAGCTCCACGAGACCACGCCAAACGAGGTCTGCATAAACCAGCCCACGAACACCTCAAAGCTTGCGCCGAGCAGC
>CAJMPK010000216.1 GCA_905215205.1 uncultured bacterium | reverse complement strand
GATGTCGGCGGCGTGTGCGGCGATCTTGGTGGCCATGAGGCCGTCGAGCACATCCTGGGCGTTGGGCAGGCATAGGTGCTCTGCCGGTGTCACGTAGCACAGGAAGTCGGCACCGGAGCTGGCGGAGATGGCGCCGCCGATGGCAGCGGTGATGTGGTCGTAACCAACGCCGATATCGGTCACCAGCGGCCCGAGCACATAGAACGGAGCATTGTGGCACAGGCGCTTCTGCAGTTTCATGTTGGCGGCGATCTCGTCGAGCGCCATGTGACCCGGGCCCTCGACCATGACCTGGACGCCGGCGGCCCAAGCGCGCTTGCACAGCTTGCCCAGCTCGATCATCTCAGCGGTCTCGGTGGCGTCGTTGGAGTCGTAGAGGCAGCCCGGGCGGCAGGAGTCGCCGAGCGAGATCGTCACGTCGTATTCGTGACAGATCTCGAGCACCTCGTCGTAGAACTCGTAGAAGGGGTTCTCGTTACCGGTGACTTCCATCCAGCCAAACAGCAGCGAGCCGCCGCGGCTCACGATGTTCATCAGGCGGCCGGTCTCCTTAAAGGTCTTGGTGACCGACTTGTTGATGCCGCAGTGAATGGTCATAAAGTCCACGCCGTCCTCGGCATGCGCGCGCACGACTTCGAACAGGTCGTCCTTGGTGAGCTTGACCAGCGGCTTTTCCATGTAGCCGATGGCGTCGTACATGGGGACGGTGCCTACCATGAGCGGCGTCTCGTCGATGAGCTGCTGGCGGAACTGGCGCGTCTTGCCCGAGTTGGAGAGGTCCATGATGGCGTCGGCGCCAAAGTCCTCGGCGATCTTGACCTTCTTCCATTCCTCGGCGGCATCGGCCTTGTCGCCCGAGATGCCCAAGTTCACGTTGACCTTGGTGGATAGGCCCTCACCGACGCCAAAGGCGCGCATGCCCTTTTTGATGTGCACAATATTGGCGGGAATGGCGATGCGGCCGTCGGCCACGCGCTCGCGGATGTACTCGGGGTCGCGATGCTCGCGCTCGGCGACTTCTTTCATCTGCGGTGTGATTTGTCCGGCGCGGGCGAAGTCGATTTGCGTGACGAGCTTGGGCTCGGTCTGTGTGCTCATTGGCACGGCTCCCTTCGTTGGCATTACCCATATCAGGTTTGCGGGTCAGGGCAGGCGCGCCCAGTCTCAGCCTGCCGTCTTGTCCCGCAAGCTCCCCGTTATGTCATGGGCTCAAGTATAGCCTGAATGGGTACGATTGGGCCAACGAGCGTGCCTGTGGGGAGGCGTACATGGAAGACAAGCATCTATATCGAGAGACACAATGGGACATATCGGCCGAGGAGGGCCGTGCGCACCATGGGTTGGTCGCGATTGGCTTTGCGGTGCTTGCCGTGCTGGTGATTGCCTTTTGTATTTGGACGTTTGGCGGTCGCGGCGGCGCTGCCTGGGAGTTCGAGGCTGATGATAGCCTGCCGACCATGACGGTGAAGAGCACTGGCGGTAATGCCAATACGCTCGCCGTTCCGGGCGATTATTGGTACCCGCGCGATGAGTTTGTGCAGTTGCAGCTGAGTGGTGGGTCCATTCCAGGTGAAGAAATCGAACGCGTGACGTTTGACGCGACGCTCAAAACGCTCACGGTGAAGCTCAAAGATCAAGGAGATGTGCCCACGACGATGGATATCGCGCTGACGGAATGGCGCCTGGAGCCCCCGTCGGGTGTTGCGGTGTCCGAAGTGGATCATGTCAAGATTACCTATAAGGACGGCTCGACAAACGGGATTGCAAAGGCCGACGGCCTAGCAGAATAGGTGTCGCACCTAGCCGGCCAAATCATAAAAGTTGCGGTGGAATAGTTCCTGTTTGTGCGATAAAAGGCTCAAATAGGAACTATTCCACCGCAAGTTATATAGAGAAGGCTGAGCGGGTCAGTTTTGGGTGGCGGCTCTAGAGCATCTGTTCGTTGATGAACACGAGGGTGCCTGGGTATGAGAGCTCGGGGGCGTGGCGATAGCCGATGTTGAACTCGGTGAGACGGCCGGCGTCCTCGACCTTGTTTTCCGCCATCCAGCGGACCATCGAACCGCGTGCCTTTTTGCTGGCGGTCGATCGCTGGACGGGCTTGCCGTTGCGGACACCTTCACCAAAGAGACAAGTGACGGTTGTGGCGTCGCCTGCGAGATGGGGTAGAACGGCCTTGGCGTACTCCACGCTGGCAAGGTTGACGACCGTGGTGTTGGAGCCGGTCGGTGCAATAGCACATGCAAGATTGTCGTCCCAAAAGCCGTAGAGGTCGCGGGCGTCGTCGACGGCGAGTTTGGCTCCCATTTCGAGCCGATAGGGCTCAACGCCATGGAAAGGTCGCACGCATCCGTACAATCCGGAGAGAATCCAAAGATGGGTTTGCAACCAAGTGAGTTGCTCGTCATCCATAACCTCTGCCGCCATGCTCTGGTACTGAATGCCGTGATAGGACATGACGGCGGGGGAGATTCGACGCGCGATATCGGGATCGGCGAGGTCGGAATCGCTCAGGACGGGCATAAATTCGTGAAGCGTATCCAGGCACGTTGTAAGCAGTCTGTCGCTCACGTTCCACAGCGCCTGCAAGCCGCCGCTGCCTTCATTTCGCTCGATATCTAGCAACGCGCGATGCAGTCGAGCCGTCTCGCGCGCAAAGGGCGGAATGCCCAGGACTTCAAAAGCATCTTGGGCCGCGCGCATCTGCTTGGCGGGCGAAATGATGACCTGCAACATGGATTCTCCTCTGCCAAAAAAAGAAGTTGCGGTGGAATAGTTCTTGTTCGACCTGTCTAAAGGGCTATTTAGGAACTATTTCACC
>CAJMPK010000215.1 GCA_905215205.1 uncultured bacterium | reverse complement strand
ATATTAGGGTGTTGCCGTCGGGGATGATCGTTTGGCCGTCGCGCTTGAGCATCACCACGATAAAGGGGTGCTTGCCCTGCGGCACATCGCGAAGACGCTGGCCGGCCAGGCGACCGTGGGGGGTTACGGTGACCTCGCGCAGCGTAACCTCGGCTCGCTCTTCAAACGTCGGCGCGGCCATCACCAGCAGGTCACCTTCCTCGATGACGGTATCGCCGTTGGGCAGCACCGGGTGCGCACCGTCGCGCAGCACCAAGACCACCAGCATGTTCGTTGCGCTGCCAATATCGGCGAGCGAGCGTCCGGCAAACGGATGGCCCGCGCCCACCTTGAGTTTGACAAACGACATGCCGTCCTCGTCGCGATAGTCGTTAAAGGTGCGGCGTACGTCGCCGGTCGCATCGATCATATCGAGCTTCTTCGCCACTGCTGGTAGCAGCGAGCCCTGCACCACAATGCTCGACACAGCAATCACAAAGACCAGGTCAAATAGGTCGTGTCCACCGGGAACGCCGGCCACCACGGCAAAGAGACTAAAGACGACCGAAGCTGCTCCGCGCAGGCCCGCCCAGCTTACGAGCGCAACCTGGCGAGGGTTCGTCCTAAACGGCGCCAGCAGCATGCCTACGGCGATGGGGCGGCTCACGAAGAGCATGAACGCCATGAGCGCCAGGCCCGGCAGCAGCATCTGCGGCAGGCGTGCGGGCGTTACGAGCAGGCCCAGCAAAAAGAAGATTGTCATCTCGGCCATCTCGGTGAGGGTGTCAAAGAAGTGCGCCATCTCGACTTTGCCGGTGATGTCGCTGGCACCCAGCACAATGCCGGCCAGGTATACAGCCAAAAAGCCGTTGCCGCCCAGGTAGCTCGGCAGCGCGTAGGCCACGATCGTCACGGCGAACAAAAAGATGGTCTGCGCGCCCTCGGCCGTTGCGTGCGCGCGTTCAATCAGGCGGCCTGCCGCCCAGCCGATGGCAAGGCCCAGGCCCGCGCCTAGAATGATCTGCTTGGCCAGCAGTGCGGGAATGTTGATGTCGCCGCCGGCCACGAGTGTAGCGAGCACAGCGGTGAGCATGTAGGCGACGGGGTCGTTGGAGCCCGATTCGACCTCGAGCAGCGAGTCGGTGCCGCCCCTCAGCGAAAGGTTGTGCTCGCGCAGCACGCTAAAGACGCTGGCCGCGTCGGTGGATGCCACGACCGATCCCAGCAGCAGGCCGTCGATCCAGTCGAAGCCCAGCACAAAGTGGGCGAACGCGCCGGTGATGCCTGCGGTGATGACGACGCCGAGCGTGCTCAGCAACACCGCGGGCACGGAGACGGGTTTGGCACGGTCGATATTGGTGTTAAAGCCGCCGTAGAACATGATGAACAGCAGCGCCGTGCTGCAGACGGTTTCGGTAAGCGCGTAGTCGCTAAAGTCGATGTGCGCCGGGCCGTTGACGCCCAACAGCATGCCGAGCGCGATAAAGATGAGCAGGGTGGGGAAGGGGAGCTTTTTGCCGACGGGTTTAATGGTCAGGCACAAAATGATGACGAGGCCGATAAAGAGAAGGATCTGGTTCATGGATAGTGTCCGCTCCTGGGTGGTTTGCGTGGCACGGTCAATTGTCTGTGGTTATTTGTACCCAAAGATGGTGGGTTTATGGGGTTGGATTGCGGGCGTGCGCGATATCGTCATAGACGGCTGCCGTCTTTGCCTCTGCTCGGAAACCCTTTCCAGCTTTATTGCAACGGAGTACAATGGGTAACGTTTAAGTTCAACTTGAAGTTTTAGTTGCGGCGCCGGGCTTAGGCCGCAATGCAAGGAGAGGCGTACCATGGCGATCTATGTGACATCTGATGCTCACGGGCACGTGCGTGCGCTTGACGAGGCCCTGTCTAAGATCTCGTTGACGTCCGACGACACGCTGTACGTGCTGGGCGACATGATCGATCGTGGGCCCGATCCGGTCGGCGTTATTAAGCTCGTGCGCTCGCTGTCCAACGCCCGCGTGCTCAAGGGCAATCACGAGCAGATCATGCTCGATGCCATCATTGGCCAGGATCCGCTCGATGCCGAGACCTGGGATATCAACGGTGGCTGGACGACGCGCGAGCAGCTCAACGACATGGAATTTGAGGCATACGAGGAGCTCGTGCGATGGATGGCCGCGCTGCCGCTCTACGCGGTGGCCGAGACCGAGGAGCGCCCGTATCTGCTGGTACATGCTGGAATCGAGATGAAGGCGGCGCGCGCGTTTTTGCTTGAGCATGGCGTCGATTGTGCCGATGGCGTTGGAGCGGTGGGTGCCGATCGCGAGCTGCTGCAGCAGATGCTCGCGGTGCAGTCGTCCGATGACCTGCTATGGATTCGTCACGGCTATTGGGATGTGCCGACCGGGCTGCTTTCTGCCGAAGGCAAGGGTCCGGTCGTGGTGAGTGGCCATACGCCCACGGTGTCGCTGGGGCGCTATTGCGAGGTTGGCGGCCTGGCAGGGCTCGATGAAGAGTCAGGTCGCGGGCAGATTGTGCGCCTGGGTGGCGAGGATACCGCCGGCGTGCCCGATCGCATCGATATCGACTGCGCGGCGGCCACCGGTTCCGAGTTCGGCCGCGTCGGGATCCTGCGTCTGGACGACGGGGCCGAGTTCTACGCAAACATTCTGCCCGGCGAATAACCTTGTTCCGCCGTTCTACCGAACGGTGGTCACGTTGACGCTGCGCAGCCCCGAAGCACCCCATCTTGTCGCTCAAACCGTCGCTCGCGTACGGAAATACGCGTGCTCCTCTTTCGCGCCAACCTGGGGCACTTCGAGACTGCTCGCTGTCGGTGCCAAAACATCGACGT
>CAJMPK010000214.1 GCA_905215205.1 uncultured bacterium | reverse complement strand
CACCGAAGTGAGCAACGAGCTCTGGAACCAACCGCGGTGCTGGTCGGAGCCCTCGAGGTACACATCCGCCGGATACTCCAGCTCGGGGCGATACTCGCAAACGGCCTTCCAAGACACGCCGGAGTCCCACCACACATCGAGGATGTCGTTATCGGCCTTGAGGTGATGGCCACCGCACTTGGGGCAGACGCAGGCCTCGCCCAGGTAGCTCTCGGGAGCGTCGGTGAACCAGGCGTCGGAGCCCTTCTCGTGGAAGAGCTTGATGACGGCGTCGAGCGTGGCGTCGTTCATGACCTTCTCGCCGCAGTCGGCGCAAGTGTAGCTGGGGATAGGCACGCCCCAGTTGCGCTGACGGCTAATGCACCAGTCGGGACGCTGCTCGACCATGGCGCCGATGCGGTTGGCGGCGTGAGCCGGATACCACTTGACGTTCACGCGGACCTCTTTGCCAGCCTGCTCGCGCAGACCGGTCTTGTCCATCGAGACGAACCACTGGTCGGTAGCACGGAAGAGCACCGGGTGCTTGCAGCGCCAGCAGTGCGGATAGCTGTGCGTGATCTTCTTCTCGAGGACCAGGGTGCCGCGCTCGCGCAGGAACTCGATGATGTGCGGGTTGGCCTCATCGGTGTCCATGCCGCTGAAGGGGCCGCCGGTGCCAAACTCCTCGCCGGTATAGAACTTGCCGTCGTCATCGACCGGCATGCAAATGTCGGTGATGCCCTCCTTGAGGCAGGCAAAGTAGTCGTCGACGCCGTGGCCGGGCGAGTTGTGAACGATACCGGTACCGTCATCGACACCGACGTAATCGGCCAGCAGCGCCACGCCCTCAACACCGTCAAAGATCGGCTGCTTGTAGTGGATGTGGTGGAAGGTCTCGGCGGGAACCACATAGGGCTTGCCGTCGACCATAACGGGGGTGTACTCCCAGCCAAACTCCTCACAGCACTTGGGAGCCAGGTCCTCGAGCATGACCTCGGCGCGGCCATCGTGCTCAACGGCGACATAGGCGGCGCCGGGCTTAAGGGAAACGGCCTGGTCGGAGGGGATGGTCCACGGCGTGGTCGTCCAGATGATAAAGTCGACCGGGCCGTCAAAGTTCTCGAGACCGGCGGGCTTGGAGGTCATCTCAAAGCGAACGAAGATGGAGGGGCTCGTCTCGTCGGAGTACTCGATCTCGGCCTCGGCCAGCGCGGTGTGGCAGTGCTTGCACCAGTGAACCGGCTTGTGGCCGCGATAGATCATGCCCTTATCGAACATGGCCTTGAAGACCTCGATATCGGCGGCATCATGCTGGTGATAGAGCGTCAGGTAGGGGTTGTCCCAGTCGCCGAGCACGCCCAGACGACGGAAGCCGGCCTTCTGCAGCTCGATGTTCTCGACAGCGAACTCGTTGCAGAGCTCACGGATCTTGGCCGTGGGGGTCTGGTTGAACTTCTCGGTGCCGAGCTTCTCTTCGACCTTGTGCTCGATCGGCTGGCCGTGGCAGTCCCAACCGGGGACATAGGGAACTTCATAGCCCTGCATCATCCAGTAGCGGTTGATCATGTCCTTGGAGATCTTGTTCATGGCGTGGCCGATATGAATCGGGCCGTTGGCGTACGGAGGACCGTCGTGCAGCACGAACTTCTTGTGACCCTCGTTCTTCTTCAGAACCTGCTCGTAGACCTTGTTGTCCTGCCAGTCCTTGAGTCGCTTGGGCTCGGACTTGGAAAGACCGGCACGCATGGGAAAACCGGTCTTGGGCAGATTCATCGTCTGCTTGTACTCGTTTGCCACGGTACCCCTTTCATGTCGTGGGCGCACACGCCCGTTGGGCACCAAAAAAGCGCCCGTCCCTACAAGCTGGGACGAAGCGCCACAAAAACGGGCTATACGCCCGCAAAAGCTCTTCGCTTAACCACCCAGCTTAGATGCCCTCGCCCGCGTAATCGCGCGCTCGCATCCGTTACTCGGCTGGCCTGTATCGACGACCATCTCGGCGATATCTACTAAGAGGTGCCTATGCGGCACGTCCGTTGGGACCGCAGCTCCGGGGTGATTTTCATCGGTCGCATGCACGGGATCTCAGCGCTCCCCGCTCTCTGTAGCATGCGGTTGGCCGACTACTCGTCCCCATCAACGCTTATGCGGAGTATGCTAGCACGTTCCGCGCCGGCGAAAAACCCTCAACACTGGTTTTATACGTTCGAAATTTCCTGCGGCCGTGGACCTTCTCCTGGAGCAAAATACCTGTAAGCACTTTATCGAACGAAAGAAGGTTGCTATGCGCACGATCGGAATGAGCGACTACACCGTTGGCGAGGATTGCTTTGACGAGCTGCCCGGCGCGCTGGCCGAATACGGAGCGACCAAGGTCGCGATCATCGGTGGCAAGCGGGCCCTGGCTGCAGCGCTGCCGGGCATCGAGGCGGCGCTTGAAGGTACCGATGTCGAGGTTCTGGAGACGCGAGTCTATGGCACCAACAGCACGCGTGCCAATATCGCCAAGGTCGTGAACTCCCCTGCCTGCCAGGAAGCTGACGTGCTTATCGCATGCGGCGGCGGCAAGGCGCTCGACACCGTGAAGACCGCAGCCATCGAGCTCAAGAAGATCGTCTTCACCGTGCCGACGATCTGCTCCAACTGCTCCGCCGCAACCGCCATTGCTGTCGTGTACAACGACGACGGCTCGCTCGAGGGCTATTCGTACCCCAACCGACCGGCGCACATCTTCATCAACCCCAAGATCATCGCCGAAGCTCCGGCGGAGTACTTCTGGGCCGGCGTGGGCGATGCCCTGTCTAAGCAGCCCGAGGTTGAATACGCCACGAGCGCCGGTAATTTGG
>CAJMPK010000213.1 GCA_905215205.1 uncultured bacterium | reverse complement strand
GTACTCGGGGTGGAACAGCTGCAGCGCGACCTTGGCGCCGTGCTTGTGGACGGCATCGGCCAGGGCCTTAAACGTGGGGATTTGGGCGTCGGTCGCCAGCTTGGGCGTGGGGCTTGCGGTCATGACGGGAGCAACGTCGCCGATGACGATGTAACTCACGCCGCCACGGGCCAAGCGCTCGTAAAAAGCCAGGCTGCGCTCGCCAATGGAGCCGTCACGCTCCTCGTAGCCGGTGGTCAGCGGCGGAAACATAATGCGGTTTTTGAGCTCAAGGGGGCCAACCGTAATGGGCTGAAGCAGCTTGGATGCAGGTGCGGTCATGGATATTCCTCTCTTGTAGGCGCGGCGGCGATGATGCCGCGTAGTTGTCTAGAGGATATGGCATGGGAGCATGGGAGCACAACGAAAATCGGCGGATAGCAGGTGGCGGCAGGTGGATGGGGTGGGGTGACCCGTCGGTTTGTCTCAATCCGTAACAGTTACTCAGCAAAACCGGGTCTTACTGTTACAGATCGAGACATTCCTCTCAACCCATCCTCAACAATCTAGATCTGTAACAGCTAGGCCCACTTTTGACCCCTCCCTGTTACAGATCGAGACAAACCAAACCCGCCTGCCAGAAAATCTCAATCTGTAACAACAACTCGGCAAAATCCGTCCCTCGTGTTACAGATTTAGACAAACGGGACCCAACTCACCGGTATATCTCGATCTGTAACACCTAGCCGCCCAAATCGGGTCTAGATGTTACGGATTGAGATCTTGTTTGAGAGGCCGAGAATTGGACCGAAAACACGGTCCCGGAATAACAAAAAAGCTCGCCGGCTAGGCCGACGAGCTGCAAGTTCTTGGTCGCGGGGGCAGGATTTGAACCTACGACCTCCGGGTTATGAGCCCGGCGAGCTACCAGACTGCTCCACCCCGCAATGTCTGGGCGCCTCATGTGCGCAAGAAAGAATATTACGCGGGAGTTCGGTAAACGGCAAGGAAAATCTCGTGGAGCATAATTCCTTCATATTTAAACCCCTCAGCCCCTATCACCGTAAACGAATCGCACCCGAGCGCCGTCGATGGCGCGTATACAATGGTGCGCGTCCTTTTATGCCAACACTGGGAGTAGACATGCTGCTCGCTATCGATATGGGAAACACGCAGACGGCCATGGGCCTGTTTGACGGAGACGAGCTGGTACAGTCGTGGCGCATGCCCACCGACCGCTCTTATACCGCCGACGAGATCCATGTGCGCCTGATGGGTTTCTTCAAGATGTACGGCCTTTCGCTCGACGCGGTCGACGCGATCGCCTTTGCCGGCGTGGTGCCGCAGCTCTCACGCGAGTGGCACGCCGTGGCCGACCGCATTGCCGCAGACGCCATCGTCATTGGGCCGCAGACGGCGGCCGTGACCAAGCTGCGGGCGGCGCGCCCCCAGGCCGTTGGTGCCGATCGCATCGCCAACGCCGTCGCGGCCGAAACTTTCTACGGCGCCCCGGCGATCGTGGTGGACTTTGGTACCGCAACCAATATCGACGTCATCGACGAGGACGGCTATTACATTGGCGGAGCGATCGCGCCGGGCATCCGCATCTCCATGGACGCGCTTGCCGCCCGTGCCGCCAAGCTCGCCAGCGTGCCGCTCGAGGCACCCGAGCACGCCATCGGCCGCGACACCGAGGAGTGCATCAAGGTCGGCGCCGTGGTGGGCGCCGCTGCCATGGCCGAGGGCCTGGTCGCGCGCATGAAGCGCGAGCTAGGTCGTGAGGACGCCACCGTTATCGCCACGGGCGGCCTCGCCAGCATCGTCGCCGGTTCGACCGACGCCTTCGACGTGGTAGACGGACAGCTCACCATCAAAGGCATCTGCGAAATCTACCGCCGCATGCAGGAGCTGGGATAGAGCAGGGGCTTAAGTCAAGCACGCCCGATGCCACAGTCCCCGCAAATGCTCGCCAAGCCTATTCCCCAGATAGGCGAAACCCTCCCCGGCACAGGCCGAGGAGGGTCTTGTTGTCATCGTTGTCTTTGAGCGCTGGCGCCTCGCGCTACAGTCCGCGAATTCGTACAGCCTCGGGCGGAAACTCTTGCTCGCCGGCATCGGTCTTGATGGTCGCACGACCCCAGATGTCCAGGCCCGCAAACACACCGACCGCAAGCGGCAAGCCGTTGGGCGACACCGCCGCAACTTGGCGGCCCAGCAGCGGCACCATGTCGAAGTACTCGCCCAGCACGGGAGCCAGCGGACCGGCAGCGCCCTGCGGCGTGTTGGCAAGAACCGCCCAGGCGTCCACGCGGGCCAGCACGGCGGCGGACGGTGCCTCGACCAGCGCTTCGTCAGCCACGTCCACGCCTAGCTCGCCTAGCGCCGCGCGCTCAATATCCACCGTCACGGCACCGAACATGCCCGCGGCGCCGGCGCCACCGTTGACGGCGACGCGCGCAAACGGAGTCTCAAACGTAGGCGCGCCGCACACGATGTCACTCGGCCACTGGATGCCCACCTTGCCGGCAAGGCCCAGCCCCGGCGTCGATGCCGTGCCCACGAGCGCGTCCATCATGCCCATCGCCGCCACAAACGGCAGGCCGTGGAAGGCATGCATGTTCACGTCCGGGCGCACGACCAGCGAAAACGTCAACGACGCCTCGCCCGCGCTCCAAGCGCACCAGCCCGCGGACGCACCCTCGCGGCCCGCATCGCGCGCGGCGTCAAGCTCGGTACCGGCGGCTACAGCATTCATCTCAATCATCTACATACGCCCCAATTCGCCCACGATATGCCCCACGCGGTCCTCGGGCTCCTTGACCTCTACGCCGTTGTAGCGGAAGAACCGCGCTGGGTCGTGCATCAGGTCCTCGAGCG
>CAJMPK010000212.1 GCA_905215205.1 uncultured bacterium | reverse complement strand
GCTCTTTCTTTGGTTTTGGGTATATTTGTTTTTGTTGAATTGTTATTGCGGATGGGCTGGGTACTTGGCTTTCCGCTGTTATTTGTAGCCGTCTCGGCTCATTGTTGAGAGGAGACTAACAATTATGCGTATTGTGTTTATGGGTACGCCTGATTTTGCTGTGCCTTCGTTGACTTCACTTGTTGAGGCTGGGAACGAGATTGCGCTTGTTATTACTCGTCCTGATGCTGTTCGTGGTCGTGGTAAGAAGCTGGAGCCGTCTCCTGTTAAGGCTAAGGCGCTTGAGCTGGGGTTGCCGGTTATTGAGGCTAATCGTATGACGGCCGAGGTTGTTGAGGCGCTCCAGGCTGCAGATGCCGATATTTTCTGTGTGGCTGCCTATGGCTGCATTTTGCCCGATGAGGTGCTGCATACGGCGCCGCTTGGTATTGTGAATGTTCATGCGTCCTTGCTGCCTCGTTGGCGTGGGGCTGCTCCTATTCAGCGTGCGATTCTTGCTGGCGATGAGGTCGCTGGCGTTTCCATTATGCGTATTGGGCATGGCGTGGATACTGGTGCTTATTGTGCTCAGGCTTCCACATCGGTTGCCGGTAAGCATGCTGAGGCGTTGACCATGGAGCTTGCTGAGCTTGGCGGCAAATTGCTTGCCGATACGCTTCCTTCGCTTGCCGATGGCACCGCCGTGTGGACTGAACAGGATGAGGCGCTCGTTACCCATGCTGCCAAGATTTCTAAGCAGGAGATGCGTTTGGATCCGCAAATGGTGGCGCTTGATTGCGTGCGCCATGTGCTCGCTTCGTCCGATACCGCGCCTGCTCGTTGCGTGATTGCCGGCAAGACCGTGCGTGTGCTCGATGCCGCGCCTGCCGACGTGTCGCTTGGCGAGGGCGCTGTTGCCGTCAAGAGCAAGCGTGTTTACCTGGGCCTTTCCGATGACGCGGTTGAACTGCTTGAGGTTAAGCCCGACGGCAAGCGTGCTATGGCCGCTTCTGCCTGGGCTGCCGGCCTGCAGGGTGCCGATCTGACGTGGGGTGTTTTGTCATGAGCAAGCTTTCCCCCGCGCGCAAGCTCGCGCTTGATGTTTTGATGGAGGCCGATCGCCGCGGTATGTACGCTCGCGACGTATTGTCTTCCCGTGCTTCCGCCAAGGCCATTGACCAGCGAGATTCCGCTTTTGCCGCGCGTTTGGCGCTCAGTGTTGCCGCCACGCAGGGCATTTTGGACGAGCTGCTCGACCAGTTTCTCGATAAGCCTAAAAAGGTCGCGCCGCGTGTTCGCATGGCGCTTCGCATCTCGGCCTTCGAGATGCTCTACCTGCATACCCCTGGCCGAGTTGCCGTGAGTCAGGGCGTTGAGCTGGTTCGTAGCGGCGCTAAGTCGGCTGCCGGTCTTGCGAACGCCGTGCTGCATAAGGTCGCGGACAACGTCGAGGACTTTGCCGCCGCCGCGGGTGCTGATGAGTCCGAGCGACGTTTGGTTCGCCTGTCTCGCCTGATGGGTATGCCGCGCTGGCTTTGCGCACGCATCATGGCGTCGTTCGATACGCCCGAGGGCGCGCTCAACTTTGCCGGTAATCTGGCGCCCGCGCCGCTCGCTTTGCACGAGAACGCCTTTGCAACCAAGCCTGATCCGTACCTATCGCAGCTTGTGGCGCCGGTGTTCCCGGGCTGCCATGCGCCGGTCGATGCACAGGCCACGGTTGCGTCGGGTGTGTTTGAGCGCGCGGCTGCCGTAGCCTCGGACCTTAATGCCCAGCTCATCGCTACTGCGGCGACCCGTCCTGGGCGTTGCCTGGAGATCGGCGCCGGTCGCGGCACTAAGACCTATGTGATGATGTGCCAGGCCAAACGTGTCGGCTACGACCGTCAGCATACCGCGCTCGACCTGCATGATCGTAAATGTGATCAGAATCTCGCGCGCTTGCACAAGGCGGGTATTACGGGAGTTCGCACGGTCTCGGGTGATGCGTGCGAACTCGATGCGGTCCTCACGTCGTTCGATGCCATGCTTGGTAAACCTGCCCTGTTCGACACGGTGTTTATTGATGCGCCGTGCTCTGGCACCGGCACCATGCGCCGTCATCCCGAGATACCGTGGCGCCTGACCGAGAACGACGTTACGACTGAACTGCCCAAGCTGCAGCTGACGATGCTCAAGGAGGCTGCTGCGCGCGTAGCTGCCGGCGGCGAGCTCATCTATGCGACGTGCTCGGTCTTCGACGAGGAGAACACGCAGGTGGTGGATGCTTTCTTGAACTCTCCTGAGGGCACCGGCTTTACTGTAGCGCCGCTCTCCGAGGCACAGATTCTGCAGCTCCCCGAGTTCGATCAGGCCAAGAAGCTCGTATCCGTACGCCAGAACGGTCGAGGCCTCTTCCAAAGCGTCCCGGTAAACGCCGACTCCTACGACGGCCACTTCTGCGCCCGCCTGGTCCGCAAGTAACTCTACTAAGTTGCGGTGAAATAGGGATTGAATAGCGGCTTTAAACCGCCAAACAGTCCTTATTTCACCGCAACTCATAAGGAAACCTGGGCAGCGGGACCGCTTGTCGCTAGTGGTTGTGTGGGCAGTTGGCGCAGCAGCCGCTTGTGGCGCTGGTGCTGGAGCCGCCGCTTCGCTGGTCGGTGTTGTAGAAACCGCTACCCTCAAATTTAATGCCGCTGGCCGAGAACGTCTTGGATGCCGGGGCGCCGCAGCTGGGGCATACGACCTCGGGCGTCTCGGACATGGGGTGCTCAACCTCAAACACGTTGCCGCAGCTCGAGCACTTGTAATCGTAGCGCGCCATAATACTTCCTTTTCAGCACAAAGCGGGCAGATCGCTCTGCCCGCAAAAATTCAAACATTTGTAACTGTACCCTATATCGGGG
>CAJMPK010000211.1 GCA_905215205.1 uncultured bacterium | reverse complement strand
TAGGACGTATTGTTTGGTCCTAGGCGGCCTTTTTTATTTGAGGGCTTATATGAGGCGTGGTGGCGTCGTTCCGTAGGTCGGATTTGCCGGGCGTGCCACGCCCTGTGGGTGCGTCTGCTACTGAAGCGCCTGTGCGCCCAGGGCCAGACAGCCCATGATGCCCTGCTTGCCCTCGAGGCTGTTGTTGACGATGTAGTTATCGATATCGTTGACCTCGGGCGTGACGATGTAGCCGTTGAGCATCTCGGCGCACTTTTTGCGTGCGAGCGGCACGATGGGGGTGTGGTCGGCCACGCCGCCGCCGATGATGATCTTTTGCGGTGCGTAGCACAGCGTGTAGGTCATGAGCGCCTGTGCCAGATAGCCTGCGAGCAGGTCCATGGCCTCCGGGTCATCGGCCATGTCTCCGGCGCTCTTGCCATCCCAGCGCTTTTTAACGCCGGGGCCGGCGATGAGGCCCTCGAGGCAGTTGTCGTGGAAGGGGCAGGCACTATGCTCGCCGATGGTGTCGCGCGGGTCGCGCGTGACCAGGATGTGGCCGGCCTCGGGATGCATCATGCCGTGCACGAGCTTACCGCCCGAGAGCACGCCGGCGCCCACGCCGGTGCCGATGGTCAGGTAGACCACATCGGTAAGGCCCTTGGCGCAACCAAACGTGACCTCGCCTAGGCAGGCGACGTTTACGTCGGTATCGTAGCCGCAGGGGATATTGAGCTCGTTTTGGATAGTGCCCAGCAGGTCAAAGTAGCGCCATGCCGTTTTTGGCGTCTCCAGGATCTTGCCGTATTGGGGCGAGGCGGGGTTGACTGCGGTAGGGCCAAAGGCGCCAATGCCCAGCGCGGCGATGCCCTTGTCGGCAAACCATGCGTTGACGGCCTCGACGGTTTCCTGCGGAGTCGTGGTCGCGATCTGCTCGCGCTCCAGGACCGTACCGTCTGCATAGCCCGTGGCGCAGACCATCTTGGTGCCGCCGGCCTCGAGCGCTCCGATAAGCTGCTGTTCTGCCATAGTATTCCTCTCTCTGGGACGAGTTGCTCCGTGACTAAAGTATAGAGCTCTAAACCATTTAAGAAAGCGCTATAAAAAGAAGCCTCGCAACGCGGCGGGCGGTGCGAGGCTTCTTTGGTTGCTTTAGTTGCCGGGCCGTCCTTACCCGCGCGGCTTGATTTTATCACGTAGCGACTTGAGGTTCTCCAGCGCCGCGTTAAGCGTCTCGTCTCGCTTGGCAAAGTGGAAACGAACCAGATGGTTTACAGGCTCGCGGAAGAAGCTCGAGCCGGGCACGGCGCCCACGCCCACCTTAGATGCGAGGTCCTCGCAGAATTCGAGGTCGCTGTCATAGCCAAACTCTGAGATGTCCATCATGACGTAGTAGGCGCCCTGCGGCACGTTGTGCTCAAGACCGATGCTGTCGAGTCCCTGGCAGAACAGGTCGCGTTTGGCAGTATAGAGGTCGAGGACCTCATCGTAATAGCTGTCGTCGAAATTGAGGGCGGTGACGACGGCTTCCTGCAGGGGGGGCGGCGGCGCCCACGGTGGGAAAGTCGTGGACCTTTTTGATGCGCTCGGTGATTTCGGCAGGGGCGATAGTGTAGCCCAGACGCCAGCCGGTGATGGAGTAGGTCTTGGACAGCGAGCTGCAGCTGATGGTGCGCTCAAACATGCCGGGCAGCGTGGCCATATAGACGTGCTCGTGGGGCGCGTAGACGATGTGCTCGTAGACCTCGTAGGTGATGCAGTAGGTGTCGTACTTTTTGCAGAGGTCGGCGATAAAGGTGAGCTCATCGCGTGTAAAGACCTTGCCGCAGGGGTTGGAAGGGTTGCACAGGACGATGGCCTTGGGATCGTTGTCGCGGAAGGCCGCCTCGAGTGTCTCGCGGTCAAAGTCGAATGTGGGCGGGTTGAGCGGCACGTAGATGGGCTCGGCACCCGAAAGGATCGTGTCGGCGCCGTAGTTCTCGTAGAACGGCGAGAAGATGACGACCTTGTCGCTGGGGTTTGTGACCGTCATCATGGCGGCCATCATGGCCTCGGTGGAGCCGCAGGTGACCACGATATTCTGGTTGGGGTCGACCGGCATGCCCATAAAGTGCTCCTGCTTGGCGGCGAGCGCCTCGCGCATGGCCTGGGAGCCCCAGGTGATGGAGTACTGGTGATAGAGCGGTTTGGGATCGGCGGCGATGGTGCTCAGGCTGTTGAGCAGCTGCGCCGGGGGATCGAAGTCGGGGAAGCCCTGCGAGAGATTGACGGCGCCGTACTTATTGGAGATGCGCGTCATGCGGCGGATGACGGAATCGGTAAACGTTGCCGTGCGGTTGGAGAGTTCTTTCATGCCAGTCCTTTCGAGCATTTGCAGTGGGGCAAGTTTACTCCTATGAAACCGGTGGGATTTGCTCGAAATGGTCTCGAAAAACTCTTTTCAAAATTCTTGAAAATTGGGGCTTGCATCGCGTGGCGTTCCTTGCAATAATAGTCGAACGCGAAGCGCACAGGACACGGTGGGTGTAGCTCAGTTGGCTAGAGCGACGGGTTGTGGTCCCGTAGGTCGAGGGTTCGAGTCCCTTTACCCACCCCAGTTCTTGCTTCGTGTTGATATCGGGTCGTTAGCTCAGTTGGTAGAGCAGGGGACTCTTAATCCCAAGGTCCAGGGTTCGACCCCCTGACGGCCCACCACACGATATCTCCTCTAAAGTCCGCCATAACGGACTTTAGCTTTGGGTCGTTAGCTCAGTTGGTAGAGCAGGGGACTCTTAATCCCAAGGTCCAGGGTTCGACCCCCTGACGGCCCACCACACGATATCTCCTCTAAAGTCCGCCATAACGGACTTTAGCTTTGGGTCGTTAGCTCAGTTGGTAGAGCAGGGGACTCTTAATCCCAAGGTCCAGGGTT
>CAJMPK010000210.1 GCA_905215205.1 uncultured bacterium | reverse complement strand
ACGCTTAAGGAGCTTCCAGCTCAGTTCAAATTGAAGATTGAACTTATTAATCAATCCACTCTGAACAAAATCATTATTGAGATCCTGATTGGGCGCATCCTCAAGATTCGCCAAAGCGCTGGCAAAGTTCTCATATTTTTTCATACAGGACCACACCATCCCTAGCTATTTCGTCGAGCAACGACTGCGATGTGGACTCGTCGAGATTGACGACATCTACATCTAAAAGAGTATCAAGACGCTCATCGATCAAATATGAGAAACGACCGAAATCCCGGCAACCTGCTACGGCGATGTCAATATCGCTCTTGGGCAAGTTGTCGCCTCGAGCACGAGAACCAAACAACACGACCTTCTCGGCGTCACATTCCCGAGCAAAAACTTCGATTTGCTTGTACACCTTGTCGAGAGATGCCATTTGCACCCCTACAACTTAATGTCAAAGTTGATCTCGGGGACGGCGGCTAGGTCGGCCAGGGTCACGCCGTCAACGTAGTTTTCGATGACCTCGTCCAGGCCGCGCCAGAACTTGACGGTCGCACAAATCGCTGCGGGTGCAGCTGTTGTCGATGCCGTCGCATGCCACCGGGGCCGTGCTGCCCTCGACGGCGCGCAGGATGTCGCCGGCACGCACCTCGGCCGGGTCCTTGGCCATCATGTAGCCACCGCCCTTACCGCGCACGCTCTTAAGCAGGCCCGCCTTCATGAGCGGACGAACCAGCTGCTCCAAATACTTTTGAGAGATATGTTCGCGGTCGGCGACCTCGCGCAGGGCGATCTTGCCCTCGGCGTCACCGAGCGCCGCGATGTAGATCATCAGTCGGAGGGCATAGCGGCCCTTGGAAGAAATGAGCATACCTACCCTCCCGTTGTTACTGGGACAAAATACCAGGTTTGTTTGTCCCAAATCTTATGCACGCGGGGCAAACAAGCCTGATTATTATGTCCCACATCTGAAAAGTCGAGTGGATTAGTCGGGTTTTCCCTTGACTAACGCCGAACCCATAGTAACTTTATTCCGAGAAGATTCCTAGGGTTTAGTACACCTATGAGTACACCATATACAGAGAGGGACAGCATGAGCGCAAATCCGCTGCTTTCCATCGAAGGTCTCACCGCCTCCGTGGATGAGAAGACCATCCTCCACAACGTCAACCTCAACGTCGCCGCCGGCGAGACCCATGTGCTGATGGGACCCAACGGCGCCGGCAAGTCCACCCTCGGCCACCTGGTCATGGGCGACCCCGTCTATACCGTCAATGACGGCCGCATCGTCTTTGACGGCCAGGACATCACCGAGCTCACCACCGACAAGCGCTCGCGCGCCGGCCTGTTCCTGAGCTTCCAGGCCCCGGTCGAGATCCCCGGCGTGCCACTGTCGAGCTTTTTGCGCGCCAGCATCGCCGGACGCCCCGGCCTGGAGATGAAGGGCAAGGAATTCCGTCGTCGCGTCAAGGAGCTCGCGGCCGAGCTCAACATGGATACCGCCTACCTCAACCGCGAGCTGGGCGTAGGTTTCTCGGGCGGCGAGAAAAAGAAGGTCGAGATGCTCCAGCTCCTGCTGCTGCAGCCCAAGCTCGCCATCCTGGACGAAACCGACTCCGGCCTGGACGTCGACGCCCTTTCCACCGTCAGCCATGGCATGGACGCCTACCGCAAGAGCTGCGACGGCTCCATGCTCATCATCACGCACAACACGCGCATCCTGGAGCACCTGGATGTCGACCGCGTCCACGTTATGGTCAAGGGCCACATCGTACGCGAGGACGACGCCTCGCTGATCCCCTGGATCGACAAGAACGGCTTTGAGACCTTCGAGCGCGAGGCCGCCGAGCAGCGCGCCCAGGCCGAGGCCGCCGCTGCCGAGCAGCAGGCATAAAGGGGCGACGCAATGACCAAGAACCGCACCGAGGTCGCGGACATCGACCGCAGCCTCTACGACTTCACCTATGGCGAGGAGGGATTCGAGCGCCTCGACGCCGGCATCACGCCCGACATCGTGCGCGAGATCAGCGCCAAGAAGGACGAGCCGCAGTGGATGCTCGACCTGCGCCTCAAGTCCCTCGAGATCTTCAACCGCTTCCCGGATCCGACGTGGGGCCCCTCCATCGAGGGCCTGGACATGGACAACATCGTCACCTACGTCAAGCCCAACACCGACCAAAAGCACGACTGGGAGTCGGTGCCCGACGACATCAAGAACACCTTTGAGCGCCTAGGTATCCCCGAGGCCGAGCGCAGCTACCTGGCGGGCGTCGGCGCGCAGTACGACTCCGAACTCGTCTACCACAACATGCAGGACACCGCCTCCAAGATGGGCATCGTCTACTCCGGCATCGAGGAGGCCCTGCACGACCCGCAGTGGGAGCCGCTCATCCACGAGAAGTTTATGACGCTCATCCCGCCCACCGACCACAAGTTTGCGGCCCTGCACGGAGCCGTATGGTCGGGCGGCTCGTTTGTCTACGTACCCAAGGGCACCAAGTTGGACTTCCCGCTGCAGAGCTACTTCCGCCTTAACGCCAAGGGCGCCGGCCAGTTTGAGCACACGCTCATCATCGTAGAGGACGATGCCGATCTGCACTTCATTGAGGGTTGCTCCGCGCCCAAGTACAACGTGGCCAACCTCCACGCCGGCGCTGTGGAGCTCTTTGTGGGCAAGCGTGCGCACCTGCGCTACTCGACCATCGAGAACTGGTCCAAGAACATGTACAACCTCAACACCAAGCGTGCGCGCGTGGACGAGGACGGCGACATCGAGTGGATCAGCGGCTCCTTCGGCAGCCACGTGGGCTACCTCTACCCCATGAGCGTGCTCAATGGCCGCCGCGCCCGCTCGAGCTTTACCGGCATCACCTTTGCCGGCGCCGGTCAGAACCTCGATACCGGCTGCAAGG
>CAJMPK010000209.1 GCA_905215205.1 uncultured bacterium | reverse complement strand
GGGTTGTCGCCGATCTTCGCGCGCAGGTTCTTCACATGCGAGTCGATGGTGCGCTCGTAGCCCTCGAAGTCGTAGCCGAGCACCTTCTCCACCAGCTCCATGCGCGAGTACACGCGACCCGGGTAGCGGGACAGCGTGGTGAGCAGCTTGAACTCGGAAGCCGTCAGATCGACTTCCTTGCCCTCGACCAAGATCTTGTGGCCCGAGATATCGATGACCAGATCGCCGAAGTCGAGCACCTCGACGGCGGGCTCGTCGGCCTGATGGGCACGGCGGAACAGAGCGCGAACGCGGGCGACGAGCTCGCGCGGCGAGAACGGCTTAATCAGATAGTCGTCGGCGCCGAGCTCAAGACCGATAATACGGTCCTCGATCTCGCCCTTAGCCGTCAGCATGATGATGGGGACATCCGAGGTATCGCGAATGGTGCGGCAAACGCGCTCGCCGGGAATCTTGGGGAGCATAAGGTCGAGCACGACCAGGTCGAACTGATGCTTCTCGAACTCCTCGATCGCGGACTGGCCGTCGCCGACGCCCACAACCCAGTAGCCTTCGCGCTCGAGATAGGCAGCGACGGCGTCACGGATTGCCTTCTCATCCTCGACCAGCAGAATCTTTTTTGCATCTGAAGCCATAACACGGCCCCCCTGTCTCAATTAGCTAAGAACAAGCCCATTTTAACGCACCTGAGCCCGCCGGATGCCGCTATGACGCGGCAGCTCGGCGGGCGGTACTCACAATTACAACGCGTTTATTCCCCTGTTGGCGCCTTTTTAACCCCTCTAAGCTTAAAGAGAGAATAGGCGTGCAGTGACCGTCTCTGGTATACCCTGGCTGTTACGCACCGTGGCGTACGTAAGGAATGAGTCCGATTTTCCCGCCGTAGCTGGATAATCGCCATACTCCAAAGCGCGGTCGGGCGACAGCAGCGAGCCATAGGTCTTGGTAGAGGTGTCGATCAGAAAATGCGACGCCTGTACCTTAACAAGGTATTTATTCTTCTTGCCAGCCGCACATGCGAGCGGCTCGCGTGACAGAAAGAGGTACGGCCCTCCCTCATTACCGATATACGTGCCCATATTGCCCAGGCTGCCCACGCCACTATAGGCCGCCTCGATAGAAAACACGAAGGTATCGCCCATATATACGGCCTCGAAAGGCGAAACTGACGAAGGGAGGACCAGCTGGGCACGCTTGGTGTTGTTGCCGTCGGTCAGATCGATTGCCGTTATGCCGTAGTAGACGCCCTCGTCGTTGCGGACACGCGGCGAGATGGTCAAAATGCCGTCGCTCGCGCGCGGGGCCGATGCAAAGCGGCCCGTCGATTTCCAAATTGTCTCGGCCTTGGATTCATCAAGCGAGCGACGATAGCAAAACGAATCACTACTCGTTTTATTGCCGCCTGCCGAAGGCATTTTATACCAGATGACTGATGACCCGAACGCCGTAAACAGGGGCGGATCATAGTCCTTGCCACCTCGATCGAGCTCAACCACATCGCCAGAGAGCGAAGCGCCCGACAGATTTTGAGCGTAGAGTTTCCACGATGAATTGGCAAAGTTCATCTCAACCCACGCGAATACGCCGTCGCCGGCACGGACATCGTAGAATGCATATCCCGTACCCTCGATAGGATCCTCGATTAATGTGGTAAGCGAGCCATCGCCCAGGTTGAGCACACCGAGTGTGTTGGCGTGCAGTGCCGATGCGGGCGCCATCATCGCCGCGGCGTAATCGCCGTCGCAGTAGTACAGCAGCGTACCCAGAGGCAGCGTCCACGACGCCGCCGGCTCAAGATCGATGTCGACTGCCTCGTACTCATCCGTAATCGAGATGATTTTGGAATCGTCCTTGATAACCTGCGGCTCGCCGGCGGCATCATCGCTGGTACCCGTTTTTTTCGAGCATCCGGCAAGCACCGTGGCAGCGCCCGCGGCAGCCCCACCGAGTACAAAGCCGCGACGCGATATTCCGTTCTTGATGTGATCGGCGATACCCATTAGGCGATCTCGGCGCGAGCGGCCTCGATAGCGCGCGTAAGCTGGTCGGCGCAGGAGGTCTTTTTCATACCGCAGGTATTACCGGCGAGAACCTCGATTACGCGATCGGCAGGAGCGCCCTCGACCAGCTTGGAGATGGCCTTGAGGTTACCATCGCAGCCGCCGGTAAACTCGACGCCCAGCACCTTGCTGCCATCGTCAGAGAGATTGAGGTGAATATTGCGAGCACACACGCCCTGAGGCTTGTAATCAAACGAAATCATGCGATCCCCTCTCAGAATGTTATTCGAGACGACTATTATCCCCGTCTTTCCCTAAATGCAACGAGGCGCTTTGCCGGCAACACACATTACCAGCAAAGCGCCCTAAAAAGCTAACGTTATGCCCGAACCTACTCGAAGCTCAGCTGCTCCAGACGATCAAAGACCGTGTCGATACGGGTGAGGAAGTCCCACGGATCAAAGATCTCGTCGAGCTTCTCCTGGCTGACGGTGCAGCGCGGGTCGGCCTCGAGACGCTCCTTAAAGGTGGGGCCGGAGACACAATCCTGTACCTCGTGCCAGGTTGCCATGGCGTTCTCCTGCACAATGGCGTACGCGTCCTCGCGGGTGATGCCCGTGTCGACGAGGGCGAGCAGCACCTTGGAGGAGAAGATGAGGCCGCGCGTCTTGTTGAGGTTGGCCATCATGCGAGCGGGATACAGCTGCAGGCCGTCGATAACGCGGATGAGGCACTGGAACATGTGGTCGAGCGCGATGAAGCTATCGGCCTGGGCGACGCGCTCGGCAGAGGAGTGCGAAATGTCACGCTCGTGCCACAGGGCGACGTTGTCGAAGGCAACCTGCGCGTTGGCCTTCACGACGCGCGACAGGCCGCAGACCTTCTCCATGGTGATGGGGTTGCGCTTGTGCGGCATGGCGG
>CAJMPK010000208.1 GCA_905215205.1 uncultured bacterium | reverse complement strand
ATCGGCGCAGAGCACGCCGGCCCCGGCGTCGACCAGATACCGGGCATTGGTGGTTTGGTGGTCGGCCGTCGCATGCGGATACGGCACGAGCACCGAGGGCACGGCGAGCGCAGCGATCTCGGCCACGCTCGATGCGCCCGAACGCGAGAGCACCAAATCGGCAGCAGCCAGCATATCGCCCATGTTGTCGATGTAAGGCTGGACGCGGTAACGCTTCGCCTCCTCGGGCGTCAGCGCCAAAGCGCGCTCGGTCTCCTCAAAGCCGTCGGCACCCGTCGAATGCAACACATAGAGGTTCTTGCGTGAAAGCAGCTCGTTTTTGAGCGAGACCACGCGCTCGTTGAGGTGCTGGGCGCCAAGTGAACCGCCAAAGACGAGTAGCAGCGTAGCGTCCTCGGGAACGCCAAGTGCCTTGCGGCCGCGAGCGCGATCGCCCTCGATTACCGAGCGACGTACGGGGTTGCCGGTCATGAGCACGTGGTCAGGGTCACCTTCGCGCTCAAAGCCCGAACGCGCTGCCGGCACCGAGATGCACACGCGGGCAGCGTGGGAGTTCATCATCTTGTTGGCCAGGCCCGGAACAGAGTTCTGCTCATGCAGCAGATACGGAACGCCTGCGCCCTTGCACCACCCCAGCAGCGGAACCTCGACATAGGCACCAAAACCGACGGCAGCATCGGGCTTGCCGACCTTTGAGAAATGACTGGCGAGCGCACGCTTGGCCTTGTTGACACGCCACAGCGAGGTCAGCGCCGTCCAAGGACGGGAGCGGTCGAAGCCCGTGACCGAAATGGGCACAAAATCAAACCCAGCCTCGGGGACCAGACGACCCTCGAGCTTGCGCGACTGGCCCACGAACACAACGTGGTGGCCACGGTCACGCAGCTCTTCGGCCAAGGCGAGCGCGGGGTTGATGTGTCCTGCCGTGCCGCCGGCTGCAATAGCAACGGTCATTTTATCGGTCATGGTAGTCCCTTCGTACACGCGGTCCCTGGTCGTCGGTGCGCAGACGCGCCGACGGGTCCGAGTTCAAATCGATTCGATTATATCCGCCGCCCGCGTTGCGAGGGCTGGGGCGCTGCGGACGACCTTGCGGAGCCGTTCGCGGGCGTGGACGGGCTGCCGGCTCGGTCGCAGAGCCATCCAGGACGGTAAAGCCGTTACGCGAAGATCGCTCGCCGCGCACGTGGGGTACGCCGGCGGTACTCTCATCCATAACGGCAAAGCTCTCGCGGCGGCGGTCATACTCATCGCGGCGGGCGCTCTCGTACGAAACGCGCAGGATCAACCCGGCAAGCATAAGCGACACGATAATCGACGAACCGCCGTAGCTAATAAACGGCAACGGTTTGCCCGTCATGGGAAACACGTTGAGGATGCCCAACGCGTTAATCAAAAACTGCACCGCGAGAATGACCGCAGAGCCAGACGCCATAAGCGCGCCCCGACGATCGGTCGCCTGCTCGGCAATGCGAAACGCCGAGTAGATCAGCATCGCAAACACCAAGAAGAACAGCACGGTTCCGACAAAACCGACTTCCTCGCCAATGATGGCCAGGATGTAGTCATTGTGCGCCTCGGGCAGATACGAGTACTTCATGGTTGAGTTGCCGATGCCACGGCCGAACAGACCGCCCGAGGCAAAGGCCATGATGGCGAGCGTGGCCTGATAGCCGTCACCATACTCGTCGGCCCAAGGGTTCAAGGCAACCTGAATACGCACCATACGGTACGGCTCTGCGACAAGTGCAATCACGATCACGAGAATGCCGAAGATTAGCACGCCGATGATTAATCTGGGGTCGAGACCCGCAAACAACGCCATGCACATGAGGGTCAACAGGATGATCAGGACAGTACCGAAATCGGGCTGGATAAAGATCAGAAAGAGCGAAATGCCCAGGTAGATACCCATCTTGCGAAGGAATTCGTTGATGTTGCCACCGGGCGAAAACACACGGTCGAGCATAATGGCCGAATAGGCAATAGCAAACGGCTTGAGAAACTCCGATGGCTGAAACTGAATGCCGGCAATGCTCAGCCAACGCGTAGCGCCACGGCTGCCGCTACCAACAAGGAACACCGCAAGCAGCAAGATCATCATAGCGATAAGAGCAAGTTTAAGCGTCCCTTCGCCAAACCAGCTATCAGGCGCAACGCGCGCGATGAACTCGAGGGCGGCAACACCGACGACGGTGAACATAAACTGTCGAAACAAAAAGTAGGTCGCGGAGCCGTTCTCGTGAAGCGCCTCGACTGAAGAAGCCGAGTACACCATAAGCAGGCCAAAACAGACCAGCGAGAACAGACAGGTCAAAAAGACCAAGCGGGGTCGCATGATGCGCGCGGGGACGCCGGCGATATAACGCTCACCGATGCCCTGCGTGCCACGACCGGCACGCGGCGTGCTGCGCTGCGAGGAAGCACGGTCCGAGTCGGGCCTCCTCATGTTCTGTCGGGGGCTCTCCTCTCTCACCGGCAACCCCTATTCCATTTGTGTATTGGACGCAGCGGCAAGCTGGGCCACATAGTCCTTAAACACGCGGCCGCGCTCCTCGTAGCCCGAAAACTCATCAAACGAAGAGCAGGCGGGCGACAGTAAGATCACGTCGCCGCGACTCGAGAGCGAACGGGCAACGTCCACGGCATCGCGCAGGTCGTCGGCCTGGGCGATATCGACATCGCCGTCGACATCCGCTTCGTCCATAGCGGCGGTAAAGCGCTCGCGTGCGTCACCAAAGCAGACCACCGAGCGAACGTTATCCATCACAACGCGGGCAAAGGACTCAAGTGGCGTACCCTTATCGTGACCGCCGAGCAGCAAGATCACATCGTCATCGGGAAACGCCGTCAGGGCCTTTTCGACCGCATCGGTGTTCGTTGCTTTGGAATCGTTGACGTAGCGCACGCCATCGATCTCGCCACAGGGCTCAACG
>CAJMPK010000207.1 GCA_905215205.1 uncultured bacterium | reverse complement strand
GGCATCCGGAATCCCGCGCAACAGCAGCCAGCAGGCAATGCCGCCCGCGCCATAGATGGGGCAGCACGGCCCCAGCAAAAAGCCGCTGTTGGCAAAGCGTCCGTGGTTGAGCATGGCGCAGACTGTCGATTCCCATGCCCAGCCGCAAAAACCGTAGAAGGCAAACGAGAGCACCAGCGCCGAGAGTGGGCAGGCGGCAAGCGTCGCGCCGCCAAACGCCATATCAATCGCGGTCCCCACCGTCTACCCTCTCCTCTTTTCGCTCGATTCGCCACTCACGCCATCGTCCGCCCCGTCCTTGCGCGGCAGGTGGCCGGCGACCGTCTCGCGCAGCGCGCACCATTTATCTGCCAGGCACACAATCCATGCCTCACGACACGTCGGCGGCACCGGTACCAGCGGAAACATATGGCGCGCGATGATATTCCGCTCGAGCGGCGTCAGCTCAAAATCCTCCTCCGCACGCGCCAGGGCAAAAAATGGATGCCGAAATCCATGCAATCGATGGCTCGGATCGGGGTCGTGCCAATCGTAGAGAAAGTAATCGTGTAACAGGGCTCCGCGCAGCAGCGAGGCACGGTCGACCGAAATGCCAGCACGGCCCAAGCGCTCGGCAAAGGACAGACTTGCCCGCGCCACCGAGGTCACATGCGCATACACCGTCACATCGCCATGCTGAATAAACTCGTGCGTTAGGTCCAAGCGGCCCGCCTGGGCAAGCTGACGGGCGGCATCGTCGACCTCGCGCGCGATATTCTCGGCACGAATGGCACTGGACATGCTGCCTCCTTCAACTGCTCGCGGCGGCAAGCCACGGCCTGCACGCATTGAAAAAAATCCTCATCGAATCTACCAGTATGGCATCGGACAAAACGTTTTGCCCCACCAGTTGGCGAATTACCGCGCCGCCGTCACATATCAAACGCCAAAATGTGCGAGACTGTCTTGTGCAATTGTGCCGGCCGAGGGAGTGCCGGCGCACGATTCGCATGGAGTAACCCACAACGATGCTGCTTACGCAAACGACAACGCCCGAGGACGTCAAGGCTCTCGACCGCGCCGAGCTTCCGCTGCTCTGCGGCGAGATCCGTCAGGCAATCCTCGAAAGCTCCGCCGCCGTCGGCGGGCACGTTGCCCCCAACTTGGGCGTCGTTGAGCTTACGGTTGCGCTTCATCGCGTGTTTAACTCCCCCATCGACAAGATTGTCTTTGACGTTTCGCACCAGACCTACGCCCACAAGGCGCTGACCGGGCGCGCGTACGCTTATATCGATCCGGAGCGTTATGGTGAGGCTTCTGGCTTTGCCAATCCCGACGAGTCCGAGCACGACCTGTTCGCCATGGGCCATACCTCCACGTCGGTGAGCCTGGGCTGCGGCCTGGCGCACGCTCGTGACCTGGCGGGCGATGCATACAACGTCATCGCCATCATTGGCGACGGCTCGCTTTCGGGCGGCCTGGCGTTTGAGGGCTTTAACAATGCCGCCGAGCTCGATAGCAACCTGATCATCATCGTCAACGATAACGACCAGTCCATTGCCGAGAACCATGGCGGCCTGTATCGCAATCTGGCCGAGCTGCGCGCCAGCAACGGTACCTGTGAGCGCAACGTTTTCCGCGCGATGGGGCTCGACTACCGCTATCTGGACGCCGGTAACGATGTGTTGGCCCTCGTCGACGCGTTGCAGGAACTGCGCAATATCGATCACCCCATTGTGTTGCACGTCTCCACCGCCAAGGGCAAGGGCTTTGAGCCAGCCCAGAGCGACCCCGAACGCTGGCACCACGTGGGTCCGTTTGACATGGCGACTGGGCGCAAGCTCTGCCCGGGCCATCCGAGCGAGCCTGCGCCGCGCACCTATGCCGACATTACGGGCGAGGCGCTCAGCACCGCCATCGAGCGCGATTCGCAGGTCGTGGGCATCACGGCCGCCACGCCCTACATCATGGGCTTTACACCCGAGCTTCGCGCGGCCGCCGGCAAACAGTTCGTCGATGTGGGCATTGCCGAAGAGCACGCCGTGACCTTTGCCACCGCGCTTGCGCGCTCGGGCGCCAAGCCAGTCTTTGGTGTGTACGGCACGTTTTTGCAGCGCGCCTACGACGAGCTATGGCACGATCTGTGCCTCAACGACGCCCCGGCAACCATTTTGGTGTTTGGTGCGTCAATCTTTGGCACCACGTCCGAGACGCACCTCTCGTTCTTTGATATTTCCATGCTAGGCGGACTTCCCAACATGCGCTACTTGGCGCCGGCCTGCATGGAGGAATATCTGTCCATGCTGAGCTGGTCGCTCGATCACCGCGAGCATCCCGTGGCGATCCGCGTACCGGGCATCGGCCTGGTAAGCCGTCCCGACCTTGCGCCCGCCGAAGACACCGACTACAGCGCCGTTCGCTACAACGTGGTGCGCCGGGGTCGCAACGTTGCCGTGCTCGCACTTGGCGATTTCTTTGAGCTGGGCGAGCGCGTGACAAACCGCTTGGCTGCCGAGTACGGCATCGAGGCCACACTCGTCAACCCGCGCTTTGCAACCGAGCTTGACCGCGAGTTCCTCGACAGCCTTGCCGCCGAGCATCGCGTTGTCGTCACCCTCGAGGACGGCATCTTGGACGGTGGCTGGGGCGAGCGCGTCGCGTGCTATCTGGCCTGCACGCCTGTGCGCACGCGCACCTTCGGCATCGCCAAGGGCTTCCCCGACCGCTACGACCCCAACGAGCTGCTCGCTCAGAACGGCATGACGGTCGAGAACATGGCCGCCGAAGCCGTAAGGCTACTCAACGAGTAAGAAAACCTCCGCAAGGAAAGCACCCCTGCGGAGGTTTTTGTTTTCACAGCTCAATTATCTCAATCTGTAACATCTAGGGCCCGAATTCCCGTCTAACTGTTACAGATCGAGATAAACCGTCTTTGCCCCAGACCTTTGTCTCAATCTGTAACAGATAGGGA
>CAJMPK010000206.1 GCA_905215205.1 uncultured bacterium | reverse complement strand
ATCGACCGGGCCGTCCATGCGAAGGTCACCCTTCTCAATCCAAACGGCGCGCTGGCAGATGCGCTCAACCTGCTCCATGGAGTGCGAAACGAACAGAACCGTCACGTCACCGCTCTGGATAAAGTGCTGGATACGGGCCTCACACTTTTGCTGGAAGAACACATCACCGACGGACAGCGTCTCGTCAACGATCAGAATATCGGGCTCGGTAATCGTCGCGATTGCAAAGGCGATACGCGCCACCATGCCCGAGGAGAAGTTCTTAAGCGGCATGTCGACAAAGTTCTGAAGCTCAGCGAACTCAATAATACCGTCAAAGTTGGCATCGATGAACTCCTTGGTATAGCCGAGCAGGGCGCCGTTCAGATAGATGTTCTCGCGGGCGGTCAGCTCGGGGTCAAAGCCGGCGCCAAGCTCAATCAGAGGCGCAATGTTGCCGTGCACTTTAACGCTGCCCTCGCTGGGCTCGAGCACACCGGCGATAATCTTGAGCATCGTGGATTTGCCAGAGCCGTTGGTGCCGACCAGACCCACGACCTCGCCGCGATGAATATCGAACGAGATGTGCTTAAGTGCCCTAAACTCCTCAAAGAACAGCTCGTGCTTGGCAAGCTTGATGAAGTACTCCTTGAGGTTGGTCAGCGACTCCGACGCCATGTTAAAAATCATGGTGACATCGTCGACCTCGACAGCCAGAGGCTGCTCGCTGTAATCAACAACAGATTCAGTCATCACAGCACTCCTTAGATGTAGAGGATAAATTTGCGCTCGGACTTATGGAACACGGTATAGCCAATAACAAGCGCAAGGACCGCCCAAGCGACACACATACCAAACGTCATAAGCGAGGGCGTAGTCTGGAACAGGAAGATATCGCGCATAAACTGCAGGTAGTTGTACATGGGGTTCGCATACACCAAGATACGCACGAGATGCGGCATTTGCGCAATATAGTCAGTCGTCCAGAAGATGGGCGTAATGTAAGTCCACGCCGTAATGATGACGCTCCACAGATGCATAACGTCGCGGAAAAAGACCGTAAGGGCAGAGAGCATCATGCCCAGGCCCATGCAGAAGCACATAAGCAGCAGCAGGCAAACCGGCAGCAGAATCAGGTGCCAAGAAGGCATAACGCGGAACCACAGCATAACGATGGCGACGGCAACCAGCGAGAAGGCAAAGTTGACTAGCGAGAAGAGCACCTTCTGCACCGGGAAGACCCAGCGGTGCACCTTAACTTTCTTGAGCAAAGGGGCAGCACCCACGATCGACGTCAGGGCCTGGTTCGTAGACTCGGACATGACGGCAAAGGTAATGTTACCCACGATCAAGTACAACGGGTACATCTCGGGTGTCATTGAGCCATTGCGGCCCTGGCCAAAAATCGTCGAGAACACGATGGCCATGACGATCATCATCAGCAGCGGATTGAGCACCGACCATGCGACGCCCAGAACACTGCGGCGATACTTGATTTTAAAATCCTTGGTAACCAGCTGGCGAAGGATAAACGCATCCTTCTCAAATTCATTCTTAGCAAACGTCGCAGGCAGACTGCGAGTTTCTTGTTGCTTTGTCTGATCCGACACGGATGCAACTCCCTTACTCGTAATCGTTGACAAACGAACAGTATAGACCCGACAGCAAAGTAAATGATTCGCGCAGCAAAACTGGAGAACTATCCCACATCTTAGGATGTCAGGCGCAAACGGCTATACTTTCAAGGATTGAATGTATAAGGAGCATTGAGTGAATTCTGAATCCATCGCCGTCATCATCCCCTGCTACAACGAAGCGCTCACGATTGGTAAGGTCATCGACGACTTTCACCGCGAGCTTCCGCAGGCGACGGTCTATGTCTATGACAATAACTCGTCGGACGATACCTCACGCATCGCCACCGAGCACGGCGCCACGGTGCGTTTTGAGCCGCGTCAGGGAAAGGGCAACGTGTGCCGTCAGATGTTTCGCGACATCGATGCCGATTGTTACCTGATGGTCGACGGCGATGACACCTCCCCCGCCGAGGCGGCCAAAGCCCTCTGCGAGCCCATCCTCAACGGCACGGCCGACATGACCGTGGGCGACCGTCTTTCCAACGGCACCTATGCCGAGGAGAACAAACGTGCCTTCCACGGCTTTGGCAACAACCTGGTACGTGCCATGATCAAATGGATCTATGGCTACAGCTTCGATGACGTCATGACCGGCTACCGCGCCATGAGTCGCCCGTTCGTTAAAACCTTCCCTGTGCTTTCCGAGGGCTTTCAGATCGAAACCGAGCTCTCGATTCACGCTGTCGACCACCGCTGGCGCATCAAAGATGTGCCCATCGAGTACCGCGACCGTCCGGAAGGCTCCGAGTCCAAGCTCAATACCGTGAGCGACGGCATTAAAGTCGTCGCGATGATCGGCACGCTGTTCAAGGACTACCGCCCGCTGAAGTTCTTCAGCCTGGTTGCGCTTCTGTTTGCGGTGATCGGCCTCGCCCTGGGCACGCCCATCGTTGTCGAGTATTTCCAGACCGGCCTCGTTCCGCGCTTCCCCACCGCCATGCTCGCCGCGTCGTTTATGTTCCTGTGCGGCCTGAGCCTTGCAACCGGATTCATCCTCGATTCCGTGGCAAAGGTCGAAAAAAAGCAGTGGGAGGTCAACGTGTACAGCAAATACGCCTACGACGACCAGCCTGGCAGGTCCGCCACCACGCCAAGCGAGAGGTAGATCTTCCGCAAAATACTATTGGCACCACTGCGTAGATAGCCAACAACAAGAAAAGCCGCCGTTAAAGAACGGCGGCTTTTTTACTCTCGTCAATTCAATAGCGGCGACTAGAGCGTCTTGAGGTACTCCCCTAGCTCTTCCTCCCAGTCGGGCATGTGAAAGCCGGCAGCCTCAAGCTTGGACAGGTCGAGCGCGGAGTGGACCGGGCGCGGGGCGACGGGGCGCGCGGCGCTCGCGTAGTAGTCGGCGGTCGAAACCGGAACTACCTTCTCGC
>CAJMPK010000205.1 GCA_905215205.1 uncultured bacterium | reverse complement strand
TTACACTCCGTCCTACGCGTCTGCCGCGTCCTACGCGAACGGATCGGGCCTGACGCGCTCTGCGGGTGTCAATAACTACAACGGGCGCCGCGAGACCTATTACAGCAGCAATGTGCTTTATCACTATCGCACGGGCGAATGGACTCAGGATTCTGAGGGCTTCTGGCGCGATTCCGACGGCTATTACGTTGTTGCCGCGGGCGATATGGCCCAGGGCTCGACCTTTACGGGCTCCAAGGGTGATTGCAAGGTCTATGACTCCGGTTGCGCTGCCGGAACCACCGACTACTACACCGGTTGGTAATTTTTCTGCATCACGGATATTTGGCGGACGGGCGTCTTTACCGAGCTTTAGGGCAACGTAAGGACGTCCGTTCTATGTATGCGTTTGAGTTAACAGAGCCCTTACCGTGGCGGTACGCTGGGCGTATGGATGCGGGGCACACTGGTTCTTGAGAAATAAGGTCTTTCTCTTGGAGGAAGTGGTCTTGTGAATGCTCGAGATATTGCCGTTGCCGCCGTCGCGTTGATGCTTGGTTGCCTTGGTCCTACGGCCGCGCTCGTCGCGGGTATGCAGGGGTCTTGTGGGGCTGCCTCTATCGTGGTTGGCGTGTTGATCGCGGCCGCGCTGCTGGGAAGCGCCGGTGTTGTCCTTTGTCGCGACGATGAGGACGAGGTGCCGGAGTCGCAACGCTAACTGTTGCGAGATCGACCGCCGGTCATAGACGAAGATGAAGGCCGCCGCAGGGGAAAGGTTCCCTTGCGGCGGTTTTGCTGTTAAGGCTGTTGAATGCGGTGCGTTGGCGCTACCAGCTTTTCTCGATATCGCGGATGCGCCGATAGAGCCACTCGTTTTGTGGTGCCTGGATATCGTGTTTGGCTGCGAGGCGGCAGATGGTGCCCGCGAACTCATCAACCTCGGTTTTGCGCCTTGCGACGCGGTCTTGCGCCATCGAGGGCATACCGGCGGGGTCGATTCCCTCGATGAGGTGCACCATTTGCGTCAGGTCTGTTTCGGTCAGCTCAACGCCCTCGGCGTTGGCAACCGCAAGCGTCTCGCGCATGGCGGAGACAAAACAGCGGCGCTGCTCGGAGCCCGGCTCCGTGGCGCTTCCGTAGGTCCCGCCGTAGGCCATGCAGGTCTGGTTGATGCCGTCGTTGAGCATGAGTTTGGCCCACATGCGGTGCGCAATATCGCGCTCGACGGTATGGGCGATGCCGCAGCGCGTATAGAGCTCGTCGATCGCGGTGATGGTTGCGGGGTCCGTGCCGGCCGCCGCGCCAAAGCGGATTTCGCCCGCATTGGTAAAGGTGAGCGCGCCGTTGAGGAACACGGCGTCCATGCCCTGGCAGATACCAAGAACGGTATGCTCCCAGCCAAAGCGTTCGGCAATCTTTTGCTCGCTCGTAATGCCGTTGCATAGCGAGGCGATGAGCGTGTTGGGTCCCACGACACGCTCCATAGTCTTGAGTGCTTTGTCGAGACCGGTGGTCTTGACCGTCAGGATGACCAGATCGGCGGGCGTTGCCCCGCTGGCGCGGACGGACGTGAGCTCGCAGGGCTTGCCGTTGACGGTGAGCGCGTCGTTCGCATGGCGCTCAAAACGGGCATCATCCATGACGTATTCGACGGCGTCGTTGCCGAGCGCCCGGGCGATCATGCTGCCGTAGAGCAGGCCGACGCCGCCCTTGCCGATAAAGGCGACCTTGTTGATCTGCATGTGAATCATCTCCCCATGTAAAAGGCGCCCGCGTAAGGGGCGCCTGATGGATTGTATGCTGCCAGGGTGATTGGTGGGTGCGCGGGGCGGCTGTTATAAAAAAGAAACTATTGCGCTGTGCGCTTATGCCGCGGGGCAGACCACAAAGACATGCGCGTGGTCACGCCCGGTTCCTTTCATCGGGCTTTTTGTTGATGTTAAAGCGGTGCCGTGACAGCTCGATTTCTGCTGCGTTACGATACGTTCTCAATTGCGATTCCGATGTGTTTCGATGACGTGACGGGTTTGTTTCGCCTTGTCAGGGCTTCGATGGGAGGGGAGGGGCCGTGCAATATCGTGTTGACCCCAAAAGCGGCAACCGTATCTCGGCGTTGGGGCTGGGCTGCATGAGGTTTCCCGGTGCGCCGGGACGCCCGGATGCGAAAACAGCCGACGCCATCATCTCCTGTGCGGTGGAGCAGGGGATTAACTACCTGGACACGGCCTATCTCTATCCCGGCAACGAGGCTTGCGTGGGCGCTTCGCTTGAGCGCTTGGGGCTGCGTGACCGGGTGTTGCTGGCGACTAAGTTGCCGCATGCTTCGTGCAAATGTGCGGAGGATTTCGACCGCTTTTTTGACGAGCAGCTGCACCGTTTGCGGACCGACCATATCGACTACTACCTTATGCACAACATCACCTCGTCCGCCCAGTGGGAGCGCGTGGTGGCGTTGGGCATCGAGGACTGGATTGCGCACCAAAAGGCTGCGGGGCGTATTCGCCAGATAGGTTTTTCGTACCACGGCAGTGCGGCGGACTTCCTGACGATGCTAGGCACATATGACTGGGATTTTTGCCAGATCCAGTACAACTATGCCGGCGAGCGTTACCAAGCGGGAACGGCAGGACTCATGGCAGCTGCGGAGCGCGGGCTCGCGGTGTTTGTGATGGAGCCGCTTTTGGGCGGGCGTCTAGCAGGCAAGCTGCCGCCGCGAGCCCGGGCTGTGCTCGAGAGCGCCTGCGACCCGCATTTGCGCACTCCTGCCGCCTGGGGGCTTTCGTGGGTGTGGAATCATCCTCAGGTGACGATGCTGCTTTCGGGTATGACCGATACCGCGCAGGTGGATGAGAACGCGGCGTTGGCCGATCGGGCCCTGCCGGATTCGATGACAGCTACTCAGCTTGATGCCATCGCGCACGTGCTGACGGAGTTTGAGAAATCGAATCGCGTGCCCTGCACGGGATGCGGCTACTGCATGCCATGTCCTAAAGGCATCAATATCCCTGGATGTTTTGCCGCCTACAACGCAAGCTATGCGC
>CAJMPK010000204.1 GCA_905215205.1 uncultured bacterium | reverse complement strand
CTCTTTGACGAGGAAATCCTACTCAAAGGCCTCGATGTCTACAAACGATTGCTTTTGCTTGACTGAGGCGCGAAGGACAATTTGTTCTAGAAAACACGAACAAACGTACGATATAATAGAGATGTAAGTCTATAGAAACGTTTGACGTTACTAACGTAAGGCGATACTATGATTGCATCGTATAAAGATGAGGATACCGAACGCTTTGCCATGGGTGTGCGGGTCAGGAGGTTCGTGCCCTTTGAGCGTGTTGCGTTGAGGAAGATTCGCCAACTGCAGGTCTGTGCTTCGCTTGATGATCTACGCGTTCCACCGGGCAACCGCCTGGAAGCTTTGAAGGGCGATCGTGCCGGTCAATATAGCATCCGTGTTAACGAGCGCTATCGGGTCTGTTTTGAGTGGAGACAGGAGATGGCTTGGAATGTCGAAATCGTCGATTATCACAAGTGATGAGACTTCGGCCGATTTGCTGTCGCCGGTGACTCCTGGTGAGCTTCTCAAAGAGGAGTTTCTTGTTCCCATGGGCATTTCTCAATATCGCCTTGCGAAAGAGACTGGGATTCCGGCTCAGCGTATCGGGCAGATTGTCTTGGGAAAACGTCGCGTGACGGCCGACACCGACCTTCGCCTTTGCCGCTACTTTGGCCTGACGGATGGTTATTGGCTGCGCGCTCAGGTGGCGTTTGACCTTGAGGCCGAGAAAAGGCGGATCGAACCGGAACTCGATAAGATCGTTCCTGTTCAGCAGGCCATTGCGCTGTAGTGCTCAGAGATGATGGGGGTGGCGTGGCGATGAGGCGACGCCGACAGCCTGCCGTATATAGTCCGGGTGGATGCGGGTGCGGTTTGCTGCTGCTTCCGGTCATCGCTGTGAGCATTGGCGTTATGTTTGCGCTTGCCGGGCTGGCGGCGGCAGCACTTGTGCTGTTGATTGTGGCCATTGGTGTGACGATTTGGCTCTGCCGCAATCGCGAGCGACGCCGTGCCGACGGTAAAACCAATGTCGGCTGGGTCGTATTCCTGGTCATTGCGTACCCGCTGAGTGTCAGCTACCTGGTGTTTTTTTGTCCTGTTGATGATCAGTGCCTTTACTGGGGAATCCGTCACGGTGGGTTGATGCGCTGCCAGCAGACGGTCGCGCAAAGTGCGTTTGCTCGGCGTTTGGATAACCGCATTGGCCGTTTACCGCAACCTTAGCTCTCAGCTAATGAATTCAAGTTTAATCCTTCCTACGATGCGCTGTGTGCCGGCGCGGTAGCCGGATCGTAGGAAGGATGCATAATGAAAAAGCTCGAAAACGAAGTGCTGCTGAGCCGTCGCGCTGCACTTGGCGCATTCGCCACCGTCGCCTTGGGGACTGCCGGTCTTCTTGCCGGTTGTGGTAGCGATAAGGCGACCGTCACCGAGGACGCTGGCGATGGCGACAAGAAGGAAGAGGCGAAGAAGGAAGAGCAGTCTACGACTGACTTGGCGGTTGGTGCGACGGTGACTACGGCTGCCGGTCTTTCCGTCGTTGTCGATTCCGTCCAGCCCGGCCTCACAAATTATGACGGTTCGACCATGACGGGCATTCATGTCACGTACGTCAACAATGGCGATGAGGGCGCAGATTACAACATCTACGACTGGAAGGGCGAGGACGCCAACGGCGCTCAGCAGAATCAGGGTTACTACAGCGAGGGCTCCGATGAGCTGCAGTCTGGTACCCTTTCCGCCGGTGGCTCCGTGGCGGGCAATATCTACTTTGATGGCGATATCAAGAAGGCACTGTATTTTGCCAACATGTTTGATAAGTCTGCCACTGCAAGCTGGGTGCTGGCCTAGCATGTCGCTACCGTTGCGCCGTATGGGAGGTGAAGTCGTATGCCCGATAAAAAGCTGACTGACGAGTTACTCAATGAGCTTCTCGACGCGCCAAACATCGATGGCTATATCAAAGAACACGACTTTGCCGCCCCGTCACTTTCGGACTACCTGAAGCGGCTACTGCAGGAAAAGGGCTTGGAGCGCTCGCGCGTGGTTCGTATGGCCGATCTCAATGAGACCTTTGGCTATCAGATCTTTACCGGTGCGCGTCATCCGAGTCGCAATAAGGTGCTGCAGATTGCCTTTGCGATGGCGCTGACGCTCAAAGAGACCAACCGTGCGCTGACGGCTGCCGGGGTAAGCGTCCTTAACTGCAAGGACCGCCGCGATGCGATTATCATCTTTTGCATCGATCGCGGGTGCAGCCTCCAAAAGGTCAACGAGGAACTGTATCGCTTTGGCGAGGAGACGGTGAGTTAGCGGCTGATATCTGAGCCGGCGGAGCTGTCGAACAACGATGCAAACGAACGGGGCGCGGATGCCATGGGGCGTCTGCGCCCTGCGCTATGATGGAGGCTATGGATAATCAGACCCCAACATATCCCGATGACGAGCTGACCGCAGCGCTTGCCGAGCACCTGTCGTCGCTCGATCGCGACGACAGCTATCGCGTGGAGCGTGTACTTAAGCGCTCGTCCGTTGAAACAACCGAGCTCGTGTACTTTGAAGGAACCGGCGGTGGCTCACTCGGCCCCTTTGTCCGCAAACGTATCGATGCTTCGGCTCAAATCGGCGGGGCATACGAGCGTCTGTTTGCCGTTCAGCGGGCAGGCAGGCGTTTTGAGCATCTGCCCAGAATCGTCGATTGTCGTCGTGTGGGTGACGAGCTCAACGTGGTTATGGAATACATCGAAGGGGAGACGCTCGGGGCGCTGGTGGACCGTCTGGGGGCCACCCCCGATTATGCGCGTGAATTGTATCCTGCCCTTTGCGACGCCGTGGGCGAGCTCCATGCCGGTTTTGCAATGGCGGGGGAGACGTCGGCGCCGGTGATCCATCGCGACCTCAAGCCGTCGAATATCATCGTGACAGGTGCCAACTATACGCCTGATGACGGCCTGACGTTTTCATCGCTGGTGATTATCGACCTGGGGATCGCGCGCGTATGGCGCGATGGCGCCGATGCCGACACCGTCAAGTTTGGGACACGGCCCTATGCGCCGCCCGAGCAGTA
>CAJMPK010000203.1 GCA_905215205.1 uncultured bacterium | reverse complement strand
CCGTCGAACACGGCATACCACAGGTCAGCGTAATTGAAATGCTGCCTCACATGATGCAGGGCGCCTGCACGGCAAATCGCGGCCACCTACTCCATACGCTCAGGGGACGCAATGTGCGGCTCTTCAATATGACACGCGTCGAGCGCGCAGAGGTCGGCGGCAAACGCGAGTCTGGAGCCCCATCGAGGTGTGCGCGTCTCCACTTGAGTCGCAACTGCCACAAAAACGTTCCCGACCCCTACGTCTCGTGGTCACCGGTCTTGCCCGAAAACGTCGAAAACCCGCTTGCACCCAAAATCGACAACGACTGGAAGCCGCTCGAGCTAACCTGCGACCTGGTAATCATTGCCTGCGGCGGACACCCCGACGACGCGCTGTTCTACAAACTGCAGCAGACGCACGCCGCAGACGAGCTGCATAACATCGGCGATGGGTTTGCACCCGGTCGTGTGCTCGAAGCGGTCCGTGCGGCATACCGACTCGGCACCAATATCTAACACGAAAGGATGGGCTCACAGATGAACCTGACCTCCCAACAACAAGCCCTGCTCGACGGCGCCAAGGGCCCCGCCATGGCCAAAGTGGTCAAGACCCTCGTTATGTACGGCGAATGCTTTGGCGCCGAGCGTATGGTTCCCGTGACCGGCGCAAACGGTCATCTTGTCACAAGTTTTGGCCTCTCCATGCTCGGTCCAGTCTATGACCTTATGGATGAGCTGCTAAAAGACGGTGCCCTGTCCGGTCAGTCATTCTCGGTCGACCCGAGGCCCCTCGACCCCGCCGTCCCGGCCAACCCGCTGCAAAAGCTGCTGTTCAAGATTATGTATTCCAAACAAGACGATTATGAGGCACAGCTGCGCAGCATGGGCCTATTGGACAACGATGCTTTCACCTGCACCTGCTACCAGCCCGAGGTTGGCAATCGACCTCGGCGTGGCGACATCCTAAGCTGGGCAGAAAGCAGCGCCGTGGTCTTTGCCAACTCCGTGCTGGGCGCTCGCTGCAATCGCAACTCCGGCATCATCGAGATGTTCGGCTCAATTGCCGGCTTTGTCCCGGAATTCGGCCTGCTCACCGATGAGGGCCGCAAGGCGACCTGGATCATCGAAGTCGATTGTAAGCGCAAGCCCGAAGCGCAAGTGCTTGGCAGCGCCATTGGCATGAAGGTGATGGAAGACGTCCCTTACATTAAAGGCCTCGACCACTGGCTTGGCCGCGAACTCACACCCGGCACGCAGGACTACCTTAAGGACATGGGCGCCGCCAGCGCATCGAACGGCGCTGTCGGGCTCTACCACGTGGACGGCATCACGCCCGAGGCCGTCGAACAAGGCGAACAACTCATAGCACCAGACGCCCGAATCTATCGCATTGACGACACCGAGCTGGAACGCATCCGCTCGAGCTACCCCGTTATGTGGAAGAACCCGGGCGCGCGCCCCAAGCTTGCCTTCATCGGCTGTCCCCACCTCTCGTCTGCACAACTCGCCCATTGGGCAGACGCCATCTGCGATGGGCTGAGCGCCTCCGGCAACTGCCGCGTACAAGTACCCACCGTACTGACCGCCGCCCCATCCGTGGCAGACGCCTTCCGCAAGACCGCGGCATACAGGCGCCTCTCGACTACCGGCGCCGTCGTCTCGAGCATCTGCCCGCTTATGTACACCAACAACCCGCTGTGCGGCAGCATGCCCATCATCACCAACTCCAACAAGTTGCGTACATACTCGGCATCGCGCTACTACACCGACGACGAGGTGCTCGCCTACGTCACCACCGGAAAACCAATCAAATAGGAAGGCGACTCCTCATGGAAAAAATCTTTCACGGCCGCGTCGTTGTCCCCGGAACTGCCCACGCCAAGGCACTTGTCTCTCACGGAGGGCTCAACACACTCGCATCGTTTCAGAAGGCACTGATGTTTGGCGACAAAAAGGCCACGTGTTCCGACCAAAACAATCCCGACTTGTACGGCAAACCTTTGGCGGGATGTGCCTTGTGTCTTCCGCAGACTATCGGCTCCACCACAGGCGGCATGGTGCTCTTCTGCGCCACCAAAATGGGGCGCCAACCCGCATGCCTGCTGTTTTCCAAACCCATTGACAGCCTTGCCGCCGCTGGCGCGATCCTCTCGGGTGTATGGACCGACACCCCCATGCCCACCATTGACAACCTGGGCGATGAGTTTCTCGATGCTGTGTCGACGGGAGACGCCATCACCGTGACCGAAGACGGCACGGTCATCGTCGGCTAAGGCTATCCGACCCGCCGCCCGCAGATGAACAACGTGTTTCGCCATTTCCCACGCGCGGTGCGGGCGATAATCTTGACGTATTCGATATACAACACGAAAGGAGTCCCACCATGGGAGCATCGGTATCGATCGCACAGGGCGCGCCTCTTGATGCAGGCACCTACAAGGCAGACGAGGCAGCCGTCGAGCGCTTTTGCGAATTGCTGCGCATCCCCACCGTTTCGCGTGAGAACATCGCCGAGCGCGACGATGAGCCCTTCAGCCAGTGGATCCCCACGCTTCAACGACTTTATCCGCATTTCTTTAAAGTCGCCGAGCTCACACGCGTCGACGACTTTGGCATGCTCCTGCGTTGGCCTGGCGCCGATTCCGCCTTGGACCCCATCGTCATGATGGCGCATCAGGACGTCGTGCCCGTCGAGGGCCAAGACTGGAAGCACGATCCCTTTGGAGCCGAGATCTTCGACGGCGAGATCTGGGCCCGCGGATCACTCGACACCAAGTGCATCGTCTCGGCTTTCTTCGAGGCCGCCGAGCATTTGATTGCCCAGGGCTTCGTTCCCCCGCGCGATGTCTGGTTCTTCTCGAGCGATAGCGAGGAAATCGCCGCACCTACTGCAACCCGTGCAGTGCAGTGGCTTCGCGAGCATAACATCCATCCCTACATGGTGCTCGATGAGGGTGGCGCCGTGGCAACCGACGCCCCGCTCGGCGTCACCGAACCCGTTGCCATGGTAGGCGTGTCCGAGAAGGGCCACGTCGACCTTACCGTCACGGCGCGCGCCGACGGCGGCCATGCCTCTACGCCTGCGGCAAACG
>CAJMPK010000202.1 GCA_905215205.1 uncultured bacterium | reverse complement strand
GGGAGCATATGCGCAGAACCAGGAATACTCGTCCTCGCCGCTTTTCTCGCCGGTGCCCGACTTACCGTAGACCTGCGGCGTCAAGTTGGTAAAGTGCGACGCCGTAGTGGCGGATGTCGAATAGATAACGTCGTGCATGCCGTTGCGAACCAGTGTCAGATCGGCATCACTGTGAATCTTGGCGGTGAGGCGCTTTTTGGAGCCCTTGCCGTTGTAGATATAGGCATCGCCCCCGTCGCCGTCACGCGAGACAGCGGAAAGAAACACGTGCGGTGTGAACTGCTTGCCACCGTTGGCAAGCCCCATATAGGCGCACGCCATCTGCAACGGCGTCACCAAGATATCGCCCTGTCCGATGGCAATGTTGGTCATGTCGCCCGCATTCCACTTGCGATCGTCTGCCGAGGCATCGGAAAAGAAGGATTCCTTCCACTCGGCATCGGGAATACGCCCGGCGCCTTCACTGGGAAGGTCGATGCCGCACGTCGAGCCCAAACCCCAACGGCGGAACACCTCCTGCAAGCCCTCGGGGTTGTCCTTGTCATAGAAGAACGCCTTGCCGATATCGTAGAAGACTGGGTCGCACGAATTAGCGATGCCCGACTGAAGCGTCATGGTTCCATGACCGGAGTGCAGCCAGCAGTACTTGCCCCACTGTTTGCCCAGGCCCGTCCAATAGCCCGTGCAGTCCGTGGTTTGGGACGAGGTGTAGGTACCATATTCGAGCGCGGCAAGTGAAGTCAGCGGCTTAATGGTCGAAGCCGACATGTACTGGCCGCTAATGGCGCGGTTGAGCAGCGGATGCGAGCCCTCGTCGTCGTTAAGCTCGGTCCACACGTCGTTGGAGACGCCGCCGATAAACACCGACGGATCGAATTTGGGCTCGCTGGCCATACCCAGAATCTCGCCATTGTTAGGGTCGAGGCACACCACCGCGCCGTTGCCGGCATTGCTGTAGCCCGACTGCTTGGCGCGCGCGATGGCATCGACAAGAGCCGTCTCGCAGGCTTGCTGAATGGCAAGGTCGATCGTGAGCTTGACATCGGAGCCCGCACGTGGGGGCACGGCGCCAGCCTGTCCGGTAACGTTGCCCGAGGCGTCGACCTTTACTGTCTGTTCACCGCGAATGCCCTGGAGCAGGTTTTCGTAATAGCTCTCCACGCCCGCCTGGCCTACGATGTCGCCCGACTGGTAGGTGATCTTACCCGCAGACTCGTTGGTGTCCTCGGAGGCCTTCTTGTTCTGCGCCTCGAGCTGCTCGGAGGTAATGGTGCCGGTATAGCCCAAGATATGGCAGGCGGTCTCGCCATAAGGGTACTGGCGCTCGGTGCGCTCGGCGATCCTCACGCCGGGAAACTCACCGGCGTGCTCCTGGATGTAGGCGACAGTAGAGCGACGCACGTCAGTCGCAATGGTATGCAGGCTCTGCGCGCCTTCGGAATTGTCCTGGATATTGCGCAGCACCGCGACATACGGCATGCCAAGTACGTTAGCGAGATGACGCACCAGCACCTTGTCGCCGGCAAGGTCGCGATAGGCGACGACAGCAAGCGAGGGACGGTTCTGCACCAGCGCGACGCCGTTGCGGTCCAAGATGCGGCCACGCACGGCGGGCGTGGTAACGGTACGGGTCTGATTGCTCTGTGCCTGCTTGTCATAGTAGTCCGACGAGACCATCTGCATGCCCCACAGCTTGACGGCAAGTGCCGCAAACATCGCGCCCACACCCGCGGTGAGGATGGAAAAGCGGCCCTTAAAGGCGGTCGCCGCGGTATTGCCCTCGCCCTCGGTGGCGCGCGGGGCCGTTCCATGCTGCGTATCGTAGGTAAAACGGGAATCGCCACGACGCATGATGACCAGCGCGACCACGATGGCCACAACCAGCACGATACCGGCGATAATAACCGTCAACTGGGAAGACATCTACGGGCCTCCCCTATTTGAGCTTGCGGGTCTTGGGCTTAAAGCGCATACCCGTCTGGCGTCCGCCACGTGCGGAGAATCCATAGCCGGACTGCGGCACGACGCCGGACATCAAAAACGGAATGGCAACCAGGCCCGTCAGGATCGAAGACGGCAACGCATGGCCGAAGATCGCCACGACAAAGCTCGTCTCCAAACCCATAAACAGCAAGATGATGCTGTAGATCACATTAATGACGAGCGCGAAGGCGCCCACAGTGACACCGCGCGCACTCGGGGTACCGCCCGTCTGACCAACGGCACTGTGCACCAGGGCAAAAGAACCCACGGTCAGCAGGAGCGACATAACGCCCACCGGCACGGAAGCGGACAGGTCATAAAACAAGCCGCTGCAAAAACCGCACACGACAGCACGGGTCGGGTCGCCCGAGAACACGCTTAGGCACACCAGGATAATCATGAAGTTGACGCGACCGCCCGCAATGGAGATCTGCGGTGCCAGGCCTGCCACGATGGCGGCGATCACAAACGTGCGGGAGCTCATCCCCTGCTCGTGTAGATCCATGGACATGCCCCCTATTCGCTCGAGCCGGAATCGGTCGTCTCGGACGTGTCGGAACTGTCATCCGAACTCTCGTCCTTCGTCTTGGTCGCAGCATCGCGCGACGTTCCCTGCGGCGTGCTATTAGCGGTGCCCACGTCCTCATCCGAGGCCGACTGTTCGTCGGTCAGAGAGGTGATGACCAGCACTTCCTCGTTGTTCTCGGCCGTGGTCTGAGCGCGCACCACAATGGTGTAGTACACGTCGTTTGCAGATTTCTCAACCGACGAGACGGTGCCGAGCGGTAAACCCTTGGGGAACACACCACCGATACCCGAGGTCACGATGATGTCTCCAACCTTAACATCGGAGTCGACGCTCACGTACTCAAGACGCAGCGTGCCGTCAGCCTGACCCTGCAGCATGCCCTGGGCGCGCGTGTCCTGCACCATGGCGGACACGCCCGAGTTCTCGTCGCCAATCAAGCGCACGGTAGAGGTCTTGGCCGATACCTCGATGATCTGGCCGATAACACCGGCAGAACTCGTCACGGGCATGTTGATGGTAAGGCCGTCGGCAGAGCCCTTATCGATCGTGACGGTCGAGGTCCAGGCATCGCCCGACGCACCGACAATGCGAGCCGCGGTGGACT
>CAJMPK010000201.1 GCA_905215205.1 uncultured bacterium | reverse complement strand
CGAGGCTGGCACCTTTGGCGAGGCCAACAAATACAGCGCCTAAGATACCGTTTGTCGATGGCTGGATGCAAAACACAGTTTTTGATTGCATAATGCAACAAAGAGGGTCGCTTGCGGCCCCCTTTGTTGCTATGGGTGCGGTAGATAAAAGGGGATGACGGTGGATTTAAACAGGTTGATCTTGGGCAAGAGCTACAACTCTACCAAGGTCTTTCGTACCGCTCAGCATGTGGTTCAAGCCATCTTGCTCGGTATTGTCGTTCCGCTGCTTATCCTGCTGCTCATCTGGGATCTAACCGATAATCCCAATCCCGTTCCGGCCGTTGTCGTCATTGCCGGCTTGGTCATGCTGTGCTTCTTCTTCTCATACGTCTTTGTCGTTCCCGACGACCTCACATCGAGCGCTACCGACCGCACGCTCGCCATCGCTTCAAAAATATTCGCCTACACGTCGCGCGGCCTTACGCCCGAAGCTGCCCTGGGCGCCTCTAAGATCATCCTGTCCGAAACTATCGCCTCCGCCATCTGCTTTACCGACGGCAAGCAGGTGTTGGCGAGCTGGGGCGAGGATTCGGCAAAGTGCCCCGCGGGCACCCCGGTGGTGCTGCGGACTACGCTCAACGTGATCAACAGCGGTGAACAAAGCGTGTTCTCGCGCGATGCCTCGACCGAGACGGGTGGCTATTTTCCGCGCCTGCGCGCCGGTATTGTCGCACCGCTTACCGTGCGCGGGCATTGCGTGGGCACGCTCGAGCTGTATTATCCCCGTCTGAGCAGCATCGATATGCGCCAGACGGCGCTTGCCTCGGGCTTTGCCGACCTCATTTCCACGCAGCTTGCGAGCTTTGAGCTCGAGCGCCAGGACGAGCTTACGGCCCGCGTGGAGCTGCGCGCCTTGCAATCGCAGGTCGATCCTCATTTTCTGTTTAACACCATCAGCACCATCGTGTCGCTCGTACGCACCGAGCCGGACAAGGCCAGGTCGCTGCTGATCGACTTTTCCAATTACTACCGTCAGACGCTTTCTGATTCCGATACCCTCACAACGCTCGAGCACGAGGTGGAACAGGGCACTCGCTATATCAATCTTATGCAGGCCCGGTATGGCGACGGCCGTCTGCGCGTTTCGGTCGACATCGACTTTGAGGTGCGCGACAGTCTGGTACCGCCGTTTATCTTGCAGCCGCTGCTCGAAAACTGCATCAAGCATGCACAGCGCGAGACCGAGCCGCTTTCTATTCATGTTAGGGCTTTCGAGACCGATGACGGTTTGGAGATCATCGTCGAGGACGATGGCATCGGTATGAGCGAAGAGGTCTGCGCGCATCTGTTTGAGCAACATCGCCGAGAGGAGCCCGAGAGCATTACCGCCGACGGCTCCATCAAGCGAGGCTGCGGCCTGGCGCTCTTCAACGTGCTTCAGCGCATCCATTTCTTTTACGGAGAAGATTCCGGCATGCGCGTGAAGTCCCAGGAGGGCGTGGGAACGCAGGTCATCGTCGAGCTGAACGGCAAGCCGCATGAGCCGGCGCCGTTGACGGCGTAGCACGCGGTTGGATTGAGAGAAAAAGAGGGGAAGCACATATGTCCGAAGGCTGGAACATCTTGGTGGTTGATGACGAGCCTCCCATTAGGGCTGAGCTACGCTATCTGTTGGAAAAGGATGCGCGTGTAGGTCAGATTGCCGAGGCGGGCAATGTCACCGAAGCCGTGGAGTCGATTCTGTCGAACAAGCTCGACGTGTTGTTTTTAGACATTACCATGCCCGGTCGCTCGGGAATTGAGCTTGCCGAGACGCTGCAGAACCTAAAGACGCCGCCGGTGGTTGTGTTTGTGACGGCGTTTGCCGAATTTGCCGCCGATGCGTATAACCTCGATGCGGTCGACTATGTCGTCAAGCCGGTCGAGGACGCACGCCTGTCAAAGGCACTCGACAAGATCGAGGCAGCCTTGGGTGTCCGTCGTGTTATCCACGCTCCGCGTCAGCCTTTGCGTCTGACGGTGGACCGCGGGGGCAAAAAGGTGTTCATTCCCGCCGCAGACGTCTGCTACTTTGAGGCGCGCGCCGATTTTTGCAACGCCATCTGCGCCGAGGGAACGTACCTGATCAATGAGTCGATCTCTTCGCTCGAGCGTCGCTTGGACTCCGAGGGCTTTATTCGCGTTCATCGCAGCTACCTGGTCAATTTGGAAGACGTGCACAATGTTGAGATTGGCTCCACGGGGTTGATGGAGCTCAGGCTCGACCGCGTGAACTCGACGGTACCGGTGTCCCGTCGTCGTGCCGCCGAGGTCAAGTCGCACCTGGGGCTTGCGTAAGAGGCTTGCGTGTCGTCGTTTACCATCGCAGGTTTGGCATGGGCGCGCGGTGGGCATAATGGGTGGCATCGAATGAAATCGAAAGGATCATTATGCCCGCGCTTATCACCCATCATCTGTTTGGCGAGGAAAGCATCGACCGTCTTCCGCAGGGCGTCATCACGTCCGATGAAGAGCGCATTGCCTTTATCTTGGGCAACCAAGGCCCCGACCCGTTTTTCTTTCACATTCTGACACCGCGTGTTTCCGACTGCACGCTGCTGGCGCAGGTCATGCATCGGTCGCGCATGTCTCGCCAGTTCGCGTGCCTGCGCGACGGCGTGTCGCATCTGCTGCCGCGCGACGCCAGCTTGGGTCGTGCCTTTGCGCTGGGCCTGCTGTCTCATTACGTGCTCGACCGCAACGCCCACCCCTTTGTCTATGAGCAGCAGTTTGGCATCGTGGAGTCCGATTCAGAGCTTGAGGATTCGAGCAGTCAGGTCCATGCCGTGATCGAGAGCGACCTGGATGTACTGATGCTGCAGCTTAAACGCGATGGCGCTACGGTCGACGATTACCCGCCGGCGGGCGAGATCGTCACCACCGATCGCATCAATCGCGTGGCCGGCGTGCTGATGAGCTATGTTGCCGGACGCGTGTACGGCATTGACATTCCGGCGGGGGAGTACGGTGCTGCCGTTGCCAATATGCAGCGACTTTACCGCGCGATTGAGCCGGCCGGCTCCGCAAAGACGCGCGCGATCTCGCTGGTTGAGGGCTTGGTGCACGACTACTCGCTGCTCGACGGCCTTGCCCATCGCGTGAC
>CAJMPK010000200.1 GCA_905215205.1 uncultured bacterium | reverse complement strand
GGACGCCGAGAGCGCAACCGCTAAGAAGACCTCGCTGGTCCCCACGCTCATCTTGGTTGCCGTGCTTGTCGTGGCTACGCCGCTCGGCTTGCTTGCCACAGGTGACGCATGGGGCGAGTGGGACGCCGAGGGCGCCGCGACCGCCGTTCAGGAGGCTGGTGACGACAGTCTGCAGGCTTCGGTCGGCCTTGATACCCCGACCTTTGCCGACGCTCTGCCTACGGGTGATTACCTGCAGGCCTATTCCGAGGAGCAGGGTCTTGGCTTTGCCGGTCAGGCTGCCATGTATATCCTGTCCGGCGTGATTGGCGTGGCGGTGCTCACCATCGCATTCCGTCTGATCTCGCTGACGGTCAAGGAAAGCGGTGCTCATGGCAATAGCCGAGCTGCCTAGCTGGCTTGCGGCCGAGGAGCGATACGAGCCCGCGGGGGCTCGGCATCGTGTGATGCAAAAGAACGTCTTGCACCTGGCGAGCCTGCTTGAGCGGGTTCGCCTGGGTGGAGGCGCGCACGAGGGCGGGTCGATGATCGACCGCGCCCTTTCTTCCGTTTCGGCTCCGGTGCGCCTGGTGGGAATGTTCGTTTGCGTCCTGTGCGTGTGCCTGACACAGAGCCCGCTGTACCTGATGTTGATGGCGGCCATTGCGCTGGTGCTCGTTGCCGTGCGCCCCGTACGCGGGCTGCGCGCGACTTTTGTGCCGGCGTTGGCTGCCGCGGGGCTCGCGGTGGTTCTGGCGCTGCCCGCCTTGCTGCTGGACGCTTCTGCCGCGGGCGCCATGCTCAAGATTGCGCTCAAGACCTTTATTAATGTGTCGCTGGTGCTGGGCGTTTCGTGGACGCTTACCTGGAGCCGCATGTCGGCGGCGCTCAAAATGCTGCACCTGCCCGACGAAGTTATCTTTACGTTTGATATGGCGCTCAAGCACATCGAGGTGCTGGGTCGCACGGCGCACAATCTGTGCGAATCGGTCATGTTGCGCAGCGTTGGCCATGCGCCTGAGGGATTTTCGCGTACCGATTCGATCGCGGGTATCATGGGCATGACCTTTATCAAGGCGATGGAATGCAGCCGCGCGATGGACGAGGCTATGCTTTGCCGCGGCTTTGCCGGCGCGTATCCGGCGCCCGCGCGGAGCGGCTTTGGCTGGCGCGATGCGGTTTACGCGGCCGTTGTGGCGTTGCTCGCCGTGTTGTGCGCGGTGTTGTAGTGCGGACGGTCGAACCGTCGATGTGAGTAGGGAAGGGCGACGTTTTGGCAAACGATACGAATGACGCGATGGGTGCGAGCGGTGCTGCCGGCGTTGAGAGCACGCCGCTCATCGAGTTTCGCGACGTGGCGTTTTCCTATGCGGGCCATACGGTGGTTGACGGCGTGTCGCTGCGGGTCAATCGCGGTGAGCTCGTTGCCTTGCTTGGTCCTAACGGCTGCGGCAAGACGACGATCATGCGTCTTATTAACGGCCTTGAGCTTGCGGACGCGGGTGCGTACCTGTTCGACGGGCATACGGTCGATGCGGCATATCTCAAGGATTCCGCGACGGCCCAGCGGTTCCATCAGCGCGTGGGCTTTGTGTTCCAAAACGCCGATGCGCAGCTCTTTTGCGCCACGGTCGGCGAGGAAGTCGCGTTTGGCCCGGCTCAAATGGGGCTGCCGGCAGACGAGCTCGAGCGCCGCGTGCGCGATGCTATGGGGCTGTTCCAGGTAGCCGATTTGGTTGATGCCTCGCCCTATCAGCTCTCGGGCGGGCAAAAGAAGCGCGTTGCGCTGGCTGCGGTGGTGTCGATGAACCCGGATATTCTGGTGCTCGATGAGCCCACCAACGGGCTCGACGAGGATTCATGCGATATCGTGGTCAACTTCTTGCTGGCCTACGTCGCGGCGGGTAAGACGGTCTTGATGAGCACGCATCATCAGGATTTGGTGCGGCGCCTGGGTGCCCGCGCCATCTATATCGATCGATATCACCATGTGGTCGAGGCACCGGTGTCGTCGTATGGAACCGAGAGCGGCGCTGCGGAATAGTTGCTGCGTAGAGCGTGCGTAGCCGCCCGCGCGGCTTTGCCGTGATGGTATAGTTATCCAGGTTTTTATGGGGGTGGCTATGCCAAGCTGGAACATTCATATCGCTCAGACGGAGCGTTTGCTGGAGCGCACCGGTGCGCTTGCCAATAGCGTGCGCGACTGCAATGCCTTTTTGTTTGGCTGCGTGGTTCCGGATATCTTCGTGGGCTATATGGTCCCTGGCATCGCCGATCCCATCCCGTATCGCATTACGCACTTTGCAAAGCCCGAGCCTATCCCTAAGCCGCGCGAGCACGAGTTCTGGGATACCTATGTGGCGCCGCTGCTTAAAGGGGCGTCTGTTGGTACGCCGGCTGCCGCGACCTCGATTGTCGAGGAGCGCGAGCGACTCAATCGGGTGCATTATCCCCAACGCTATAGGGACGCCGAGCCGGTTGCCGGTCCCGGTGCTAGCGAGCTTTCGCTCGCGCCCGATGACGTGGCGCAGTCGCTGCTCGATCTGACGCTGGGAGTTTGGTCTCACCTCGTGGCCGATACCGTGTGGAATACACGCGTGAATCAGTACCTGGAGGCGCACGGCGGCAAGCCGTGCGAGGAATTCCGCATTAAAAAGCAAGGCGACTTTGACTGGTTTGGTAAGACGCTCGGCATCGTTTCTATCCCGCGCGCGACCGATCGCCTGTATACCGCGGCGGCCCAGTTTGGTCAGTATTCGATTCCGCAAGAGTATGTGCTCAAGACCATTGGCGTTATGCACGAGATTGTACGCGAAAACCCCGGCGAGTCCGATCATCCGCCGTATCGCCTGCTAACCGAGGAGTTTTTCGATACAACGTTTACCGAGGTTATCGAGCTAACCGAGGCGGGATTTGCGGCTCGCGTCGAATCGCCCGATATGCCTGCGCTTCCCCTGATTGCTAGCTGCTAGCTGGCTGGCTTGGCGGTGAATAGCTCAACCCAATTGACTAACAGCTCCCGTCGCAGGGCATCTTCGGTGGAGCGTTCCTGATCGGTCTTTGGGATGTAGGAGAGCCCCGCCTTTTTATGGATGAGTTCGGCGATGTTGTTAAAACTCTTCGTGTCTTTGATTTGCTCATAGGTTATCTGGATAACG
>CAJMPK010000199.1 GCA_905215205.1 uncultured bacterium | reverse complement strand
TCCTCGGGATATTTATTACGACCCATAATCCGTCCATCCGCAACGCAAGTCTTGTGCCTCATTGCAGCATTTTAACGTTGCGGATGGTAGACGGTCGATTCTACACCGCGGCGGGGCCGTGTTCGCCGGTACGGATGCGGATGACTTCCTCGACCGGCTCGACCCAGATCTTGCCGTCTCCGACGGCGCCGGTGCGGGCGGCGTTGCAGATGATGTCGACAATGCCGTCGACATGTTCATCGGCGCAGATGAGGGTGAACTGCACCTTAGGGATCGTGTTGACAAGCAACTCGTTGCCGCGCACGTATTCCTTCCAGCCATGCTGTGCACCGCAGCCCTGCACCTGGTTGATAGTCATACCGCGAACATCAGCAGCAAACAGCGCGTCTTTAAGAACCTCAAGTTTCTCGGCACGAACGATCGCCGTAATCTTCTTCATAGTGAATTCCTCTCTTCAAAAAAAGAAATGAATTGTCCCTCACATGGCACGGGTTTTCCAGGTGCCACAGACCAACCTTGTACATCAGATAAGTGCAACTAACAGGTCTTATCAGGTTTCCCAAGTGCCGCAGATCGGCCTGAAAGAGGAGTGCCGCGTACTTAAGGTACGCAAACGACGATTGAAGGCCGAGGTGCGGTGCTTGGGGAAGCTGCTAATCGAGTCCGGAGAACGAAGGGTAGGCGCTCTCGCCGTGCTGACTCGCATCCAGGCCCAGCGCCTCGTCGGCCTCGTCCACGCGCAGGCTGCCGTGGAATAGCGCCTTGACCACCGCGGCGATCACCAAATCGAGCACCAGCACAATAGCGACCGTCACCACAATGCCCAAAATCTGCGAGATGAGCAGCGACACGTCGCCCGTGTAGAACAGACCGCCCTTACCGGTCCACGAAAGCTCCGGCACGCAGAACAGGCCCGTGAGCACGCCGCCCAAAATTCCGCCGATACCGTGGCAACCGAACGCGTCGAGCGCGTCGTCGTAGCCAAACTTGGTCTTAAGATGGCTGATAGCCAGGTAGCAGACGGGCGATACGATCAGGCCCATGACCAGCGCTGCCCACGGCTCGACAAAGCCTGCGCCGGGCGTGACCACCACAAGGCCCGCAACCAGACCGGTACTGGCACCCACCAGCGTGGGGCGGCCGGTATGCACGCGCTCGACAGCAAGCCACGAGACCATGCCCGCCGCGCTGGCCGTCACGGTGTTGAGGATGGCAAGTGCCGCCACGGCGTCGGCCTTGAACTCGCTGCCGCCGTTAAAGCCAAACCAGCCAAACCAAAGCAAGCCGGCGCCCAGCGCCACAAACGGCACGTTATGCGGGCGATAGCTCACCATGCCAAAACCGCGACGACGGCCGAGCATTAAGCAGAGGATCAGGCCCGTAAGACCGGACGAAATGTGCACCACGTCGCCGCCGGCAAAGTCGAGTGCGCCGATAATGTCACCGATAAAGGAGCCATCGCCGCCCCAAACCATGTGGGCAAGCGGCGCATAGACCACAAGCAGCCAAATGCCCAGGAAGGCCGTCATGGCACCAAACTTAACGCGGCCGGCCAGGCTGCCCGTGACGATAGCGGCGGTGATCATGGCAAACGCCATCTGGAAAGCGATGTTGATAATCTGAGGGTAGACGGCACCGTCCGCGGCATTGCCCTCGGCCGCCTGCAGCACCTGACCGAGCACCGGAAGGCACAGTAGCTGGTCAAGGCCTCCAATAAACGGGCTGGAACCGTCGCCGCCGTAGGCCAGCGACCAGCCGGCAACAATCCACAGCACACCAACCAGGCCAATGGCGCCAAAGCACATGAGCATGGTGTTGATGACATTTTTGCGCCTGGACAGGCCACCATAGAAAAACGCCAGACCCGGTGTCATTAAAAACACGAGCATGGTGCAGATGAGCATAAACGTTGTCGATCCCGTATCGTACATTCGCTCCCCCTTGGTCGCATGAACGTTGTCGGCGCCCATAATGCGGCCGAGGGGCAACTGGTGTAGACCAGATACGGCGTTGTTAAACGCTGCGTTGTCGAATGGAAACGGTGCCGCAATCTTGGAAACGGCACGGCAACGGACGCGAAACGGACGGGAAATACGCGAGCAAGGGAGCCGTGAGCGCGCCCGTCCCGGCTAGCGCCGAAACAGCTCGTGAGCGCGGTCGCGGAGATTGGTTGCTCGAATGACACCTTCGTAGCGATTGATGCGCAGGCGCGGGAAGGCGTTAAAGAAGCGTAGGTCGCGGCGGCTGAGTGACACGCTCGGCACCGGACGGCTCATGCGCTTGCCGGCAAGGCGGCGACTGAGCGACGGACGCGGCATGCTCGGCGCGGCATCGGCCACGCGGCGGGCGGCAAGCGCCAGGCCGCGAGCACCATCCGAGATAAATGTCGGCATCGAAGCCTTCTCACGAAGGGCATCGAGCGTCGCGTCGCCCAGCTCCGCCAGCCATGCGTTAACGGCACGGCTGCGGATATGCGTCTGTGCCACCGAGTCGATTGCCGAATCGGGAATACGTTCGAGCATGGAGTCGGACGCATCGGCAAGCGACTCGTTGATGCGGTCGGCAAGGTCGGCGCGCACACACTCCAGCTGATCTGACAGGCGGCGCCAGCTGGCCAAAGAGCACACCGCGTCGACCATCATCGCGACCGCGACGATAAAGGCGGACAGCCGCACAATCAGCACCGGCAGATGGCCAAGCAGCCCCAGCAATGCCGGCTCCACTAAACGGCAAATACACAACGCACCCAAGCCAAACGCGCAGGCCCAGTACAGACAGATGCGTCCGTGCAAGTTAAACGGCAGGTGCGAGTAATCCCAAAAGCGAGCGCCCGTTGTTTTTTCCAACAGCACGCCTACGCTGTACTCAATCACGCTACATACAAGCGCTGCAGCGACAAACTGGCTCGAGGCATCCGGAATCCCGCGCAGCAAAAGCCAGCAGGCTATGCCGCCCACACCATAGATAGGACAACACGGCCCCAGCAAAAATCCGCTGTTGGCGAAGCGTCTTTGGTTGAGCATGGCGCATACTGTCGACTCCCATGCCCAGCCGCAAAACCCGTAAAAGGCAAAGGAGAGCACCAGTGCCGAGAGTGGACAGGCGGCAAGCGTCGCGCCGCCAAACGCCATATCAATCGCGGTTTCCACCGTCTA
>CAJMPK010000198.1 GCA_905215205.1 uncultured bacterium | reverse complement strand
AGATCGTCCGTATAGACAACATCGTCGATCTCGTAATGAAAACACACGACAGGGATATTGCGCGATGCAAAGAACTCACGGGTTCGGTCGGCGGCGGATTCACAGGTCAGGACAAAATCACTCATATGAGGTTCCTTACTCATTGCTGCGTAAATTATCGCACAGCAAGCGTGAATACGGTACAAATGTCCACTATTTACCAAATTGAACCAAAGGTAGTGAACATCTTTACCGTTATCATCCCTATCGATCCCGGAGGTATGCGCCTGCAAAAACGACCCTGCGTCTCCATTCAACCGCCATATCTACCTCGACTAAATCGATTTACCAAACCGTTCGGCCAACAATTTGGCCTCCTATCCCCAATCGAAACAAAAGCGGCGCATACTGATAAACGTTTGACGCTGTTTTATCAGTTTTACCAACCACATCGGAAGGTGCCTCATGGTCGCATTCGATCGCAACCCGCAAGACTTCAAGTATCTGCGCCTGCTGTCGAGACAGTTTCCCACCGAGCAATCCGCATTCACCGAGATTATCAACCTCTCGGCCATCCTCAACCTACCCAAGGGCACCGAGCATTTTATGAGCGACGTGCATGGTGAGTACGAAGCCTTTATGCACATCCTCAACAACTGCTCGGGCGTCGTGCGCGAGCATGTCGACGAGATCTTTGGCGACACGCTCTCCTTTGACGAAAAGGGCGAGCTGTGCACGCTCATCTACTATCCGCGCGAGAAGATCGATCTTGTCCGCAGCAGGCGCGAGGACTCGCCCACCTGGTACAAGACCATGCTCGACCAGCTCATTGTGGTTGCCCGCTCGCTATCGAGCCGCTATACCCGCTCCAAGGTACGTAAGGCCATCCCGCGCGATTACGCCTACATCATCGACGAGTTGCTGCACACGCATCCGGACGAGAACAACTACCGTGTGCGTTATCACGAGCGCATTATCGAATCCATCCTAGAGACCGCCAGCGCCGACGACTTTATCGAGTCGCTCGCCTCGCTCATCAAGCGCCTGGCCGTCGACCACCTGCACCTGGTGGGCGACATCTTCGACCGCGGCGGCGGCGCGGCCAAGATTATGGACCGTCTGCTCACCTACCATTCGCTCGACATCCAGTGGGGCAACCACGACCTGCTGTGGATGGGCGCCGCTGCCGGCGAGCCCGCCTGCATCGCCACGGTGTTGCGCAACAACCTACGCTACGACAATTACGAGATCCTCGAGAACGATTACGGCATCTCGCTGCGTGAGCTTGTCGCCTTTGCCGATGCCACCTACACCGCCGGTGAGTCCATCACCCCGCTGATCAAGGCCATCAACGTGCTGCTCTTTAAGCTCGAGGGCCAGATTATCCAGCGCCACCCCGAGTTCGACATGACCGACCGTCTGCTACTCGACAAGATCGACCACGAAACCGGCACGGTCACGCTCGCCGACGGCAGCGTGTGGCCGCTCACGACCAACGACTTCCCCACCGTCGACCCGGCGGACCCCTATACGCTCACGTCTCAGGAACAGCACATCATCGACAAGCTCGTGTCAGAGTTTGTCACCGCCGATCACCTGCATCGCCATATCGATTTCCTCTATTCCCACGGCTCGATGTACAAGGTCGCCAACGGCAACCTGCTGTTCCATGGCTGCGTGCCGCTCAACGAAGACGGCACCTTTAGCAGCATGAACTGCCTGGGCACCTGGCACGCCGGGCGCGATTATCTTGATTTTTGCGACCACATCGCCCGCCGCGCCTGGCGCGTGGGCGACCGCGACGCTCTCGACTGGATGTGGTACTTGTGGATTGGCTTTAACTCGCCCGCCAGCGGACGCTTGGTGCGTACCTTTGAGCGCGCCTATATCGCCGATAAGAGCACCTGGGTCGAGCCGATGGACCCGTACTTTACGCTTACCAAGTCGCCCTCGGTCTGCGACGACATCATGCGCGAGTTTGGCGTCGCGCCCATGGCATGTTCGCCGACCGGCCACATCATCAACGGCCACACGCCCGTTAAAACCACCAAGGGTGAGCAGCCCATCCGCGCCGAGGGCAAGCTGCTGGTCATCGATGGCGGCTTCTGCCGCGCTTACCATCCCAAGACGGGTATCGCCGGCTATACGCTCATCTCGAGCTCGCGCGGCTGCCGCCTCAAGTCGCACCGGGCCTTTACGACGGTTGCCGAGGCACTCACGCGCAATGTAGACATCGAAAGCGAGACCAACCGTTTTGACCAAGCAGACCGTCGCCGCATGGTGAGCGACACCGATACTGGCGCCAAGATTCGCAGCCAGATCCAGGACCTGCGCCAGCTGCTCGATGCATATAGAAACGGTGCTATCGAGGAGCGCGCCTAGCCCCGCCTGCGGGGATTGGCTAAACTTGCTGAGTTTGTCATCCCCACGGCGCCCTGGCGCCACCCTAAGGCAGGTACCATGCAAAAGCTCCTTGCGCAGATCATGAAGTTTGGCGTCGTCGGCGTCGTTGCCACCGTCATCGACTTTGGCATCATGAATCTGCTCCACTACGGTCTGGGCCTTAACATCCTGATCGCCAATACCAGCGGCTTTATCGTCTCGCTCATCTTTAACTACGTCGCGAGCATGAAGTACGTGTTTGCACACAAGGAGGGCATGAGCCGCCGCCGCGAGTTCATTATCTTTGTCGTGCTGTCCGTTATTGGCCTGGCGCTCAACGACGGTATCGTGCTGGCGCTCAACGCCGGCCTGGGCCTCGAGGCCAATATCGCCAAGATTTGCGCCACCGCGCTGGTCATGGTCTACAACTTTGTAACGCGCAAGATCTTCCTGGAGGGCGAGCAGACCAAATAGCTTGACCTCCTCGTTGCACTACGGGGACCTGCGGATGACACATGTCGAGTGCTGTGTTGTTCGTGGGTCCTGCTCGTTTACGGAAAGATTTACAACGTTTACGGATTACCTCTTGAATATTTGGCGAGTTCGTATAGTTCTTGCCAAAGACCTTACGTTTCCCATGCAAAAGCTCTAAAGTAACTCGTTGCTCGATTCATCAACGCATTGGATGTGATTACGTGCGCAAGGCACTGGCACAACCTCATACTAAGCAATTCCTCAAGTTCGCTGTCGTGGGCCTTATCTCCTTTGGCATCGACTGGGGCATGCTCATTGCGCTCG
>CAJMPK010000197.1 GCA_905215205.1 uncultured bacterium | reverse complement strand
CGCGTGTAGTCCTCGCTCGTGGTGTAGTTGACGGTGCCCACGGGCTGGAACTGGTCCATATCGAGCGTCTCGAACTTCATATCGAGTGTGCGGTACGGCAACGCACCCAAGTCGAGGTTGAACAGCTCATCGAGCGGACCGGTATAGACGATCTCGCCACCATAGACCTTGCCGTCGATCTTGACGGTAGTCTCGTCGATCTCAAAGAGATCGCGGGCGTCCACGTCGCAGAACACGTCGATCAGGTCGTGGTCGAGCATGTGCTCAAAGAGCGCCGTGTAGCCCTCCTGCGGCATGCCCTGGAAGGGAGCTTGCGGGAAGTAGCGGTCATCGTCGCCCACAAAGACGGGAACGCGGCCGGTGATCGAGGGGTCGATCTGATCGGGCGTCTGGCCCCACTGCTTCATGGTGTAATGCAAAAAGACGTTCTCGTAGACGTAATCGGCGACCTCGGCAAGATCCGGGTCGTTCTTCTTGCGCAGCTCCATGATGGGCACCTTGACGTCCTTGCCAAAGGTCTCCACGAGCTTCTGATACAGCTCCTCGCCGCGCTCGTCACCAAAGGCGAGCTTGAGACTCGCATGGTTGAAGGGCACGGGCATAAGGGTACCGTTGATGTTGGCGAGCACCTTGTGCTGATAATCCGTCCACTTGGTAAAGCGCGACAGGAAATTGTGCACGCGCTCGTTAAAGGTGTGATAGATATGCGGACCGTACCCGTGGATCAGGATTCCGGCCTCGTCAGCGCAGTCATAGGCATTGCCCGCAATGTGGCTACGGCGCTCCAAAACGGCAACACGATAGCCGATGGTCTCGGCAAGACGGCGGGCGCAAACGGCACCGGCATATCCAGCACCGACGACAATCATGTCGTACGCGCCGGCGTTAAAGCCTTCAGGCAGGCCTGAGGTAATCTGCATCGATACTCCTTGTCAAAAGCCACGGGCTCGTTAGCTGGGCTTTTCTCGAACATTCTTCGAGACATATTTATCAGAGCGATTATAGCGCTAATGCGTCCTATAATGAGCTTGCCACACAAGGAAAGCTCAAGCACCGCGGCGTACATAATTGAAAGGTAAACCCGCTAGCAGCGGGTTTATTCGTGAACAGCCGGGCGCCTGGAGCCTAGCGAAACGCTTGTAAGGAGTAACATGAGCGATTTCCTTAACCGTATGAAGTCTGCCGCCAAGGCCGACCTTAAGACGATTGTCCTGCCCGAGGGCGAGGATCCGCGCACCATCGTCGCGGCCACCAAGATCATCGAGGAGGGCCTGGCAAAGATCGTCATCCTGGGCAACCCCGACGAGATCAACGTTCCCGGCGCCACCGTCATCGACCCGCGCAATGCCGAGAAGCACGAGGAGTACGCGCAGAAGTTTGCCGAGCTCCGCGCCAAGAAGGGTGTCACCATCGAGCAGGCTCGCGCCCAGGTGATGGACGCCACCTACTTTGGCACCATGATGGTCAAGATGGGCGATGCCGACGGCCTGGTCTCCGGCGCCTGCCACTCCACTGCCGACACCCTGCGCCCCGCGCTGCAGATCCTCAAAACCGCCCCGGGCACTAAGCTGGTCTCGGCCTTCTTCGTGATGTGCACCGACACACCGCAGTTCGGCACCGACGGCACGCTGATCTTCGCCGACTGCGGCCTCAACATCAACCCGTCCTCCGACGAGCTCTCCGAAATCGCCATCGCCTCCGCTCACTCCTGGTCCACCTTCATGGGCAACGTTGAGCCGCACGTGGCCATGCTCTCCTACTCCACCATGGGCTCCGCCGGCGGCGAGGTCGCCAAGAAGGTCCAGGAGGCCGTGAAGTTCTGCAAGGAGAAGGCTCCCGAGCTCGCCATCGATGGCGACCTGCAGCTCGACGCCGCTATCGTCCCCACCGTCGCCCAACTCAAGGCTCCCGGCTCCTCCGTCGCCGGTAAGGCCAACGTGCTCGTGTTCCCCGACCTCGAGGCAGGCAACATCGGCTACAAGCTGGTCCAGCGCTTCGCCGGCGCCGACGCTTACGGCCCCATCCTGCAGGGCATCGCCAAGCCGGTCAACGACCTGTCGCGCGGCTGCTCTGCCGACGACATCGTGGGTGTCGTGGCCATCACTGCCGTCCAGGCTCAGATGGCTGAGTAGCCAGACATATCCCCGCCGAAGGCAGCGCAGGTTAACCCCTGAAAACGTCCTCGACCAATGAAACGCCCCCGTTCTGCTCCTTCGGAGCTATGAACGGGGGCGTTTCTGGTCTGCGGAGTGTTTTCGGGGGTTAACCTGTGCGGCCTTCTACCGCTACGTGGCATTCAGAGAATCCGGGGTGGACGGCGGCTTGGCTACGAGCTGGGGCTGAAGATCTGAATGATTGGATGCCGTTACTGGGAGCGCAGGCGTTGCTGGTGGTGATCACTTTGGGACTGGAATTTCCGCCTGCCAGCAAAAGGCCTCCGGAGCTGTTGCTCTAGAGGCCTTTCGTTCAATCGCAAGCGAACGCGTTAGTTGTTCTTGGTCAGACGCTCGACGTCGTGGGCAATCATGTATTCCTCGTCGGTGGGGATGACCATGACCGTGACGGCAGAACCGGCGGCGCTGATGACCTGCGGGCCGTTGCCCACGGCCTCGCGGTTCTTGTTGTTGTCGATGCGTACGCCCAGCCACTCAAAGCAGTCGCAGAAGGCCTTGCGGATCGACCAGTCGTTCTCGCCGATACCGGCGGTAAAGGTGATGGTGTCCACGCCCGCCATAGAAGCGATCATGGAGCCAGCCTGCTGCATGGCCTTGTAGGCGAACATATCGAAGGCGAGCAGGCAGCGCTCGTCGCCCTCGGAGGCGCGCGTGCGGATGTCGCGGGCGTCGTTGGAGATGCCCGAAATGGCAAGCAGGCCGGACTGCTTGTTCATCATGTCGTCGACTTCCTGGTAGCTGTAGCCGCCCTCGCGCTGGAGGTAGCACACGGTGGCCGGGTCAATGGAACCACAGCGAGTGCCCATCATCAGGCCGTCGAGCGGCGTGAGGCCCATCGTGGTGTCGCGGCACACGCCGTCCTCGATGGCGGCGAGCGAAGCGCCATTGCCCAGATGGCACGAAAGCAGACGGTGGCAGCGCGAGCCCAGGATCCCCTTGGCCATCATCCACTCGTAACGGTGGCTCGTACCGTGGGCGCCGTACTTGCGCACGTGGTACTTGT
>CAJMPK010000196.1 GCA_905215205.1 uncultured bacterium | reverse complement strand
TTTTATTGAGCCCCAGTACGGCCTCGGCATCGTTGCCCGCAACGTCGAGCGCCAACTTATCAATGACCACCTGGTCCTTGGTAGATGCATCGACGGAGACGACGCGGAAGTCGCCTTCCTGCATGGCGGGATCGAACGGACCGACCTTGGCAAAGTCCCACGGCTCCAAAATGCCCATGAGGCGAACGTCCAGGTAGTTTGCCCTGGGGTATGCCCAGTCGAGCACCTCGTAGTACACCAGGGTTTCCTTGCTCAGGCCCTTGCCCGGGAAGCTCGCCATCATGCGCAGGTCCGCCAGCGCCATGGGGAAATAGAAGAGCATCATGTCGTTTTGGATCGCATCTTCCACGTCGTGCCCGGCAAAGGCTTCCGCATACTGGCGCACCAGCTGCAGTGCGTTGGCACGTGCCTGCTGCGGCGAGATTTCGCAGGGAATACCCTGCTCGGGCACATACTCCGCACCAACGCCCATGGTCAGGCGCTTGCTAAACGTCCCCGGCTTGAGCAGGTCGGCAATGCCGATCTTGTTGCCGCAGGACGGGCACTCAAACACACGCTGCGTTGACTCGCCCTCAAAGGACGCTCCGCAGAAGGGGCAAGGAATGCTCACATGCGTGGCCTCTTGGAACTCTTGCGCCGTGCCGCGATCCTCCCACAGCAGATGTTCCAGGACCGACTGATTGCGCCAGCTCACGTTGAAGAAATACCAGTCCGGGTCCTCCGGGCGCTCGAGTTGCGACACATGCGTGAGCTTGAGCAGTCCATCCACCACCGTCAACGGCGTATGGCGAATGTCCAAAGCGCTCTTGGGCTCTCCGGCGTCCGCCTGCCACGGAATGACCGCACCGCAATAAGCGCACTCAAAGCTGCGCTTAGCCTGGTGCGAGTACATAGGGCCGCCGCAGTTTTGACATTTAATGGCAAACATCTCGTCCATGGAAACGTCCTCCTTTGCACAGGGGCTGTCGACATTAAGTATGTCGAGCAAACAGGCACATGCCCATACCCATGTGGCCCAAAATGGACCACCCAGGCAGACGAGAAGGCTCGCTCGTTAGCACCGGCAGACTATTGCTGCATTTTCTGAGCATCGGTGCACGGCGCCCCCGCGCGAGCTACACTATCCCCTTAACGAGAATGCGAGGAGATACGCCATGCTATTTGTAAATCGGCTGGTACATACGCTTGTTCCCGGCAGCGAGGGCGAGCCGGTCGATACAACTTGTCGCACCAACGCGGGCTTTGCCGCAAGCCTCATTTGCATTGGCCTCAACATCACCCTGTGCCTAGCCAAGGGCATCACGGGCCTGCTCGCGGGCTCCGTCTCGCTTATCGCCGATGCCTTCAACAACCTTTCCGACGCCTCGAGCAACATCGTGAGCCTGCTCGGATTCCGCCTTGCCAGCCGCCCGGCAGATGAAGGCCACCCCTACGGTCACGGCCGATACGAGTACCTCGCCGGCTTGTTTGTCGCCGTTCTCGTTTGCGCCGTCGGCATCAACCTGATCCTGGAGTCGGTCACCAAGATCATCAAGCCCTCCCTCACCGCGTACTCGGCGCTCTCCATGGCGGCCCTTGTCCTGTCCATGCTCGTCAAGTTTTGGATGGCGGCATTCAACCGCACGCTGGGCAACCGCATCGATTCCGAGACGCTTATCGCCACGGCGCAGGATTCCAAAAACGACGTCATTGCCTCGGCCTCGGTCCTGGCCGCAGCGCTTATTTCGCAGACGACCGGCTTTGACCTCGATGGCTGGGCAGGCCTTGGCGTGGGCATCTTCATCTGCATCAGCGGCATGGGCCTAGTGCGCGACGCCATCAGCCCGCTGTTGGGGCAAGCGCCCGACCCCAAGCTCGTCCAGGCAATCCGTGACAAAATCATGTCCTATCCGCAGGTCTTGGGCACACACGACCTGATGGTGCACGACTACGGCCCCGGTCGTCAGTTTGCCAGCGCCCACGTGGAGATGCCCGGCGAGGGCGACGCGTTTGAGCACCACGAGATTCTGGACACCATCGAGCACGACATCAAGCGCCAGATGGGCATTGGTATCACGCTGCACTGCGACCCCATCGCGACAACCGGCGATGACTTGCGCGGCTGGGTCAAGCGCGGCGTCATGCAGATCGATCCCGCGCTCTCCATCCACGACCTGCACGAGCACGACGGGTTCGTTTCGTTTGACCTGGTGCGTCCCGACGGCTTTGACATATCCGACGAGGAGCTGCTGGAGCTCGTCACGCGCATCGCGCACGAGCGCCGACCCGATGCCTCATGCGTCGTTACGTTTGACTCGGGCTTTAGCTCGCCCGACCGTCCGGCCGAGCAGCTGTAGCCTGCTTAAAAGCTAGTTTCCCTGCGCGCCCGAGATGCCGTTTTGCAGGGCGTTCCAGGCATCCGTCGCCAAGCCGCCCAAGTTCTGCGCGGTATCGCCCAGGTTTTGTGCCGTGTCGCCCAGCTCTTGCGCCTTGTCTCCCAACTCCTGTGCCTTGTTGCTCAAGTCCTCCAGCGCATTGGAGCTCGAGCTGTCGGTACCGCTTTGGCCGTCGGACGAGTTGCCCGAACTGTTCTTGTGCGTGAGCTGAATTTCGAGGTTGCCGCTGTCGTTATAGTAGGCAGAAGTAACGACCCAGTTGGCATCGACGACGGGCGTTGAGCCATCATCGGTCAGGACCACGGCATTCGAAAGATCGGCGCCGCGCGACTTGAGAAGCTTCTTGGCGTTGGACCAGTACTGCCCCGGGATATCGCTCAAATCGACGGTGCTAGACGAGGCGGACTCGGTTTGCTCGGCAGCGGTATCGGCCGTTGAGCTCCCCCGCTTGTTGAGCATGCCCGACACGATGGCAAACACAACCGACAGCGCAAAGAAGATCGCCAGCACGATGAGGATCTTCTTGATCACGCTCGACGAACGCGACGGCCTCTTCTCCTCGTCCTCGCCATATTGCGGAATCGACTTGGGGTACTCGCGATACGGCTCGCGCGACTCGTAACGAGGCTGAGCCGTGCGAGGCAAATACGTCGTCTGCTGAGGCTGCGGAATGGGATTCTGCGGCAGGTCATCATAGGGATTCGGCGTCGAGGCAGCATAAGAATCCTGCGGCGCGTAATCAAACGGATCCGGAACTGCGTTGCCATAAGGGCCTTGCGAAGATGCAGCGTAAGGATCCTGCACCG
>CAJMPK010000195.1 GCA_905215205.1 uncultured bacterium | reverse complement strand
GTCTTCTTCTCACCCACCTGCATGTCGACAACAGCGGCGTCGAAGCCCTTGATCATCTGGCCGGCGCCGCAGGTGAACTCCAGCGGCTCGCCGCGATCGTAGGAGCTATCGAACTGCGTGCCGTCGTCGAGCGTGCCGCGATAATGAGTCTTGACCTTCTTGCCCTGGTTGGACATGGTAACCTCCGTGATAAGGGCGGCGCACAACGCGGGCCGCCGTGAACATATGGCGCTAACTATACCCTAGTCATACAATTCAAAGACAGTTTGCAAAGAAACGCTGCAACCGGAGGAACCATGGCATATCCCGTATTTGACCTACACTGCGACACCGCCGACCGCATCGGCTGGGCCACGCTCGATCTCGACCTGCGCTTTACCGCCGGCACCGACGGTTATTTCCCCGGCGACGAGACGCATCCGCAAGATTTCGACCTTATCGAGGGCAACGCCTGCGCCATCTCGCTCGCAAAGATCGGCAACACGCCGTGGGCACAGTGCTTCGCCACGTTTGTCCCCGACGAGATTCCCACCGCCCACGCCGCGCGCTTCCAGGCGCAGATCATGGCGCACATGAGCGGCCAGGCAATGCTCAACCACGACCGCATGGTCAACGTACGCAGCGCGGCAGACATTCGCCCTGCGCTCAAAGACGGCAAGGTCGCCTGCATCCACACCATCGAAAACGCCACGTTCTTTGCCGAGGACCCCGCGCTGATCGAGGTGCTCAAGAGCCTGGGCGTGCTTATGTCGTCACTCAGCTGGAACGCGCAGGGACCGCTCGCGAGCGGCCACGACACCCACGCCGGCCTCACCGCCGCCGGCATCGAGGCACTTACGCAGATGGAGCACGCCGGCATGGTACTCGACGTCTCCCACCTCAACGATGAGTGCTTTGACGAGGTTGTCACCCACGCCACGCGTCCCTTCGTCGCCAGCCACTCCAACTCCCGTGCGGTTTGCGGCGTCAAGCGCAACCTTACCGACGACCAGTTCCGCACCATTCGCGACATGGGTGGCATCGTCGGCCTCAACTACTGCAGCGAGTTCCTTTCCAACGACGCAACCGACAAGACCGCCGCAGACGTCACCTTCGACCAGCTGGCGGCACACATCGAGCACTGGCTCGACCTGGGCGGCGAGGACGCCATCGCGCTCGGCGGCGACTGGGACGGTGCCACGGTGCCCGCTTTCCTCTCCGATGCCAGCAAGATGCCCGAGTTCCAGAACATGCTTTCCAAGCATTTTGGCAAGACCGTGATGCAAAAGCTCTGCAGCGACAACGCGCTTGCCTTCTTCGAGCGCTATTAATTTCACATCCCTTGAGCGGGCCGGCATGCCGAGCGATCGACATGCCGGCCCGTCCCCAATCTGAAGGACCGCTTTTGACGCAGCAGTTTACGATTTCCGTATCCCGACCGGATGGGACGCCCATCCCCGTCGTCGTTACCAAAAAGCGCGTCAAGAACTTCAACCTACGCGTCACATCGAGCGGTGAGGTCCACGCCAGCGCTCCGCTCGGCGCCACCCGCGAGCGTATCGAAGCGTTTGTGAAGCGCAACAGCGCCTGGATTATCAGCCGACTTGCCCAGCGCGAGCAACGTCAGGCGACGGCGCGAGAGCCGCTCAGTCCCTCGTCCGTCATTGCACTTTGGGGCAAGCCCATCACCGTTCAGGATGCACTCGACCACAACTTTGTATCACCCGCACCGCGGCCCAAGCAGGCCACCTTCGCAAGTTTTATGGGCGCCGACGAGCCAGACGAACGTCCGCAGGCCAAGTGGAACGCGACCCTCGACGGCTTAACGCCCAGTGAGATCCAAGCCCATATTGACCAGCTCTATACGTCCGAAGTCACATCGGCGCTGCGTGATATGGTGCACGCATACGAAATCGCAATGGGTGTCGCCGTTTCCCGCGTTTCCGTGCGCAGCATGAAAACGCGCTGGGGATCATGCACGCCCAAAACCGGCGCCATTCGCATCGCACGAGAACTTGCCGCCTATCCCATCGAATGCCTCGACATGGTTGTCGCCCACGAGCTCGTCCACTTGCTCGAGCCAAGCCACAATCAGCGGTTTCACGCCCTGCTCGACACGTACTGCCCCAACAATAGAGCGCTGTCGCAACGGCTCAAGCAGCCACCCATAGAGATGTATTAGAACCGGTTAGCGCACGCGCTCGATCTCGACACCGCAGCTTGCCAGGGGAAGACCGACGGGCGCCCAAGGCTTATCGAGCTTAACGCGCACGCCAAGCAGCAGGGGGCAACGACGTAGCAGCATCTGGGCCACGCCCTCGGCTGCAGCCTCGATGAGCTTAAACGTATGCTCGCGCAGATAGCCATCGACATCGTGGCACACCGAGCCATAGTCAATCGAGGCGTCCAAGTCATCGTGCTCTCCCGCCGCACGCAGGTCGGCATAGAGCACCAAGGACACGATGAATTTCTGGCCCAGCGCGTTCTCTTCGGGATACACGCCGTGGTTGGCAAAGACCTCGAGACCGTCGATAGTAATGCGGTCGGCATGGCGAAGATCGTCATAGCTCACGTGGGGCACCGCCGTCGCAGTGGATATTTCGCCCCTTCCACGGCGGGCGAGCTCGGCACCCTCGGTCTTGGTTGCATTCTCGGGCAGCTTCTTGTTACTCATCGCGATCGTCTCCTTCGTTTAGAACCCCGACCGCGCAACTAACTACACGCGAATCGACAGGTTCTTTTTATCATCGCTCCAGTTGCAAGCATTGCGCGCGGGGCATGCAAAGCAGGCGCGCGACGCTTTGTCTGCCGCATAGAGCAGACGCTCAAGCGGTTGGCTGTTCACGCGCAGCTTTCGATGGCCCAGAATGGCCGTCTTAATGGCTGCAGCATCGGCCGGATCAAACGCCACGTCTTCGGGCATGCCGCCGAGAATCGCATCAGCGACGCGTTCGCTTGCAACATCATGAGATATACCCGATTCATACTGTTCATCTTTGCCGATATCGTGAAGAAGTGCCGTGGCGTAGATGACCTCGCGGTCAAATTCGAGCTGTTCCTCGAGATTCTTGATCCACATAATGCGAGCGACATCGAGCAGATGGTCAATACCGTGGCGGCAGAAGATGCGCCCCGATTCCAACTGTGCAATGTTGCCCAGGTGCCGCCGGAACAGCCCGTTGGCACAAATGTAATCAATGCGAGGCATGG
>CAJMPK010000194.1 GCA_905215205.1 uncultured bacterium | reverse complement strand
AAGCTGACACTCGCGGGTTCGAGTCCCGTTGCCCGCTCCATTCGAATTTCAGGCACGGTAACGTTTCGTTACCGTGCTTTTTTCAATAAAGTGCCGGGACTCGAACCCGACAGGGTGCGAGCGTTAAATAAACGCGAAGCGTTTATAGCGAGCAGGCAAGGTCGCCGATAGGCGGCCGCAGCCGGTGCGGATTTGCGAAGCAAATACGCAGACGTCCCGTTGCCCGCTCCACCGGGCACGGGAGACATGGGGACGGCTAATTCAACAAAGTCTTCCCCTTCGGCTTCGTGAAGCTGAGGGGCTCGCCTGAAGCCGGTGCGTATTTGCGAAGCAAATACGCGGATGTCCCCATGGCCGCTCTTGCGGCAAAATGTTAGGTTAATGCCTGCTGCCCATACTTGCACCTACGCACGGTACAATGGTTAAGTTACGACCAACGTGCCAATAACCAAAAAGGAGCCGCTATGATCGATCGCTATACCCGCCCGGAGATGGGACACATCTTCTCCCTCGAAAACAAGTACGCCATTTGGCAGGAGATCGAGGTCCTGGCCTGCGAGGCCCAGGCGGAGCTCGGCAAGATCGGTATTTCTAAAGACGAAGCCCAGTGGATCCGCGATCACGCTAACTTTGAGAAGGCAAAGGTCGATGAGATCGAGGAAGTCACGCGCCACGACGTTATTGCTTTCCTGACCAACATGAAGGAGTACATCGACGCCGATGTTCCCGAGGGCGACCCCAAGCCCAGCCGCTGGGTTCACTATGGCATGACCAGCTCCGATCTAGGCGACACGGCCCTGTGCTACCAGCTCACCCAGGCCTGTGACCTGATCATCGAGGACGTCAAGAAGCTCGGCGAGATCTGCAAGCGTCGTGCCTTCGAGGAGCGCAACACGCTCTGTGCCGGCCGTACTCATGGCATCCACGCCGAGCCGATGACCTTCGGTATGAAGTTTGGCTCTTGGGCCTGGGAGCTCAAGCGCGATTTGGACCGTCTCGAGGATGCCCGCAAGAACGTTGCCTTCGGTGCCATCTCGGGTGCCGTTGGCACCTACAGCTCCATCGAGCCGTTCGTCGAGGAGTACGTCTGCGAGCACCTGGGCCTGGTCCACGACCCGCTGTCCACGCAGGTCATCAGCCGCGATCACCACGCCTACCTTGCCGGCGTGCTTGCTACTACAGCGGCCACCTGCGAGCGCATCGCGACCGAGGTCCGCAACCTGCAGAAGACCGATACGCTCGAGGCCGAGGAGCCCTTCCGCAAGGGCCAAAAGGGCAGCTCCGCCATGCCGCACAAGCGCAACCCCATCACCATGGAGAAGGTCTGCGGCCTGTCACGCGTCGTGAAGTCCAACGCTCAGGTCGCCTTTGACAACGTTGCCCTGTGGCACGAGCGCGACATTTCGCACTCTTCCGCCGAGCGTGTCGCCCAGGCCGATAGCTTCATCGCGCTCGACCACATGTTCCAGTGCCTCATTCGCGTTATCGACGGCCTGCAGCTGTATCCGGCCCGCATGATGGCCAATCTCAACAAGACCCGCGGCCTCATCTTCTCCTCCAAGGTGCTGCTTGCCCTCGTCGATACGGGCATCACCCGCGAGGACGCCTACGCTATCGTGCAGGAAAACGCCATGGCCACCTGGCACGAGGTGCAGGATTGTGTCTCTGGCCCCACCTTTAAGGAGCGCCTCGAGGCCGATCCGCGCTGCACCGTCAGCCAGGAGAAGCTCGATGAGATCTTTGATCCGTGGGACTTCCTCACCCGCATCGATACGGTTTTCGACCGCCTGGAGCAGCTGAACTTCGAGTAGGGTTAACCTAATTCGACCGCTTGCGGATGCATTTCAACCTTTGGCGCCTTGCCCATCTTGGGTGAGGCGCATTTTTATCGCCGCATCAGCCCCGGGTATACAATGAAATCCGGCTGCTGTTTCGATGAAGGGAGGCTTGTGCCCGGACGTATCAAGCGAGCCGCCACCGTCTCGTTTGCGCTCATGCTCCTTGTTGCCGCCTGTGCGGGCGCCCTGACGTATACCGTTCGAAGCAGTTCTTCCTCCTCGAATGAAGCCGACAAAGATCTCCCGGTACTCAAAATCGGCGTTACGGATAACGACCCCTATGTGTATATCGATACCACGGGCGATTACGCCGGAATCGATATCGACATCGCCCGCGAGGCCTGCAAGCGCGCGGGGATCAAGCCACAGTTTGTCGATATTGACTGGAACGATCGCGACCGGCTGCTCAAAAACGGTGATATCGATTGCCTGTGGTGTGATTATTCTCCCTGTTATCGCGAGGATAAGTATTACTGGACCGAGCCGTATCTAACCGTGACGGTCTCGGTTGCCGCCAAGAAAACGAGTGGCATCAATTCCTTGGCGCATCTCGATGGAAGCAAGACCATCGCGGTGATTGCGGGTTCGGTGAGCGAACGCCGATTGCTCGCAGGGGATCTGGAAATTTCGCCGGACGTGCAAATCAAATCGTATGGTTCTGCCGAGCTCTGCAAAGCCGCCCTCGCCAAAGGGTATGTCGACTGTTGGATGGCGGACGTTCAGCCGCTTGACCGACTTGTCGCCCAGTATCCCGGCCTTTACCGCGTGTTCGCCGACAACATTATGACGGTCGATCTGGGCGTCGCGTTTGATGACAGCTATGAAGGACCGATCGTAAAGGATCTCAATACTGCATTGTTTGCCATGGATCGAGATGGCACGATTGACCGTATTGTGGGCAATTACAAGACAGGAGCGATGACGGGCGGGCAAGGAGCAAATCCATGACAAATGATGAGCACCGCTTGCGTCGAAAGACTCTGACCGTCATAGCTGTCGGCGTTATTGTCAGCGCTGTCTTGTTAGGCCTGTTGTATACGGTTGGAGCCCATCGCTGCCTCGAAAAAACGCTTGGGTTTGGCCAAGAAACCATGGTGTTTTTGGAAAACGCTTGCGAAAAATATGACCGCTACGAACAGGGGAGAAAAGCCGAGGAGACGCACGATTTGCTCGCCGCGGTCGAATCGTTTGCGACGTTCCTGTCCTCTGATCGCGTTGAGGTTAACAACGACCTTATCGAGCAATTTGTCCATGCCGAGAACCTTTCGGGGTTGATGGTCATGGACTCCGATGGTCATATGGCTGCCCACTACGACATCGATGGTCGCGATCCGCTCATGTTGTGGCGAGAGGAGCTGGCCTGTTC
>CAJMPK010000193.1 GCA_905215205.1 uncultured bacterium | reverse complement strand
GTGTATGGCGCGGCTGATGCCAAGGCGGGCGCGCTGGGTTCGCTATATGACCTGAATGCCGATTCGCGCCTGAACCATCGGTTTAACGTACATGCCGGCGTGCTGGCAGACGAGTGTCGTGAGATGTTGAGCGGCTATTTTAGTGGGCTGCGCGACACCGATGGTGCTGCGTGCGGTTGTGGATCTGATCTTGAGGCGCATACCGCTCATGCCGAGGCGCTCGCGTGTGCCGAAGAGGATGCTGGCGCGGCGGTTGACTTTGGCCCCGTGCAGCGCCGGTCTCGCCGTGTGCTGCTGGCGATCGACTCCTTTAAGGGTAGCGTTTCGAGCGCGCAGGCGGAGGCGGCGGTTGCCGAAGGCGTGCGCCGTGTGTGGCCCGATGCCGAGGTGCGCGCATTGCCGCTGGCAGATGGTGGCGAGGGAACGCTCGATGCCATCGCCGCGCGCGGCGGCGAGCTTATGACCTGCGAGGTTACAGGCCCCTTGGGCGACCGCGTGTCTGCCCGGATGCTGGTGGACGGTGAGCGCGAGTCGGCCGTAATTGAGATGGCCGAGGCGGCGGGTATTGGGTATTCGCCCTGCACGGAGTCGGCGGCGTTGGCGGCCACAACTTATGGCGTGGGCGAGCTCATGCTTCGCGCGGTCCGTGCGGGGGCAAAGACTATCTATATTGGCTTGGGCGGCAGTGCCACCAACGACGGTGGCGCAGGCATGCTGCAGGCGCTGGGCGCTCACCTTGTCGATGAGTGTGGCCGCAATATCGCACCCGGTCTCGTAGGACTTGAACACGTGGCGAGTACCGATTTGGCACCGGCGCTTCGGGCACTGAGCGGCGCGCGCGTTGTCGTGCTTTCCGATGTCGAGAATCCGCTCGTGGGGCGTCGAGGCGCACTGGCGGTGTTTGGCGGGCAGAAGGGCCTACCGATGGATGACGCCGCGGCGCTGAGCAGGTACGACAGCTGGATGGTCGGCTACGGCCGCCTGCTCGATGCGGCGATTACCGGGGTGCGGGCTCAGGGGTTGCTGCGCGTGCCCGAGGGCGCACGGACATTTGGCTCGGTGCTCGGCGTGCCCGGTGCCGGTGCCGCGGGCGGCCTGGGCGCCGCGTTGTTGGCACTTGGTGCCGAGTTGCGTTCGGGTGTGGAGACAGTGCTCGATCTGATTGGGTTTGACGAACGCGTGCGCGATGCCGACCTGGTCATAACGGGCGAGGGCAACATGGATGAGCAGTCCGCCGCCGGTAAGGCGCCGGTGGGCGTGGCGCGTCGCGCCAAGCGATATGGCAAGCCGGTGGTCGCCGTCGTGGGCGGTCGTGCCGACAACCTGGATGCGGTGTATGGGCAGGGTGTCGACTTGGTTCTGCCGGTTTGCCGCAAGCCCATGAGCCTTGAGGAAGCGCTTGGCATGCAGGAGACTGTAGCCAATTTGGCGTGCGCAGGCGAGGGGGCTGTCCGAGCATACGATCTTGGTCGCATATAGATATAAATATCCAATCCGATTTGCCTGTCCAGCTCATTATTTGTAAATATATGTTAATTTCGTTGGCATTTTACGGTCTATACTATTGCCGTATCACCAGTGTCGTATCCACCCGTCTGCAAACGGGAATTACATGAGAGGAGCTAGGATGCGCAGATTGGGAAGTGCGCTTAAGCGCGCGGTTACGGTTGGCGCGGTGTTGGCGCTGACGTTAGGCATGGCCACTCCGGCGACCTTGTCATTCGCAGACGATGCCGTGGGGGTGGGCTCCGGGCAATCGTCCACGTTAGAGTAGAACCAGAAGACGGCGACCGAGCTTGACGAGAACCTGGAGACCAAGGTCACCCTCTCGTTCCCGGGCAAGCGCGAGGCCGAGGCCTCCGACGTCGTGTTCGTCCTCGACAAGTCCGGCGCGTCCGCGCAGACGGACATCTTCAACCAGGCGAAGGATTTCCTGGGCCAGATTAGCCGGAAGGCCAAGGAGGATGGTCTGGACATCAAGGTCGGCGTAGTCCTCTTCAACAGGGTCGGTAACATCCAGCAGCCGCTGACCGACGTCGTCACGGGCTATGATGACATCCTGAACGCAATGAACTCGAGCCTGCATTCGGGCACCAACATGGACGCCGGCCTTCTTGCTGCAAAGAGCGTCTTGGATGCCGACTCCGCCGTTAAAGCCGAAAACAAGCACGTAATCCTCATCAGTGACGGTGCGACCTATCTCTACTGCAAGGGCGGCGACTTCACCAAGCCCTATACCAGGTCGTTCGGCAACGGCGCCGGCGTAAACATGATGGGCGGCATCTGGGAGTGGCAGTCCCGCGAGTACCATCTCAATAACGCCTGGAAGCAATTCCCTGACGGCTCCAACTTCATTTTCTCGCAGGCCATGAAGAGCCCCGAGAAGCTCGGCGAGTATCTTGAGTACTATCGCGACCAGTACGAGAACTCTGACAAGAACTGGGCCCAGTACGACTACGAGTACACCGACGACGCCCGCAATAACGGCACCACGAACCCCATCCCCCTCGACGTGACCGCGCCGTGCAACATCGACGTCGCGTTCTGGAGCACGGACGACACGTTCCAGTCGATGGTCAACGCTGGCTATGACATGAACGTCTACTTCAAGAACGAGGCCGACTTCGATGGCCAGGTATTCCTGCAGTACCTCACCAGGAACTCCAACAATGGCCAGCTCGACACCAACTTTGCCGAGATCAAGGCCAAGCTCGTGGACAAGATCGCTGCCGGCTCGACGGTCGAGGACTTTATTGGCAACAACTTTGACTTTGTGAACGATGCCAATAAGATTAGCCTGAATGTTGCGGGCGAGGACCTTGCGCCCGAGAAGATCGACGAGACCACCTATGGCTTTGGCAAGCGTGCGGACGGCACCTATCGCTTCACACTCAAGTACGCGGCAGGGGAGAACGAGAAGCTCGTCTTTACTCTCAACGAGGCCGCGGTGCCCGCTAAACCGGTTGTCCTTACGTACAGCGAGGTATTGGTGAATAAGCCCACCGAGGCCGGCACCCATAGCCTCAAGGTCAACGAGAGTGCAACCCTGTACCCCGTTGACGGCAACGGTGACAAGGGCACGGCAAGCGATTTCCCGGTTCCGACGGTCACCTACACGGTTGCTGCTCCCGAGCCTAAGCCCGAGCCCAAGCCCGAGCCCGAGGTTAAACCCACGAAGCCGAGCGATAAGAAGCCCGTCAAGACGACGAAGGGCAAGAAGGGCACCATGCCGATGACGG
>CAJMPK010000192.1 GCA_905215205.1 uncultured bacterium | reverse complement strand
CTGTATCGGCTGCGGTCGCTGCGTTCGCGCCTGTGCCTCGGGCGGCATCGTAGTGGAAGGCGAGCGACCCAGCCGATGCGCCCGCGTAACCGACGGCTGCATCCTATGCGGTGGGTGCGTCGACGCCTGCCCTGTCAACGCTATCTCGATCGAGCGTGACGAGGCCGCCGGCGCGGTTGACCTCGATGCGTATCGAGACATTTGGGCATTCGTGCAGACCGACGAGCACAACGCCGTGGCTCCCGTGGCCTACGAGCTCATGGGCAAGGGGCGCGAGCTTGCCGATGCTCGCGGCTGCCGTCTGGTGGCACTGATCGGCATGAGCCCCGAGGGCTCGCTCAGGGATCTCGAACACCTGGTTTGTGCCGGCGCGGACGAGGTCCTGGCCTGTCGCGACGAGCGCCTGCGCCAAAACGATGCGGAGGTCTACGCCCGCTTGATCTGCGATTTGGTAGCCGAACGCAAACCCGGGGCCATCTTATACGGTGCGACCGCTTTTGGTCGCGAACTGGCACCCGGCGTTGCCGTGCGCTTGCAGACGGGCCTTACGGCTGACTGCACCGTACTTTCGATGGATACGGAGACGGGACTGCTGCAACAGACGCGTCCGGCGTTTGGCGGCAACCTGATGGCCACCATCGTCTGCCCCAATCATCGTCCCCAGATGGCAACGGTTCGTCCCGGCATCTTTAAGGCGCCCGACTTTGACTACGACCGCTCTGGCACGATCACCCAGATATCGCTTGCGGATGATGCTAAGGCTCGTGTCGAGATTTCGATTCCCGCCGAGGAGTGGGGGCAGCAGGCTTCGATCGCCGATGCCGAGCGCCTGGTCGTGGTGGGTCGCGGCATTGGTTCCAAGAAAAACCTGCCGCTGATGCGAAGGCTCGCCGAGGCTCTGGGAGCCGAGCTTGGCTGCACGCGACCTGTCGTGGAGGCCGGCTGGTTAGAGTATCGCCATCAGATCGGCCAGACGGGCGTATCGGTTTCGCCCAAGCTTCTCGTGAGTATCGGTGTTTCGGGCGCCATCCAGCATCTTGCCGGCATCGGTGGGGCGGAGTGCATTATCGCCATCAACGAGGACCCAGATGCCCCCATTTTTGGTGCTGCCCAGTACAAGGTTGTCGGTGATGCCGTCGAGGTCGTCGAGGAGCTGCTGGCCCAGCTTGAGCGCTAGGCGCGCGCCAGCCAGTCGCGCATCTCGTCCTTTAGACGGCTCCAGGTTGCCTGCGTGGCGGGGTCGGTAAAGGGTCGCGTAATGCCAAAGGGCGCGTCGAGCAGGCGGTGGATATCGCCCTGTTCGCGCGCCAGCGCGCGGCTTGCCGGATAGACGAGCTCAAACATAAAGCAGATAAGCCCCACCAAGAAGTCGGCGGGCTCATCGCGCTCATCGCGTGCGACGCAGCGGTGCTCGTCAAAGGCGGCAAGTGTCGGCGACGAGAAACGGCTGCCGAGAAACGTCTTCTCGTCCACCTTGAGGATAGTGTCGACGGTGCTGTCGGCGATGGTGCGCATAATGTCCATCTTGTCACCATCGCGCACGATATCGCAGAAGCTCCGCGTGCGCACGTCGAGCCGCGCGGGTAGGCGGAAATCGCTGTGATAGGCAATGCTCGCTCGGATGAGCTCATCTTCTGCCGGGTCATCGATAAAGTCGCGGATGCTCGTTACGGCGGGTGCATCGGCGGGATTCTCGCCAAAGAGGACCTCGATGCCCAGCGCCGCATGGCTCATGCTCTCGGCGTCCTTAAAGGTGTCCCAGCGTCGCAGCTGCTCAAAGCGGCCCATATCGTGTAGCAGGCCGCAAAGCCATGCCAGGTCAATATCTTCTGACGACCAGCCCTGCTCGCGCGCTACGGCATCGCACGCCTCGGCCACGTGGTACGTATGCTCGATTTTGAGCGCGATACGCGGATTGGCGGCATCGTAGGCATCGGTGTAGGTCTTGAAGGCCGCGGCAGCCCGCGTTCGATCGATAGCTGTCATAATGACTTCCTAAAAAGTTGTGTCTTTCTGTGTCTTTCGATCCGGGGGCAATTGTAGGTGAACTCGGTTACCATCGGGCGATGATTCTGCCGCGTCGTTGAATGCGGCTCGGAAATCTTGTCGGGACGAGGAACGCTATGGTGCTCAAAATCGTTAAAACCGTCTGGCCGGTGATGCTTACCTATGTTGCGATAGCCGCGCCGTGCGGAATGATTATGGCGCAGACGGGAATGGAACCCTGGATGGTTTTTGCCCTGAGCAGCACGTTCGTGACGGGCAGCGGGCAGTTTATGATCTGCAATCTGTGGCTGGCAGGTGTGCCTGCAGCATCGATCGTCGCGAGCGTCGCCGCAATCTCCTCGCGCTTTGCGCTTTACTCGGCATCGATCGCACCGCATCTGAAGGGTGCCTCGAAGCGTCAGACGCTGGCTGTTGCCGCGACACTTACCGAGGAGGCATATGGCATCTCGCTTGCCAAGTTGGTTGAAGGGGAGGATTGGGGCCCGCGCGAGTCCTTTGTGCTCAACGTGATCCTCATCGCAACATGGGGCGTTTCGTGTACGACGGGCGCCATCGTCGGTGCCGTTGTCGATGTTCCCACCGCTATTGCGGGCTTTGTCTGCACATCGCTCTTTATCTGCCTGCTCTTTTCGCAGCGACTGTCGAGCGGCAATGTCGTAGCTGCCAGTTTGGCTGCGGTGTCCGTCGTCATATGCAAGTTCTTGGGGTGGACGAATATCGCCGTGCCGGTAAGCGTGCTCGTCGGCGTTGTCACGGCGCTTGCGTGCGATGCCCTCGCCGAAGGAAGGGGTGCTCGCGATGCCCGTTAATGAGTTTTTGGTCCTGTGGCTGTCGTCGTGGGCGGCCATCGCATTTTTCCGCATTGCCCCGGCGTTTGCCTTGCGCGGGAGAACGCTGTCGCCCCGCGTTACCGAGGCCTTGGGTTATATTCCGCCCGCCGCCTTTGCGGCACTGGTCGCTAACGATTTGATAAGCCCTGGCGCTTTCGACACCGGCTTGTGGCAGGGCTTAATTCCCTGGATTGCGGCTGCCGGTGTCGTGGCGGTGGCAATCAAGACAAAGTCGATGTTGTGGTGCTGCGTCTCGGGCATCGTGTTCTATTTCGTTTTGAGCCTCGTATAAGAGCAGGATGCGTTATCGTCCCGGCCTAACGAATCAAATTTTCCACCAAGGCGGTCTGCTTCTTCTGGTACCATGGTCAAACTTTACTGTAGCAAAGCGTGACGTGGGCTT
>CAJMPK010000191.1 GCA_905215205.1 uncultured bacterium | reverse complement strand
AGGTTGGAGTCGGAGACGTTCTGCTCGGAGCCGCAGGCACGGAACTCGAACTTATTGCCGGTAAAGGCAAACGGGGAGGTGCGGTTGCGGTCGGTGTTGTCCTGCATCAGCTTGGGCAGGGTATCGGCGCCCAGGTCGAGCACGCCGCGCGTGGCATGGACGGAAGCCTTGCCATCGATGATCTTCTCGACGACCTCGGTAAGCTGGTCGCCCAGGAAGATGGACATAATCGCCGGAGGAGCCTCGTTGGCGCCCAGACGATGGTCGTTGCCGGCCGAGGCAACGGAGGCACGCAGGAGCTCCTGATAGTTATCGACGGCCTCGATCACCGCGGTGAGGAAGACGATGAACTGCAGGTTGTCGAGCGGAGTGTCGCCCGGATCGAGCAGATTCTCGGACTCGGTGCCAAGCGACCAGTTGTTGTGCTTGCCCGAACCATTGATGCCCTCAAAGGGCTTCTCGTGCAGCAGGCAGACCAAGTCGTGGCGGGAGGCGATGAGCTTCATCTTCTCCATCATGACCAGATTCTGGTCGATGGCCTCGTTGACCTCGCCATAGACCGGTGCGAGCTCATGCTGGCAGGGAGCGACCTCGTTGTGCTTGGTCTTGGCGGGAATGCCGAGCGCCCACAGCTCATCGTCCAAGTCCTTCATGTAGGCCGAGACGGTGGGGCGGATAGCGCCAAAGTAGTGCTCCTCGAGCTCCTGGCCCTTGCAGGGAGCGGCGCCAAAGAGGGTGCGGCCGGTAATGACCAGGTCCTTGCGCTTGCGGTAGGCGTCCTTCTTGATCAGGAAGTACTCCTGCTCATCGCCCACGGAAGGAACGACCTTCTTGGGGGTCTTGCCAAACAGCGCCAAAACGCGCTTAGACTCACGCGAGAGCGCGGTCATGGAGCGCAGCAGCGGGGTCTTCTTGTCCAGGGCCTCGCCCGTGTAGGAGCAGAAAGCCGTGGGGATGCACAGGACGTCGTCCTTGATAAAGGCGGGGCTAGTGGGATCCCAAGCGGTGTAGCCACGGGCCTCGAAGGTGGCGCGCAGGCCGCCGTTGGGGAAGCTGGAGGCATCGGGCTCGCCCTGGATGAGGTTCTTGCCCGTAAACTTGGTAATGGCGGTGCCGTCGTGGTTGGGCTCCAAGAAGCTGTCGTGCTTCTCGGAAGTAATGCCCGAAAGAGGCTGGAACCAGTGCGCATAGTGCGTCGCGCCCTTGGAGATGGCCCAGACCTTCATGGCATGGGCAACGGCGTTGGCCACATCCAGGTCGAGCGGCTCACCGCCCTCGAGGGTTGCAGCAAGGCGCTTCCAAATGTCCTTGGGGAGGTAGTCCTTCATGACTTCCTCAGAGAACACCATGGTCCCGAAGCGGTCAGTAAGTTCGGCCATACGGAACTCCCTTCGTATCGGCACCGCGTGAGAAGCGGTGTTGATTACTAACGAACGAGTCATAGCTTAGACTCGCCGTGTTTCCGCGACATTACCGTTATGTTGCTGTCGCGAAACCAATCAATGAGGTTACCCTATCGAGGCGGCGTTGCCACCCTCAACAGCCAATCAACTGCATAAATTGCAGACCTCTCCCCATGGTTTAAGGGTAGTCAATTTGGGATGGAGCTCTATTAACTGGTATTTTGCATCAGATACCAGTCTTTATAGTCCGTGCCTAGATTAGCCGCTCTGTTATAGAGAAAGCCGATAGCAAGGCATCTTTGATTGGTATCCCCGAATAACGAGTGAAACTCCACCGTGACACAGTGGTGCTGTAGAATCCTTACAACACATCACACTATTACGTATCTAGAGGAGCACGATATGCGCGTCGACGAGGTTTTTAAGCAGGCAGCATCCCAGGGCACCGCGCCCGTTTCGTTTGAGATGTTCCCGCCCAAGGGCGAGCTCACCCTCGACACGGCTCGCGAAGTGGCAGGCAATCTGTGCAAGCTTTCGCCGAGCTTTGTCTCGGTCACCTGCTCGGCCGGCGGCTCGGGCAACGGTGCCACCACCGCCCCCATCGCGCATATGATTTCGAGCGAATTCGATACGCCCTCGGTAGCGCACCTCACCTGCGTGGGCCGCACCCACGCCGACATCGCCGCCAAGATCGACGAGTATCGCACCGCCGGCGTTGAAAACATCCTGGCCCTGCGCGGTGATCTTCCCGCTGGCGCGACCGAGGACGACAAGCCTGCCTCCGACTACGCCTACGCCCGCGACCTCATCCCCGAGCTCGTCGACGCCGGCTTTTGCGTGGGCGCCGCAGCCTACCCCGAGGGCCACATTGCCTGTGTGGATCTCAACCTCTCGGTCGAACACCTCAAGCAAAAACAGGACGCCGGCGCGAGCTTCTTTGTGACACAGCTCTTCTTTGATAACGAGTGCTTCTACCGTTTTCGCGAGCTTGCCGACAAGGCCGGTATCACCGTGCCCATTACCGCGGGCATCATGCCGTTTATGGGCAAGTCGCAGATCAGCCGCATGGTCTTTATGTGCGGCGCGTCGCTGCCCTCCCCCGTCATCAAGATTCTCGCCAAGTATGAGAACAACCCCGAGAGCCTGCAGGCAGCCGGTGTAGATTATGCTGCCCGTCAGCTTTGCGACCTCAAGGAGCACGGTGCCGACGGTCTGCACCTGTACACTATGAACCGTCCTGCAATCGCCGCGACCATTATGGAGCGCCTGGGGTAATGGAAAAACCGCACGCCGATATGACCGTTGTTGAAGTGCCGGCCGACCTTGCGTCGCCGGCGCTTTACCGTATCGACGCTGCCCACCACCCTCGTATCGACCGTACCGAAATGCTGCGGTATCTGGGCTACGGCGGCCAGCAGATTGAGCCCGAGCTGTCGCAGCGTATTGAGCTTGTCGTTGAGCGTCTGGAGCTGGACATTGAGCCCCGTGGCGTGCGCCGCATATTTGCCATCGATGCCACGGGCGTCGATGAACAGGGCGAGCCTTGCATTCGCTTGGTCGGCACCAACGTCGAGCTGCGCGGCCGCGATATCTATCGCCACCTCAAAGACGCCCGCTTTGCCGCACTCATGGCATGCACCCTCGGCATGGAAGCCGAGCGTCGTCTGCGCACCACGGGAGCCCAGCAACCCCTAGAGGGAGCCGTGCTCGACGCCGCGTGCTCCGCCTATGTGGAAGCTGCCGTCGAGCAGATGGACCAGCAAGTCAAGGCTGCGGCCGCCGCACACGAACTCGCCGGCAACTGGCGCTTCAGCCCCGGCTACGGCGACTGCCCGCTTACGGCCCAGCGCT
>CAJMPK010000190.1 GCA_905215205.1 uncultured bacterium | reverse complement strand
CGCGTTATGGCTATACCGACAGCTATCCCGAGGCCGCACTTGCCGAGGCCGAGGCGCTTTCGCTTGACGTGGCCACGGCGCTCAAAGACCCGCTTCGTCGTGATCTGCGCGATCGCTTTGTCATCACCATCGACCCGGTTGATGCGCGCGACTTTGACGATGCCATCTCGCTCGAGCGCACGCCCGAGGGCGGCTACAAGCTGGGTGTTCATATCGCCGACGTCTCGCACTATGTTGCCTGGGATGGGCATATCGACTTGGAGGCCCGCCACCGCACGACGTCAGTCTACCTTGCCGACCGTGTGCTCCCCATGCTGCCCGAGCGCCTGTCTAATGGCCTGTGTTCCCTGCGCCCCGATGAGGATCGCCTGGCGTTTACCGTCGACATCGAGCTCGACGCGCAGGGCCGTGTGCGCCATTACGATCCCTATCCCAGTGTGATTCGTTCGCGTGTGCGTATGGACTACGACGGCGCCGAGGCGCTGCTGGTGCGCGCCGGCGCTGTTGAGTATTCCGTGTTGGAGGGCGCTGCGGAGGATGTCGCTGCGGCCGAAGCCTCGCGCGAGAAAGCGCTTGAGCGCGGGCTTGCGTGCGAGGACGCTGCTCGCGGCTGTAACGTTGACCTGGTCGATTTCCTAGTCGCCGCAAATGAACTCGCAGAGCTTCGGCGTCGCATACGTCGCGCGCGTGGCTCAGTCGATTTTGACACGGCCGAGATTCGCGCGCTGCTGGATGAGGACGGCGTACCTGTGCAGATTGTGGCGCGCGAGCGCTCCTGCGCAACCTCGCTTATCGAGGAGGCGATGCTGCTGGCTAACGAGTGCGTTGCCGAGTGGCTGGCCGACCGCGATATCGAGGCATGCTATCGCGTGCACGATGACCCCAGCCCCGACAGTCTGCACGGTGCTGCCGTGGCGCTGGCGCAACTCGGAATCATCGATGATCGCCGTGCGGCGGGCATTGCTCTGGGGAGTCCCGACGAGTTACAGGCGACGGTTGACGCCGCTGCCGGTACGGCTAACGCGCCGCTCGTCAACACGCTCCTTCTGCGCAGCATGCAGCGTGCGTTGTATAAGCCTCGCAACGAGGGCCACTTTGCGCTCGCCGCGCCGTGCTACTGCCACTTTACAAGCCCCATTCGCCGTTATCCCGATCTGGTGGTGCATCGCGTTCTCAAGCTGCAGCTGGCATACGAGCAGCTGGGCGGCAAGGACGCCTTGGTGCGTACGCCGAGGCTGATCGGAAAAGGCAGAGAGTCGCTTCCACGCATCCTGCCGCAAATCTGCCGCGCGTGCAGTGACGCCGAGCGTGCTGCCGACGCTGCCAGCCATGCGACGCAAAAAATCAAGATTGCGCAGTACTACGAAGACCGCCTGGGCGAGCGCTATGCCGGAACGATCTCGTGGGTCAGCAACATGGGACTATTCGTGCGTCTCGATCTAACGCAGGTCGAGGGACTGGTTTCTATTAAGAGCTTGGGTAACGAGTGGTTTGAGTTTGACGAGGACGCGCTCACATTGACGGGTGCCGACACGGGACGCCGTTTTGAGCTGGGGCAGCGCGTGATTATCGAGGTCTCGCGTGTCAACACCACTCGCGGACATTTGGACTTTAAGCTCATTCATTAACCGGCACGGAGTGAGTATCGGAAAAGCGTAGAGGGCGGTCTTTCGGGGCCGCCCCGTTTTTTCCGGGCGCGGCTCAACTCACCGGGCTTGCGCCGTCATCCCCGTCGGGGATCCCGGCCAAATCTTCCTACCAAAACAAACCTGTCCCTTTTGGCAGGTTCACGAGAAAGCGGGGATGTTGTGGCAACGGTATATGGGTATGCGCGAGTGAGCTCGCGCGATCAAAATTTGAATCGCCAGTTGGATGCGCTGAGCGCCTATGGCGTGGAGCCGGCGAATGTCTTTGCCGACCGTGCGAGCGGTAAGGACTTTGATCGCCCTCGGTATCGGGAGCTGCTTCATGTCTTGGCTTCCGGCGACGTGTTGGTGGTGCTTTCCATCGATCGGTTGGGTCGAAACTACAGCGAGATACTCGAGGAATGGCGTTGTATAACCAAGGAACTTGGTGCGGCCATCGTTGTGCTGGACATGCCGTTGCTCGATACGCGTGCGAGAGATTGCGGCGGATCGGATGTGACCAGCACGCTGATCGCCGATATCGTTTTGCAGCTGTTGAGCTATGTGGCACAGGTGGAACGAGAGAACATCCACCGTCGTCAGGCGGAGGGAATCGCGGCGGCGCGGGCGCGCGGCGTGCGTTTTGGTCGGCCCCGCAAGCCGTGCCCTCCGCAATTTGAACGAGTGCGCGATATCTATGAGGCGGGCAATATTACCCGGAGTCAGGCGGCAAAGCGTTTAGGTGTGTGCGTGGGGACCTTCGATCGATGGATGCGCGAGACGGAGTAGGGGCCGCAGCCATCTGGCGCCTTGTTTTGAACATTTGGGATTCCGCTATGGCGACGGCAACATTTGGGGGTACACTCGCTGCTGCTCAAAAAATGACGGAGGTTAGCCCTTGGCGCGTGTGAAGCACATAGTCGGATGGATTTCGGTTGTCCTGCTGGTCGTGACGCTGGCAAGTATTTGGATGTTGACGGAGCAGAGCGTGGAGCAGACATCATCGCTCAGCGAGTCTACCGCGCACATGGTGGAGGGGCAAAGCGCCAGTGTGCAGCCCGAGACTGCGGGGGAGACCCAGGAGGGAGATGCCGCCGGGGATGCGGGCTCAGCGGCTACCGTCGCCCGCCCCGACCTGCTTGCCCCCGTTCGCATGTGGATGGGTCCCAACATCCGTCGTGTCGCCCATACCGTAGAGTTCTTCTTTGTTGGGCTGTTTGCCTCGTCGGCGGTGGTGTGCTTGGATGAGCGCATGTCGCTCACCCGATTGCGGTGTGTGCCCGTTCTGGCCTTTTGCGCCGTTTGCTCCGTCGGCGATCAGGTGCATAAGATTTTTGTTCCCGGCCGTCATTTTGACGTTATCGACTTAGGCTTTGACGCCGCGGGCTACGTTGTTGCCATGCTGTTGGTGCTGCTGGCGGCCGCGCTGGCTCAGCGCGCGACCTGTCCCATTGGCGCCCATACGAGGCGTTAACCTTAAGATGGAAAACCGCGACCACCTGTACGTCGGCGCTGGCTACAATATCGGCATCGGTCGCAGATGGCCATCGATGCGTTGTTTGCCAGACACTTGTCTTTTCTAAGAAGGGAATCCCCATGACCGTACTGTTTGTTGAATATCCCAAATGCTCGAC
>CAJMPK010000189.1 GCA_905215205.1 uncultured bacterium | reverse complement strand
GGTTCCCATGGCATATTACTGGCCCCAGTACGGCATCGCCATCGAAGTCGACGACGATCCCCATCTCCTGCCTTTCGACGAAGAGGCATTCCCCGATACGACGGTCTACCACGTTACCACCGATGTGATCTGCGACCCCGAATCGTTCTCGGCGCTCGCCCACCACATCGCGCATATCCACGACATCGAGCTCCCTCCCGACTTCGACGAGCTCGTCTACTCGCGCCGTCTGATGCTTCACATGCTCTTTGGAGCGGACCCGTCCACCTTTGCGCGCATCTATACCGCCAAGGATGCCGCATGAGCGCGAAGAAGCCACCCCACTTTGCAGGCCTGGGGCATCGCAGGAAGCTCATCGTTGCCTGCTTGGCCATCGTCTGTGCCCTTGTCGCCGTAGGACTATACGCTTGGCAGTCGCAGCCCGTACCCGAGGCGGGCGCTTCGGTTACGACGGCCGAGGGCAAAACGCGTCAGGAAATCCAAGATGAGCTCGACGCCATCGTCCGCGACAACATGATGACGATTTCGGTCGCACCGGTCGCTCAGCTGCAGGAGGACGGCAAGCTGCGCGTCAACGTGCAAAACGTCCAAGACAACAAGTTTCCCCAGCGATTCCGCGTCATCCAAAACGACGAGACCATGTACGAATCCGGTGTGGTCAAGACCGGCAAGACAATCGAAACGTGCCCCGCCGGCGACATCAAAGAAGGCGAGGCGTACATCGAGATCCAGGCACTCGATGCCAAGACCCTCGACAGCCACGGCAATCCGACACGTGTCAAGGTACGGGTTGAGCAAGCCGAGAACTAGCTTTCCGGCCGACGCGGCGCCGCACGCAATTCACCAGCATTCGTCCAATCATCGCGGGGACGGCCCGCGGCGAATAGAAAGGAACGACCATGGACATCACCAGGAACATGAACGGAGCCAAAGCGCTCGTCGTGGGCGCAGGGCTCGCGCTCGCGCTCGCAATGAGCGCCGCCCCGACGCCAGCTATGGCAGCCGGGCGCGTTGGAACCACGAAAGTAATGGTCAGGACCGAGATCGACAACGTTGAGTTCAAAGTTCCGACGGTTATTCCCTTCGTCGCCAAGGCCGACGGCACGCTTCAGGGCCCCTCAGAAGACGCGACCACCATCGACAATCATTCGGCCTACGGCATCCATGTCACCAACATGAAGATCGACGCCATGAACACCTGGACCATTGCTGCCGACGCCAAAGCCGGAACCGCACAGAACTCCATCGACTTTAAGGTCGGCCCCGACGGGGAACTCCAGAACGCCAGCGCCGCAATGCAGGGGACGGGCCTCGATCTTTCCAAGAATGCAGCCTTCGACATGGGCTACCAGGGCATTGCCGGCGGCACGGACAAAATCAAGCTCAAGACAAGCGGAAACGTCGCCCGCGTCACGCGCGACATCTTCCGCGTAACCGGCGAAGGCGATCAGGTTGCGACGATCACCTGGACGGTCGAGCCCGGTGCGCACACGGCATAAGGCCGTCGCCCTGGCCGCCGCCGTCAGCATCTTAGCGTTTGGGCCAGCCATGGCCTTTGCCCAGCAAGAACAGGCGCAGGCCGCCACGAAAGTGACGGTCGACCTCTCGGAGCTCGACCGCGACGACCGCGAGGAACCGTTGGCGCAGACAGGCGACAGACGATGGCTCTTGGCAGCAGGCGCCACAGCAGCAGGCGCAGGAACCGCCGGCCTCGGTCTGCACATCAAACGCAGCCAGAAACAAAACATGGACAGGCCGCACTAAATTAGCTAAGGAGACCCCATGGCATCGAAGAACCTTTTGCCCGTCGTCGCACTCTGCGGCGCGCTCGCAACCGGAACGCCTGTCGCCGCTTGGGCGACTCCCGTCATGGCAGACTCCTTACCAGCAGTCCTAAGTTCCGCACCAAATCCGTCGAGCGCCATTGCGTGCAAGCGTTTTTCGATCGCACAGGCCGCGATCTCAACCTCGGGATGCCTTCGTCGTAATACGGACGGCTCGATAGTCGTGGATATCAATCGTTCGAACAAGGCAAACGGCTCCCAGGCGGGGTGCGCCGTCTGCACGTGGCGCTCGGTTATGCTCGATGCAGATGGCGATCCATGCAATTTAGAGCTGCGCATCGACATCGCTTCGGTCGATGACTCGGCGAACGGAGCGAAGGTCGCCTTCGACGGTACGTTTTTTGAGAAAGGAGGCGGTATATGTCTGGGCTGCGCCGCCGCGAATGCAGACGAAACGCAGCCCACCCTCTCATTCACGGCATCGTTGCGGCTGACCAAAGCCGGCACCGATGCCATCGCGGCGGGAGAAGCGTCCCTGCTGTTCTACGCCGTCAGCGCCAAAGACACAGACGCTCATTTCGAGAAGCCAGCCGGATCACTCAGCCTTACACGAGGGATAGAGACAGGCCCTATTGAAATCGATGCCCACGCGCAAAGCGGGCAACGCATTCTTGCCGACCCGGCGCTTCTCGAAATGGAGTGGAACGGATCCGGAGCCATCGGAATTCTTCCCTCCGCGCTTGACGCCAAGACGCTCCCCTCAAACGACGAACCCATCAACGCAACCATACAAGAAGAGAGCGCGGACAAAGAAGCAGGTGCGGGCGACACGCCGTCGCCGACAAACAGCATCCCAGCTTCTCTCGAAGCACCGAATGAGCCCGCTAACGATCCAAACGATCCCGAGCTCGCGGACAGTCTGGGGCTTGCTGATCCTCAAGAGATCGATGAAGGTAACTGCTGCGTGCTTGCCGCGCTCGACCACACAGAGGTCATCGACGCTGCGAACATCGAAGCTGCCGCCGCCAATCAGCCCGTCCGCAAGTCGGCTATCATCGCATTTCCTGAATCCATCGAAGTCGTCTTTTTGCCATCGGGCGAGGTCGTGGCCCCAACACTGCTCACCTTGTTGGGCGCCAAGAATACTCGAAACGAAATTAAAAAGGTCACAGTTGTCGACCCCGCAACCACCGCAAAACTGCGTCTATACGCCGTTGCTCCAGACGGAGGCAAGACCTTGGAATTCGATGGCGACACACTCCTAGCCTGGCGACGTCTGGACATTATGCAAGACGTCTCGTACCAGATCGAGCTCGAAGGGTTTGATCGTGCCCGCGATGCCAATATCATCGCCGCGGCTATCGAATCCCCGCAGCGGCTTATGACACTGCGCTTTGAATACTATCCCTATGTCCCGACAACCACCTGAGGCTTAAATGCTGCGCATCATTCCTAATACCGCTTATATAACGTATTAGAT
>CAJMPK010000188.1 GCA_905215205.1 uncultured bacterium | reverse complement strand
GCATGGACGTTATTAACAAAGATCTCTTGGAGCAGCTGAAAGAGTTTCAGGAAGAGGGCGTCGTGGTAGAAGTGTTCGACTTTGAGGACTACATGGATAAATTCTGCCATTAGTTTCGGAATTTACTCGCCTCGCTTAAAGGAGAAGTCGATTATCGATTTCTCCTTTTTTAATTAAAGATATTTTTGAACTACATGCTCTTAGCACAGGTTGGCCTCTCAGTAAACTGGGAGGTTGCTTTGGCTAGTTAGAGATATGTGAACGTCCGTTAGACTGAATCTCAGGGTAGAAGGGGCCTCCAGTGTCCAGATCAACAAGGCAATGCTGCGTTTCGGCTAATAAGAACGATGGCTTTTTGCGTGTGGCGGCGGCGTCGCCGCAGATTCGCGTGGCCGATGTCGAGGGCAATGCCGAGGTTGCGTTAGCGGCTGTTCGCGAGGCTACCGAGCGCGGCGTTCGCGCGCTGGTGCTGCCCGAGCTTAACTTGTGCGGCTATACCGCGGCCGACCTGTTCCATAATCGCACGCTGCTGCATGCCTGTGAGGCTGCTCTGGTGCATATCCTCGACGAGACTCGTGAGCTGCCGATTGTCTTTACCATCGGTCTTCCCGTTGCAGTTGCCGAGAATATCTACAACTGCGCCGCCGTGTGCTGCGCGGGCGAGCTTTTGGGCCTCACGGCCAAGAAGTATCTGCCCAACTATGGCGAGTTCTATGAGCGCCGTTGGTTTGCTCCGGCGCCTGCGGATCCCGTGTGGGTTGAATTTGCCGGCCAGGGTCCGGTCCCGCTGGGTTCGGGGCTTGTCTACCGTTGCTGTGATGAAGGTGCCGAGGATATGGCGCTGGGCGTTGAGATCTGCGAGGACCTGTGGGTGCCAGCGCCGCCTTCGACCGAGATGGCGCTTGCCGGTGCGACGGTGATCCTCAATCCGTCCGCCTCTGACGAAATCATCGGTAAGGCAGACTATCGCCGCAGCCTCATCTCCAATCAGAGTGCGCGCCTGTACTGTGCCTATGCCTATGCGGACGCGAGCGAGGGTGAGTCCACGACCGATATGGTCTTTGCGGGCGAGAACCTTATCTACGAAAACGGCTCCAAGCTCGCCGCGACCAAGCTACTTACCTGCGATATGGCCGTCGCCGACGTTGACCTTGACCGCCTGGTTGCCGAGCGCCGTCGCTCGACGACGTGGGCGCGCACCGACGATGCGCCGGAGGCCACGACCGTTGAGTTTTCGTTTGAGGGCGTACTGGCCGAAGAACCTGTCCTGCGCGATGCCTGCGATATCGACCGCGTTTTCCCGCGCGCGCCCTTTGTGCCGGCCGACCACGGCGACCTGGCCGAGCGCTGCGAGACCATCCTCGACCTGCAGACTGCGGGCCTCAAGACCCGCCTCGCCCACACAGGTACCAAGGCTGCGGTCATCGGCCTTTCGGGCGGCTTGGACTCCACGTTGGCACTGCTTGTGACCGTGCGGGCCTTCGATGCGCTGGGGCTGCCGCGCACGGGTATCACGGCGGTCTCCATGCCAGGTTTTGGCACGACGCATCGCACCAAGTCGAATGCCGAGTCGCTTGCCCGCGACCTGGGTGTGAGCTTCCGTGAGGTTTCGATTCACGCGGCCGTGGAACAGCACTTTAAGGATATCGAGCATGATCCGGCCGTGCAGGATGTGACCTACGAGAACAGCCAGGCCCGCGAGCGTACGCAGATCCTGATGGATCTGGCCAACCAGGCTGGCGGTTTTGTCATCGGCACGGGCGACCTGTCGGAGCTGGCGCTCGGCTGGGCTACCTATAACGGCGACCACATGAGCATGTACGCCGTCAACGCGAGCGTGCCCAAGACGCTTGTGCGCCATCTGGTGCGCTATGCGGCTGATGTCTTTGGCGGGCGTATTGCCGAGGTCTTGCTCGATATCCTCGATACACCGGTGTCCCCCGAGCTTCTGCCGCCCACGGGCGACGGCGAGATTGCGCAGAAGACCGAGGATTTGGTGGGCCCGTACGAGCTGCACGACTACTTCCTCTACTACCTGCTGCGTTTTGGCTTTGAGCCGGGCAAGATCTACCGCATGGCGCTCAAGAGCTTCGAGGGCGTCTACGACGCCAAGACCGTCCACACGTGGCTACGTACGTTCTACCGTCGCTTTTTTGCCCAGCAGTTTAAGCGCAGCTGCCTGCCCGATGGTCCCAAGGTGGGCTCGGTGACGCTCAGCCCGCGCGGCGATTGGCGTATGCCGAGTGACGCTAGCTCGCGTCTGTGGCTTGCGCAGATCGACGCGCTCAATCCAATTGACTAAGGTTGGCTAAATTGAACCAATACGGGGGTGGCAAGCGTTACACTTTTGCAATCTGATGGCCCGTATCGCGCGGCGCTCTTGTCGGAGCGCCGCGTTTTTTATATCGAAAGGTGGCACCATGCAGGCATCGCAGCGTCTCGACCGCTTTGGCGCGGAGGTCTTCGCCTCGCTCAACAACAAGCTTCTCGCGCTGAAGGCTCAGGGAAAGACCATTTACAACATGAGCGTGGGCACGCCCGACTTTAAGCCGTACGACCACGTGGTCGAGGCGCTCACGCAGGCAGCCCAAGATCCCGAGATGTGGAAGTATGCCCTGCGCGACCTGCCCGAACTCAAGCAAGCCGTGTGCGATTACTATGAGCGTCGCTTTGGCGTTTCGGGCATTACGCCGTCCATGGTGCAGTCGTGCAACGGCACGCAGGAGGGCGTGGGCCATTTGGGCCTGGCCCTGCTCGATCCGGGTGACACCATTCTGGTTCCCGATCCGTGCTACCCGGTCTTTGAGGCGGGTGCCAAGATCGCCGATGCCAAGCTCGAATACTATCCGCTGGTTGCCGAGCATAATTACCTGCCCTATGTGGCGGGTATCGATCCCGAGGTGGCCGATCGTGCCAAGTATATGATCGTGTCGCTGCCCGCCAACCCGGTGGGCTCGGTGGGCACGCCCGAGGTCTACGAGGAGATTATCGCTTTTGCCCGCGAGCACGATCTGTTGATCGTTCATGACAACGCGTACTCCGACATCGTGTTTGACGGTGAGCCGGGCGGCAGCTTCTTGCAGTATCCCGGTGCGCTTGAGGTGGGCGTGGAGTTCTTCTCGCTTTCCAAGTCGTTTAACGTCACCGGTGCCCGCATCGGCTTTTTGGTCGGTCGCGAGGATGTGGTCTCGGCCTTTGCCAAGCTGCGCGGCCAGATCGACTTTGGTATGTTCTTCCCGATCCAGAAGGCCGCCATCGCCTGCCTGAACGGTCCGCGC
>CAJMPK010000187.1 GCA_905215205.1 uncultured bacterium | reverse complement strand
TGTGGAATTCGGGGGCTTTGTCATATCCATTTCAAAAGAGCCTGCTGCCGCGATTTGGCTGTCGCATAATGCAAGGCCATTGCGGTATCGAGCTATGGAAAGACGCCTGCGGAATTGTCCTACCGATAAGCGGACAAGCCTCCAGCTGGTGACTTCGCCGTGGTAAGGTAAGCCGAATTGTTTCCAGGCTGTTTCGGGGGAGTGGAATGAGCAAAGAGTGTGTCGAGCAGGTCGAAGGTGCAGGGGCTTCGGTGCCGATGACCGATATATCGAACATTGATGTGCCCGAGGGCACCGATGAGCTCAGCCGCAGCACCCGCCGTGCATGGCGTGATCGCCTCAACGATGCGTCGTCGCGCAAGATGGCGTTGGGCGTGTTGGCTACGCTCGTGGGTGGCTCGTTTTGGGGCTTCTCGGGCACCAGCGCGAGCTTTCTGTTCGATACCTACCACGTCAATACCTTGTGGCTTATGAACGTGCGTCAGATTCTCGCCGGTCTACTCTTTATGGCCGTGGTTGTTACGCGCGACCGCGAGCGCCTGATTAAGCTCTGGACCACACCCGCCGATCGCAAGCAGCTGCTGCTCTTTACCGCCTTTGGCCTGCTGTTCAACCAGTTTTGCTATCTTTCGGCCGTGCGCCTGACGAACGCCGGAACCGCGACGGTGCTCCAGTGCCTGCAGCTCGTTATCATCATGGGCTACACCTGCGTGATCGATCGCCGCATGCCACGTACTCGCGAAGTCATCGGCATTGGCCTAGCTCTGGGTGGAACCTTTTTAATCGCCACCGGCGGCGACCCCACCAGCCTGAATATCTCGCCGCTTGGCCTGGCAGCAGGTCTTATGTGTGCGGTCAGCGCCGCGTGTATGGCGGTGATTCCCGCCAAGATCCTGCCCGAATACGGCAGCCCCATCGTCACGGGCTCGGCAATGCTCACGGCGGGCGTGGTCTCGTGCGTCTTCGTGCAGCCCTGGGCGCATATGCCGGCGCTCGACGCTGCCGGCATCGAAGCGCTCGCGGTGTTCGTGGTTATCGGCTCGTTTTTTGCTTACATGCTCTATATGCAGGGCGTTAAGGACATCGGCTCGGTGCGCGCGAGCCTCATCGGAACTGTGGAGCCGGTTTCGGCGACCATCACCAGCGCCGTTATGCTGGGGACGGTGTTTTTGCCGACCGACCTTATCGGCTTTGTCATGATCATCGTGATGATGTTCCTCACGGTGTAGCTGGCGCCGCCACCAAGACAGAAAAGGTGTTGTGCCGCATTTTCGCCAATTGATGTCCGTGTCTGGAGTTTAGCTGTCGATGCTCAAAATGCCATAAACTAGTAACGTTATGGACTTTTTCATTGCGACTCAATTGCGAGGATTTCTTTATGGCTGGTAATCACTTTAAGGGCAGCGATAGCGGCCGCCCTGCAGTTCCGCCGCGGCCGAACGGGGCTGGTAAGGCCGGCATGTCGGGCGGCGCTGGACAGGGCGGTTCCGGTAAGCGCGTGTCCCCGGGCGAGACGGCGATGTTTACCGCTCTGTACGAGCAGTCTCAAAAGGCAAAAAAGACCGGCCGTGCAAGAGGGAATGTCTTTGCGGGCGGTGCAACCTCCGCGTCGCAGCCGAGCGGGGCTCCTTCGGTACCCGCGAACAACGCAGGTGCTGCCAACGCCGCGAATGCCGCCGGCAACGTTAATGCCGGCAAGGCCGCCAACAATACTCCCTCTGCCGGTGGCGCGGGACTTACGGGTAACCTTGGCACGATCTACACCGGCGCCTCCGAGACTGGCACGTTCGCCCGCCTGGATGATAGCGGTGCCGAGTTTGCGGGCTCGGGTTCCAAGGAAGATTATTACGATTTTGGCTTGAACTACGGTAGCGACGCTTCGTCGAGTTCGACCTCTGACGGTCTGGTCCGTCATCGCCATCGCAAGGGCGAGCGCAAAAAGCGTCACACTGGTGCCATTATTGCCGCTGTAGTCGCGGTGCTTCTCGTTGCGCTTGGCGCAAGCGGCTTTATGCTGCTTAACTCGGCAAAGACCGTAAAGAGCGAAGCGAAGGAGGCTGTCGAGATCGTCGGTGGCCTTAAGGACAAGGTCACGTCGGGCGATTTTTCGACGCTGCCTGACGACGCGAAGAAGATTGATGAGCTCTGCGACAGCATGAAGGCGGAGACCTCGAGCCCGCTGTGGACGGCGGCTTCGTTTATTCCGGTGTATGGCAGCGACATCAACGCAGCCCGCACCATGATCGACGCCCTGTCCGATGTCTCGAGCAACGCGCTGGTTCCCATGGCCGACAACCTTTCGCAGGCCACGCCCGGCAAGCTGTTCCAGGACGGCATGATTAACGTGTCCGCGCTGCAGGCCGTTGCCGATTCGCTTTCCAGCAGCTCGAAGGTGTTCAAGAGCGCCAACGAGAAGGTCCAGGGCATTGGCGATACTCATATTTCCCAGGTGACCGAGCTGGTCGATAAGGCCAAGGACGGCTTTGCCACCCTCAACGGTGCGGTTGACGCGGCGGAGAAGGTCGCCCCCGTCCTTCCCCAGATGCTCGGCGCCAACGGCCAGACGCGCAACTACCTTGTGTACGCCATGAACAACGTCGAGATTCGTGCTTGCGGCGGCTTTGGCGGTTCGCAGGGCCTGATTTCGGTCACCGACGGCCAGATGTCGATTGGCGACTTTGTTCCATGTATTGCGCTTAGCAAAGACGAGGCGGTTGAGAGCGTCGACGAAGAGGACGAGGCACTGTTTGGTGACCACAGTAACCTGTACAACTCTGGTAACGCGTATTCGCCCGATTGGCCCCGCAACTCGCAGCGTGTCGCCGCGCTGTGGAAGTCCCAGTATGGGCAGGACGTTGACGGCGTCGTGGGTATCGACCCGGTGTTCCTGCAGTATCTGCTGGGCCTGGTCGGTAATGTGTCGCTGCCCGACGGAACGGTTGTCGACGGCACCAACGCCGCAAAGGTCCTCATGCACGATGTGTACTGGAACTATCCGGTCGAGGAGTCGGATGGCATCTTTGCATCCGTCGCCAGCGCTGCCTTCGACAAGATTCTCGGTGGCATCGGTGACGTTGACGTTACAAAGCTTGTCGGTGCATTCGAGCGCGGTGCCGAAGAGGGCCGTCTGATTGCTTGGATGAGAAACGATGATGAGCAGAATGCCATCAAAGAGACGGGCATTGACGCTTCGCTGCCCGATCCGGATGACCCGAGCGCCGATCCCGTTGCCGGCGTTTACTTTAACAACCTGAGCTTCTCCAAACTCGACTGGTATCTGAACGCCGAC
>CAJMPK010000186.1 GCA_905215205.1 uncultured bacterium | reverse complement strand
TGCCACGCGTCGCAAGTGGGCCGTGCATCAGCGCGGCGGCGAGCCGAAGATTTTTGACTATGCGGACGTGTTGCAGTGCGAAGTAGCCGAGGCGGGCGATCCAGAGGCCGAGGAAGTGACTTCAAAACAGGAATTTGCCCAGCGTATCCTGGCAAATCCCGCTAAGGCGGCAAAAATGAATGCCGCCAAGCGTAATATGTGTCTTGGTATGGGCGTTGTTGTGGCGGTTCAGACGGGAAAAGACGAGGTTTCCAAATTAGAGATTCCCGTTATGACCGACGAAGTTAAACGCGATTCAAGTCTATATAAGTCGTATCGGAATGTCGCCGAGAAGATCAAGGCCGAATTTGATGCCATGGGAGGGCTGGCCTAATTTTGGCGGCATACGTTTCTGAATGAGGAGTCTGTGCAATGGCAGGCGAATCTTATGCAATTCCCCCCAAAGATCGTGCTGTTGAGGGAATTCTTTGGTATATCCAGCACCATCAGCTTGCCGGCGGCGATCGCCTGCCGGCCGAGCGCGTGCTGTGCGAAGAGATTGGCGTTTCGCGTACGGCGTTGCGTGCCGGTATCACGCGGCTCATCTCGTGTGGAACGCTCGAGAGCCGTCGCGGATCGGGTACGTATGTGTGTCCTCCCAAGCCGCTGAACATCTTTCAGGAAACGTATAACTTTTCCGATGCTGTGCGGACTGCCGGCCTGCACCCCTCTTCTCGTCTGGTTTCCACCGGGACCATCGAGGCGGATGAGGCGCTTGCCGACAAGCTTGGGGTGGCTGTGGGCGCTCCTTTACTCCGCATGCAGCGCATTCGACTTATAGAGGGCGAGCCGGCGTCAATCGAGACCGCTCACGTTAACCTGTCCCTGTGCCCCGCGCTTCCCGAGCACGATTTTGAGTGTGAGAGCCTTTACGATGTCCTGCTCAAAGAAGGTGGCGTGCGCGTTGAGCATGGACGTGAGCATATCTCCATCTCGCGTTTGAACGTCGAAGAGGCCGAGCTGCTCCAGCAAGAAGAGGGAACGCCGGTGTTCTATGAGAGCACGATCGAATTTGATAAGGACATGCGTTTTGTGGAGCATTGCAAAGCGGTGATTTTGCCCACAAAGTTCCGCTTTGCCGATAACGGTGAAGAGAACGGCATGAGGAGCGTGGCAGGTGAACAATGGCTGAAACAGTAGATGCCACCCCGGTCTATATGCGCATTCGACGCCGCATCGAGGAGCGTATCGAGCGCGGTATATATCCCACGGGTTCCATGATTCCGTCCGAAAAAGACCTCGCCGAGGAATTTGGTACGACACGCTTGACCATCCGAAGCGCTGTCGATGAGCTGGTTCGGCGCGGGCAGATTCGCCGTGTTCGGGGAAAAGGTGCCTTTGTGGCACAGAAAGTACCTGCTTTTTTTGAACGCACGGGCGGTTTCCGTGAATCGGTCCGTGCTTCGGGCGGCGAGCCGTCCGTCCGTATTCTCGCGCGTTCCAAGCGTTATGCGGGGCCATACTACGCCGACCTGTTTGGCATCGCCGAGGACGACCTGCTCTATTCCATTCGACGCCTGAACTGCATAAACGGTAGCCCCGTATCGATTGAGACGGCGCTGATTCCCTGCCTGCTGTTTCCCACAATCGAAGATATTGACGTGTCGGTCTTCAGCTTGTACGAGACCTATGAGATGCTGGGCCGAAAGCCAGTTATGGCACAGGAAAAGCTCGATATCGAAGCGCTGGGCGCACGAGATGCCGGCCTGCTTGGACTGGAGCAGGGCGATCTTGCCTTGACGCTGGAGTGCGTAAGCTTCGATGCGAGCGGCCAGGCGATCGAGTACGTCAAGTCGTTTAACCGCGGTGATGCGGGTGGATATACCTATAAGTACTAGCTGGTGTTTTATGAATAACGCCTGGGAAACTAACTAGTTTTGATCGTTGGGTCAGCTGTATATACAACCTTACAGGGCCCAAAATCGACCGTTCGCCGAAGGGGATAAATTAATCGACAAAGAGGTATCAAAAAGCCGTAACCTGTAACTGTGATTGGTATCAAATACTAATGATTTGTTTCGAGGTGAGACGATGAAGATGCTCGATTACGTTCAGCTTGCCCATGTGCGTATGGGAGAGAACCTCGAGCGTTCGTCTGAGCTGGTAGCGCAGCTCGTTGATATTTTCCAGTCCGGTTCTTTTAACGCACTGCGCATCGTTGCTTCGGGTTCGTCGCGCCATGCCGCCGATTGCGCCCGCGATTACCTGCAAGATGCGCTGCAGATGCAGGTGTCCGTTGTGACGCCCGAGGCCTTCGTCGATTTTGAACACACCTATCCGCGGCATGCGCTCAACATCGCCGTCTCGCAGAGTGGTTATTCGACCAATACGATTGCGGCGCTCGATTACATGCGCGCACACGATATGGCTGCAGTTGCGCTCACGGCGAACGTCGAGGCGCCCATCAAGGAGCACACTGACATCGTTCTTGACTACGGTGTGGGCGTCGAGTCGGTGGACTTTGTGACTCTGGGCGTCGAGGCTCTCGTTGAGTACCTGGTGCTCTTTGGTATTTACGGCGGTCAGGCGCGCGGAACGATTGACGCCAAGGGCGTTGCCCAGCGTCTTGACGGCCTGCGCGAGGCTATCCAGGCCAATGCCGTGATGTGCAAGACCGCCGAGGCGTATGTCCAAGACCACATGCTCGATCTTTCTGAGCACATGCCCGCCATGGTCGTCGGCAACGGCCCCAACTACGGTGTTGCCGAGGAGGCAGCGCTCAAGCTGAGCGAGACCATCAAGATTCCTGCCATGCATCACGAAGGCGAGGAGTTCGTCCACGGTCCCGAGATGCAGATCGTTCCGGGCTATCTGGTGTTTATCGTCGACGATCCGCAGGGGTCGGAGCGTCTTGCGAATATCGCCGATGCGCTATCGAACGTTACGACGAAAACGGTGCTGCTCACGGCCCATCCCAAGGGTAGGGCTCACGAGGTTGCGGTGCCTCAGGTGGCTCCGCTGCTCAGCGCAATTCCCAATCTTGTGTTCTTCCAGACGATTGCGGCCATGATCGCCGAGCGTCTGAAGTCATGGGACGTGCACCCGTATCTCGACGCCGTCTCCAAACAGATGGAGGTCAAGGCAGAGGGCTACGAAGAGTCAGTCAATGCACTTAAGGCCAAAGCGGCTGAGTGTTACGGAATGTAAGCGGGTTTTGATGCCCGTTGGCATGGGGGATGTGGAAACAACCCCAGAAAGGAGAGACAAATGAAGGAAACCGAGAAGATCGAGATCATGCATTTCGACCAGGAGGGCTATCTCG
>CAJMPK010000185.1 GCA_905215205.1 uncultured bacterium | reverse complement strand
GACCGAGAGCGATGCAAATGGCAACACCCAGTCGCAGGATCAGCAGGCACAGACGGACGACACGCAAGACAGTTCTACCTCTGCCAATTCATCCTCGAACACCCAAAACCAATCGCAGGGCACCGATTCCTCTACGAACAGCAGCGGCACGCAATCCGGCACGACCGACTCAAGCCAAACGACTGACGGCTCTCAACCGAGCACAGGCGACCAGACGAGCGGCAATGCATCGGGCACGGGATCTACCGACAATAGCAACACCAACAGCTCGAGCGGAACCGCGTCCGGCACGGCATCTGATAGCTCGAGCCAAGGCACGGCATCGGGCAACTAAGCACATTTGCCTCTCATAGATAACCGACCTGTACAACGGGCGCGAATCGAAAGCGGTTCGCGCCCGTTTGCCTTGGGCGCCGCCATGGCGAACGCCATGCGATGGTAAGATGCTTTACATGTGTAAAGAGGAGATTTGCCATGAGCAAGACAATAGTTAGGCCCGCGCTATCGCTGGGCAACCACATCTATCTGTATCGCCTGCTACGCGATGCAATCGGATGCGGCAAGCAAACGTTTATGACGCAGGTCGAGGAGGCGCTCGCCGCCGGCGACATGACCGCTTATGACCTGGGCTTCGAGTCCACGCGCGAGCTGCTCGAGGAGCTCAACGACTGTATTAAGCTGACCGTCTTTAAGGGCGGTCGCCTGTATGCCACCGTCATCGCCAACGAGGCCTGGGATGCCGCCCTTGCCAAGGGCGAGGACAAGCCCAAGGCCGCCAAGGGCGCCAAGCAGTCCTACAAAAAGAAGAAACGCGGTGAGAAGGACCTCAAGGCCGTGCGCCCTAAGCACGTTAAGCGTCCCGAGCTCGAAGCCATGGTTGAAGCCGCGCCGGAACCCGAGCCCGAGGCAGAGATCGAAGTCGCTATTGAGGTAACGGCAGAAGCCGAAACCGAAATCGCCGCCACGACCGATCTCGAAGTCATATCCGAGCAGGAAGCCACTGTGGAGCTCAACGAAGCGCCCAAGTCGACAACCGAAGAAGCCGCTGACCAACCCGAGACGCCTGCGTTCCAAAACAGCGATGTCTTTGGCAACGAGGCCGAGGACGATCAGTCCGACGAGCCCGCCGATCAAGGCGCTACCGAGTCGGCGCCGGAGCCCGAGACGCCGCAGCCCGCCATCTCACTCACGGTCGTCTATGACCCCGAGAACGCAAACGCCGGCATCACCACCATGGCATCCACGCCCATCGAGGCAAAGTCGAGCGTCGAGAATCAGAGCGCTCCGCAAGTCGAGTTCGACACCGCGACCGCAGACGCACCTGCCATCGTCGAGCCCGCAGATTCCGCGGCGATGCCGAAAGCGGACACCGAATCAGTACTCGGCGCCGAACCCGCGCCCGTCATCGAGGTGACGCCCGTCAATGAGCAGGCCTTCGCACCGACGATGGTACCGGCCCCCGCACCCGTAGCGCCCGCCATCCCCGAGGACTTCCCCGTCGATTTCGCAACCGAGGTCTTCTGCCCCGGTCCGTTGCTACACCAGCTGTCGACCTATCTCCCCTACGGCGCCGACACGCTCGGCATCGTCGGCGAGTACTACTGGATCGCCCGCGAGCGCGGTACCATCGAGGCCGCGCGAAACCGCGCAAGCTTCCCCCTGCGCTACACGCAGGCCGGCGAGCGCCGCGAAGTCACCGTGCGCATCCGCCGCAACACCACCGGTGGCCTCGGTGCCGCCTGGGCCATCGACAAAGTCGAAGCCCCGGTCGAGTAAAAAACGGCCTCGGATAGCCAATTTGACCATCCGAGGCCGTTTGAATTCAGGCCTTTTAGTTGTCATCGGTGCATATAGACACCAGAGAAGCAAGCTCATCCTCAAGTTGCGGAGCAAAGTATCTAAAAGAAACCTGCGCTCCAGTCGGTATCGACTCAATCATATTCGCAGCATTATCTGAAACTCGGTACGATGCAGTTTCACCTGTCTTCAAATCCTCTATTGAGCAGACAGCGTCTTCAGCATCAATCGACCTAAGCACGCCTTTTCCTTGTAACATCACATCGGCATGCCCGCCAGCTATTTCTAATGAACCTGAGTCTGTCGCAGTCACTTCTCCGGAACCTCCGCGCGATATCTCTTCCTTTGTTGAACAGCCCACCAATGAAGCCATCAGCACCAAAGACAGAGCTAGTCGAATCGCCCTACTTCGAAAAAGTCGTTCCATAAGTCCACGCATAATAGCTCTGATCATACTTCAGGAAGGATAAAGATGAATTCCAGCCGTCCGCTATGCCAATCATCTGCCTTGTCTCTCCAGTTTTCTTACCAGTAAGTGTGGCGTAAGCCTCCGCTGTTACAGAATGGGCTGATCCGTTGTACAAACTCGCATGTAAAACATTCGGTCTATTAGAGTTAATCTCATTTTGAATGCTCGCGATAGCCGGAGAGGAGACAGTGCGGGCGATAAGAGTACTTCCTCTGCTTGCGCAGTAATTTGTAAACCCCGTTGCACAGGTTGATATCGGCGTTCCACCCAAAACAACGCCGGGAACAGTCTGTTCTTCATCGGAAAGAGCATGGGTATTGGTGTAATTCCATATCTGCATATATTGCGAAGGGTCGCTATATAAATTGGCAATGCCATACAGTTCCGCAACGTTCGAAAAAGCTGTCACCATACAAGCATAGTGGGCGGTAAGCCTCTTAATCTCGCTTTCATCATATGACATAAACTGAGAAATGGAACGAAATCCAGATACTGTGTAATCCTGCATTTGAGTTGCGTAAATTACAACATCGTTCCAGCTTGAAGGTTTATTCGATAAAACGACAGGCCGTCCTTCTATGGAAACAGCCGGGATTGTTCTTCCGCAATTTGTTGTTATTGAACCGTCCAAAGATTGCACGCCGAATTCGAATGGATTGATCATTACGACTGGGTTATTGAACGAATAAGACTCGACACCAAGATCTCCTCCCCGATCCATAGGGCTGACTAAGCCGTCTCCAAAACGATATCCCGTAAGTATTTCATCATCTGAAGCATCTAAAACCAAATAGCCCGCGGCTCTATTGGATGTCACAACCGGAACAATGTAACCAAGCGGGGACCCATCAACATCTACAAAAGGAATAGGGTCAGAAGGCGTATACGAATAGCCGAGGAGTCCCTTTATATATTTATCGGCAAGCTCTTGCGCAATTTCAGAAGTAAATTGTATCTGCTCACCATCAATATTGCCCGTCGAAGCAAAAACCTCTTTCGGACGTGCGGCTAAGGCGACAATTGAAGACGCGACAAGTTGCAGAAAACGACGACGCGAAAGCATATG
>CAJMPK010000184.1 GCA_905215205.1 uncultured bacterium | reverse complement strand
GCTCGTTGATAAACCGATCGCGCAGACGGCGCGGGGACGAGTTGCGCTGTTGGCAATTGAGCTCCAGACCCGCTCGCGCCAATTTGGGCTCGACACGGGCATACAGGTCCTCCATATCGCGCCTGTTGGTGAAGAGCGTGAGCACCGATCCACCCATGGCGAGATGGGCATCGACCAGCACGCACTCGAGCGCCGAGAGATAGCGCTCGCGATCGCGCGGATCGGGAATGTCCCCCGCCACGACCACGGCCATATTCGAGTCAAAGTCATAGCTCGAATCCAGGTGCAGCGATGAGGATGTCGACGCACCGATGCGATCGAGGCCGACAGCATGGTTGAAATGCTCAAAGCTCTTGGACACCGTCATGGTCGCCGAAGCGAAGATGGCCGTGTGCACTTCGGGCAGCCACTCGTTCGCCAAGGCCTCGCCGATATCGATGCGCTCGGCGGTCATAGACTCCCCGCCCGCACGCAGCCGACGGTTAACCTGCAGCGAGTACACATAGTGCTCGTCCGTACCCTCAATGATGAGCTTGAGATTCTCGGCCAGCTCGTGCAGACGGCGCGAAATGTCGCCTAGGTCGACAACGACCTCGGGCTTATCGGCGGCGACGGTCTGCACCAGCGCGCCTACGCTTTTATCCGCCTGGTCCAGCGCATCAATTGCGGTATGGGCCGACTGCAAAAAATCGTGCCAGTCATCCGACTCGCGCAGCTCGGGGCCAATCCACAGATTCGCGTTATCGTAGCTCCCACGGGCGCGACGGCCGAGCTCGCGCACACCATCGAACACATCGGCAATCGCCATGCTCGCGCGGGCAACCGTCGACGTCGCTTTGGCGGTGAGTCCCAGGTAGAGCGTGGAGCCCTCGGAAGTGGCCAAATCACGGGAAACCTGACTCAGCGCGCCGGCACTCGACCCACCCAAGCGCTCAAACAGCACGCGCGACTCATCTGCCGAAACCACGCGCGCCCATTGGCGACGGGCCTCGCGCTCGATGGAATGGGCCTCGTCGACCACCCAGTGACGAATCGGGGGCAAAATCCTCCCCTCGGCGGCCACGTTGCGGAACAACAGAGAATGGTTGGTGACCACCACGTCGGCATGTGCCGCACGACGGCGCGCCCCGTGGACCAGGCATTTGTCAGGGAAGAACGGACACAGACGACGAGCACACTCGCGCGAAGCCGTCGTAAAGTCGGGACGGTTGACGCTGCGCCAGCGAATGCCGAGTGAATCGAGGTCGCCATCGGCAGATTGGCACACATACGCCATGATCACCGCAACCGCCGTGAGCGTGTCAGCAGGATCGCGCTTGGTGGTGATCTCAGCCTGACCACGGCTCATGCGCTCGAGCTTGCGCAGACACGGATAGTGGTCATAGCCCTTGAGTGCACAAAACGACAGGCCCCCGTCCAGCTGCTCGGCGAGCTTTGGTAGCTCATGGTACATAAGCTGGTCGGCAAGATTATTCGATTTGGTCGCAATGCCGACGGTAATGTTGTTTCGGCGGGCGGCCTCGGCGAAGGGCACGAGATAGGCCATCGACTTACCGACGCCCGTGCCCGCCTCGATCACGCGATGGGTGCCCGTGACCAGCGCATCGCGAACCTCAACCGCCATCGCGATCTGCTCGTCGCGCGGCTCATAGGTGGGGTACATGCGATTGACCAGGCCGCCGGGGGCGTAATCTGCCTCGATCTCTTCACGACTCGGCATCTTAAGGACCGGCAGCTCGTCCGCATCAACGCGATCGTCTGCGCGATCGGCCTTGAGCACATCGGCACGAGCGGCGCTGAGCGAAAATATCGAACCCGGGTTCTGTCCAGCCAAAAAAGAAAAAATGGGGCGATATGACCAAGGCACGTCCGCATGCATGTCCGCCAAGCGCGCCATAAGGCCCGAAGGCAGGTCGGTAAGTGCGACCAACAGCACGCGCCACACACCGCACAGGGCATCAACGTCGGCGTTCGCACGGTGCGATACTGAATCGCACCCAAACAAGTCGGCCATAAAAGACAGCTTGTGCGAGGCCAGGCGCGGAAGTGCGATGCGCGACAGTGCCAGCGAATCGATCCAGATGTCGCTGACGTTGACACCGCCCTTGACCGACTCGATAAACGACCGGTCAAACGTGGCGTTATGCGCGATAACAGGACAGCCGCCCACAAAGTCGGCGAGTGCCGCGACGGCCTCGACGGCCGACGGAGCATCTGCCACATCGGCGTTCGTAATGCTCGTGAGCTCGGTAATCTCTGCAAGAATCAGCTGCTTGGGATGCACGAACGTATCAAAGCGGTCAATGACCTCGCGGCCCGAAAGGCGGGCCGCGGAAATCTCAATCAACTCATTGTCCTGCACCGAAAGACCCGTGGTCTCGGTATCGAGGACGATTACGTCCTCCTCGATGAGGCCAAACGATTGCGTCTTAGCGCGCTCGGCGAGCGTGGCGTAAGAATCGATGACGAACTGCGGCGTTCCAGGAGATACGGCGTCCTCGATTAGCATGCAATGCCCGCTCGACGAAGGCCCATACGGATCAGGCTGTCACAGACCTGCGGGAACGTCATGTCGTCGGTGTGGCGGATCTCATCCGGATACAGCGACGTATCGGTCATGCCGGGAATGGTGTTGGTCTCGAGAATGACAGGGCCGTCCTCGCTCACGATAAAATCGCTGCGCGAAACGCCCAGACAGCCGAGGGCCTTATGGGCCGCACAGGCAAGTTCCTGGGCACGCGCATAGTTTTCGGGCGAAATCTGCGCCGGAATGCGGTGGATGTCTGTGGGGTCGACGTACTTTACATCCAGGTCGTAGAACTCGCAGTCCTCAGGCTTGCGAATCTCCACAATCGGCAGCGCGCGCACGTCGTCCTCGCCGTACACGCCCACAGTGATCTCGGTTCCCTCGATGCACTTTTCGACCAGCACTTTATCGCCGTACTCAAAAGCCTTGGCGATTGCCGCCGGCAGCTCTGAGGGCTCGTGAACGAGCGAAATGCCGTAGCTGGAGCCGTTGACTGCGGGCTTTACAAAGCACCGCTCGCCACAAATCTCGACGATACGATCGATATCGACCTCGTCGCCCGCCTCAAGCGCCAGGCCGGGGGCAATGGGGATGCCCGCCCTGGCATACAGAAGTTTTGAAACCTCTTTATCGGCGCCACATGCGCTGGCGAGCACGCCTGACGCCGTGTAAGGAATACCCAGCGTCTCCATGGCCCCCTGCATGGCGCCATCCTCACCGCCGGCGCCGTGCATGGCGATAAATGCCACGTCGAAGCCACCGGTCGCCATAGTCACCATAAAGTCATCGGCGGCGGCGTCGAGCAGCTCCACCGAGGTGTAGCCGGCCTCCTTCAGTGCCACCACGACATTCTTTCCAGAATTGAGCG
>CAJMPK010000183.1 GCA_905215205.1 uncultured bacterium | reverse complement strand
ACGGCGCCCCCGGGTCCCGGATAGGGCCTCGGGGGCGTTCGGCTAACTGCGGGAACGGCCTATTCGCTCAATGTGTTCGGCTGAGATCGGAAATCAACCTTTTTGACCACTTTTTGACTGGAGGGGCATCAGGGTGGCGAAAGTAGTCAAGTAAGCCCCATCCTAAATAGACTGATCTGGTGCCGTGCCACGAAAAGGGCCTATCTACTACGTTTTGGCCACAGAGATCAACCATAGCGTGCTTTTTCGAAAATCGGCAAGCTTTCTACCTGCGGTTTTGTTTTTGCAAATTCCGGGATGGTCGAGGGGGCCCGGTTAAACGTAGTAGATGGCCGCATTTCGTGGCAAACGGTCCGACCCAAGACCCAAGGCAGCCAACCTCGAATGGCCATTCTCGAAGTTGCGGTGGAATACGGACTGAATTGGCCCCTTAAAGGCAAAAACACTCCGTATTCCACCGCAAATTATAGGGAGATAGGCCTTAGAGGCGAGCGAGGTCGTAGGATTGGGCGGCTGCTTCGCCGGCACAGATGAGGTTGGTTGTGGCTTCTTGCGGATCGAGTGCCTGTTCCAGGTCCATGGGCTTGCGGCAAATCGGCAAAACCAAGTCAATACCCTGCTCACACACCGCATCCAGGCTGACGGCGCGACCACCCACGACGGCGACCACCGGCTTGCCATAGCGCTTAGCACGACGGGCCACGCCCACCGGCGCCTTACCGGCGGCGGACTGCTCGTCCATATTGCCCTCGCCCGTTATGACCAGGTCGACATCGCGCACGCGCTCGTCAAACCCCACGAGATCGAGCACCGTCTCCACACCCGAGCATAGCTCCGCACCGAGCGCCAGCAACGCCGCGCCCAGACCACCGGCGGCACCAGCGCCGGGCACGCCGAGCACCGAGCCAAATGTCCGTGCGCCCTCGGGTGTGCGCAACAAACCCTGGGCTCGAGCTCCGGCAATCGCAGCGTCGAGCAAGCGACCGTAGCCGACCATCCAGCTGTCGCACCTGCGCAGGACCTCGGCATCCCCCGTCGGCAGGCCCTTCTGCCCACCGAACACTGCTAGGGCGCCTCGACGCCCCACGAGCGGATTCTCGACATCGGAGAGCACAACGATGCGAGCGCCATCCAAAACCTGCAGCGCCGGCGCCAAATCAACGCTCGCCACGCGTTCAAGGCCCGCAAGACCGGGGGCGATATTGCAGCCGCACTCATCGACCACACGCGCGCCCAGCGCCTGCAGCATGCCGGCCCCACCGTCGTTGGTAGCACTGCCGCCCAGACCAATATAGATAGTCTTTGCCCCAGCACGGACTGCGCGAAGCATGAGCTCGCCCACGCCATAGGTCGAAGCCGCCAACGCCGCCGACTCCGTACAGGGCGAATACCCAATACCCGCCGCCTCGGCCATCTCAATAACAGCCGACTCGCGCTCGCCGTCCACCAGCATCCGGGCAGACACGCGTTCGCCCAAGGGACCTGCCACCTCGCAGGCCGAGAGCTCACCACCGCATGCGGCGATAGCATCGAGCGTTCCCTCGCCACCATCTGCCAGCAGCAATGTGCACACCTCGGCATCGGGCCAAACGCGGCGCATGCCTTCGGCAACGGCCTCCTCTGCCTGCGCACTCGACACGCTACCCTTAAAGGAATCAATCGCCAGCAGCACACGGCGGGGCCGGCGGTATGCGACACCAAAATCGACCGCCTCAGCGGCAATATCTTCGACACACGCGAGTGCCTCGGCATGAGCGGCATGCGCCTCAAGATCGGCCCCACAACCGCAGCCAGCACCATCGGTGCCACGCAGCCCACTAAAATAGCTGCTCAACACCTCACGACACTCGTCTGCCAGCACGCCGGCCGTCACGTTAAACCGATGGTTCAGGCGCGAATCGGCATTCAGGTCATACAACGAGCCCAAGGCGCCCGCCTTGGCATCAGCCGCGCCATACACGCAGCGCCCCACGCGCGCGTTGACCATAAGCCCCGCACACATGCAGCAAGGCTCGAGCGTCACGTAGACCGTGCAATCGGAAAGGCGCCAGCGACCGAGCGACTGAGCGGCAGCGCACAGGGCCGCGAACTCTGCATGCGCCGAAGGGTCCTGGTCGAGCTCGCGACGATTATGCGCCCTCGCGACGATCTCGCCCGCGCGCACCACTACGGCTCCGATGGGTACCTCGCCCACCGCAGCGGCGGCGCGAGCCTCTGCCAGCGCCTCGAGCATGAACTTCTCGTCGATTTCGGTGATCGTCATCGTTCGCCTTCCCTGTTGCAGATTCAAAACGATGCTATCATTACGACTCACGGAGAGATGGCAGAGCGGTTGAATGCGGCGGTCTTGAAAACCGTTGAGCGCGAGAGCGTTCCGGGGGTTCGAATCCCCCTCTCTCCGCCACTTCTAGTGATGCACCGGCGTCATGGTTCGCTCGAACAGTGCATCGACCACGTCGGCCATCTCGGGTCGGCGCTCGAGGTCGTGACCCGACTCCCACCAATTTGTGAACAGTCGAATAATGCCACCGGCGATAAACTCCGATGTCGTCTCGAGCGAAACGGGCGCCAGGGCGTCTTCGGCGAGCGAGCTCATCACACGCTCGCGGACAGAACGCGCGATGCGGTCGCAAATCATGCCGGTCAGCATGCCCGACATGCTGCTCGCCAAAATATTATCCATGAGCTGCTCATGCGCCAGAATCATATTCATGGCATCGTCAAAGACCTCATGGCGAAGCGCCTGCACGTCCCCAAGCGACTCCGCGTCCGCCGCATCGGTCCGGTTTTGCGGCAAGCCCGTCATAAGCTCATCGATATAGAAGGCAAAGTAATCGTTTTTATCGCGAAAATGCTTATAGAACGTCGTGCGGCGAATCAGGGCCCGGTCGCAAAGCATGGCAACCGTCAAATCCTCAAACCGATGCTCTTCCAAGAGCTCGGTAAAAGCATCGAACAGGGCACGATAGGTTTTCTTGATGCGAAGGTCCATCCATATCGCCATCCTCAAGGTGTAGACAGCATTCCTTAATTTGTCGCATATCTTACACCTGTACCACCCGTTCCATATTGGCGCCCCCTCCTTGGCGGAAACATAACGCTTACCGGAAAGTTCGGTATCGCCAAAGGTTGCGGGTATACTAGTAGCGTTACACCAACGGCAGCCAGCGCAAAACGCCGCTGCCATTCGAAACGGAGACATCATGCTTCCCGTCATCATCGGTATCGTTGTTGTCGTTGTGATCGTCAGCGCCATCGCCGGCATCTACAACAACATGGTCACCAAGCGCAATCGCATCGATAATGCTTGGCAGAACATCGACACGCAGCTGCAGCGTCGCAACGACCTGATCCCTAACCTGGTCGAGACCGTCAAGGGCTACGCCAAGCACGAGCAGGACACGCTCGCCGCCGTAGTCAACGCGCGCAATGCCGCCGGGAGCGCCACCA
>CAJMPK010000182.1 GCA_905215205.1 uncultured bacterium | reverse complement strand
AAAATAAGATGCACCTGGGCGGCCAGCAGGGTTACGACCAGGGTTATGGCCAGGACGACGACTACGGCTACGATGACGGCTATGACGATAGTTATCAGGGCAACGGCTACAGCGGTGCTTCGGGCGAGGGCTTTTACACCCAAGACGAGCCGAGCAACGGCCTGCTTGGTCAGACGCGCCGCGGTGAAGCTGAGTCGGTTGCCGTGTATACGCGCTCCGGCCAGCTGGTCGGCGATGACTCCCGCCATGCCACGACGTATAACCCGCCTTCGCGCTCGCAGGACAGTGTTGCGAGCGGTTATCGTCCTGGTGCCTATGACACGCCGTCTAGCTACGCCGAGAACACCCGCGCCCGTGCCGCCGCTGCGCCCGCGCCTGCACCGAGCGATGCCTCGGCCTATGCGAGCAATATCATCAACGCCACACCGCAGCTGCCGGCCTATGTCCTGCGCCCCGAGAGCTATGACGACGTGGAGACCGTGGTGCGCCGCGTTCGCACCAAGCAGCCTGTCGCGCTGATTTTTGTGGGCGTACGCACCGAAGTGGCCAAGCGCGTCTTGGACTTCTCTTACGGCTTTGCCTGCGGTCTGGGTGCCACGGTCAAGGAGGCGGGCGACCGCGTGTTCATGGTGCTGCCCGCCGGTTGCGAGGTCAAAGATTCCGATCTCAAGAAGCTTCGTGCGGACGGCTACCTTAAGTAAAGACAAGACGAGGAGATTCCCATCAACATCTACACTATCGTCCAGCTGGTCAACACGCTGTTCAACTTCTATTCCACGCTCATTGTCGTCTACTGCTTTATGACGTGGATTCCCATGAAGCAGGGTGGTTTGCTTCAGGATATTGCCGCGGTGCTTGATAGCGTGTGCGGTCCGTGGCTTAACCTGTTCCGTCGTTTCATCCCGCCGATGGGCGGTATCGATTTTTCGCCGGTCGTTGCGATTATTGCGTTGCAGTTGGTGCAGAGGCTGGTTCTGCAGCTTCTTATAGGTATACTCGTGTAGAACTGACTTAGTAACTTACGTCGGGCGTGTAGCGCCGAGGCGATGAAAAAGGAGACTTGTTATGGCTATTACCCCTGCAGACATCCAGGCTCAGACTTTCTCTGAGGCCAAGCGTGGCTACGATCCTGCCGAGGTCGACGTCTTCTTGGAGACGCTGTCCTCCGAGGTTGACGCTATGCTCGCTAAGATCGTCGACCTTAAGGGTCGTCTGACTGCTACCGAGCAGCAGCTTGCCGATGCGCAGGCTCAGCTTGCCCAGGCTCAGGATGCCTCCGCCCAGGCCGTTCCTGCCACCCCCGTGGCTGCTCCCGCCCCTGATTTCTCCGCTCAGGAGCGCCAGATTTCCGCTGCCCTGATCGCTGCCCAGCAGACCGCTGAGACCATCGTCAACGATGCCAATGAGAACGCTGAGCGTATCCGCAACGAGGCTGACGCCAAGGCACGCGAGGTTATCCGCCAGGCTCTGACCGAGAAGCAGGCCGAGCTCGAGGAGATCGATCGTCTCAAGGCTTCCCGTGAGGAGTTCAAGGCCGAGTACCTCAAGCTCATCCAGCACTTCATGGACGATGCCCAAAACTCCTTCCCGGCCGACCTCATGGCCTCCACGCCGGTCGGTTCTGCCGCTTCTCCTGCAGTGACCGTTCCCGCCGCCGAGCCGCTGCCTGTCGCTGATCCTGTTGTCCCCGTGGCCGACCCCTTCGCCCCGATCGACAACTTCGCTGCCGACGACCTGGACTAACATTCGGCCTACAATTTAGTGCCTAGAAAGGACCCGCAGCTTGCGGGTCTTTTTTTATGACTGTGCCGGGGCGCGCAACATAAAAAACCGAGCCCTGCACATAGTGGCGCAGAACTCGGCGAACCGGTGAGCGGTCAAGGATAGGTTTTAGGGCATGTCCCAAAATCTACTTGAGGAGGAAGTCGGAGAGGGAAATGGTACGGGCCTCGCGATGCTCGGGATCGGCGATGTGGTCGGCAGGATATCCACAGACGAGCATGTGATAGGGATAGACGCCCTTGGGCAGATTGAACTGCTCCTGTGCCACCTCAGGCTTAAAATGGCATACCCAGCACGTTCCCAGGCCCTGCTCGGTGGCCTCCATCATCATCTGATCGCACACGATGGACGTATCGATTTCACTGGAATTCATCTGATCATACGGGCGTACCCAAGCATCATCAGTAACGCTGCAAATAAGGAAGATAAGCGGAGCGCCAAAGATAGACCCATCACGAGCAAACCGAGGCTGACAAGCAGCAGCCTTCTCCAGAAGCTCAGGCGTATCCAACACCATCACACGGGTTGGATGATTATTACAAGCAGAAGGAGCAATGCGCCCAGCCTCAACAATGGCATCCACCACAGCCTGCTCAACAGGACGGTCCTCAAACGAACGACAAGAATACCGACCCCGAGCCAGATCCAAATAAGACATACAAGCCCTCCAACAATTAAAAATCAAACAAACCCAAAGTAACCCAAACAGTACCCAAAGCAGCAATCAGCCAAACGCCCATCAAATGCCAAAGTGTTCAATTGGGCACTAAAGGCCCCCTCGGCCAAACCCCCATTGCGCTATAACTATCAGCCAAAGTTCCCAATGGCGGTACGTAAGGGAGCGGGCCCGGCCACTAATAACCTTTTGAACGACTCTGCTTGCAGCCGGAGTGAAAAAGGTTATTAGTGGCCGGGCCCGCGACCGCCGGGACACGTACCCCCAATTAACTGTTCTTCATGACAATCGAATCCACAACATCGGCCACATTCTCGCAGCAGTCGGCGCAGTACTCCAGGAAGGCGTACACGTCACGCCAAGCGATGACCTCGAGCGGGTCCTTGCCGTTGACGTGCAGGTTGCGCATGGCGTTGATGTAGAGCTCGTCGGCCTCGGATTCGATGGTGTTGATCTGGATGACGAGCTCGCGCAGGGTCTTGGACTTGCGGTAGTTGGGCAGCTCGACCATCAGGTCCTTCATAGCGCGGCAGGCATCGGTCACCTTGTGGGCGATGACGATGGCATCGGGGTGGATACTCTGGATGTTGGTGAAGTAGACACGCTGCACGACGCCTTCAATACGGTCGAGCACGGTGTCGAGCGAGCAGCTCATCAGATCAAGATCCTCGCGCTCAAGCGGGGTGATAAAGGCAGTGAGCAAGGCATCCTCGAGCTCATGGTGCTTCTTGTCGGCCGCATGCTCAATCGCATGCATCTTGTTGAGCATATCGTGAATCTTTGCGGGATCGAAGTTCTCGAAAATCTTGGTGAGCAGCTCGGCGGCCTGGACGGCAAGATCGGCGCAGGCGACGTAGTTGTCAAAGTAGAACGAATCGGGTTTCTTTGCCATGGGTGGGTCCTTTCGAGGCGAAGACGGGTGGGCGAGGTATTGCGGTCCGGATGGACACTCGGTGGGGCTAGAGGAACATCATGAACAGCTTGGCCATGACAAAGCTGATGAGTCCGCAGGCG
>CAJMPK010000181.1 GCA_905215205.1 uncultured bacterium | reverse complement strand
GGGCGTGGTAGCCTTTGTCGTTGATTAAACTTTTGTGTAATGAAAGGAAGCATATGGCAGCTGCACAGCCGCTTAAGATTCGCATGGTTGCCGGGCTTGGCAACCCTGGCGAGGAATATGCCGAGACCCGCCATAACGCTGGTTTCAAAGCAATCGACGAGCTGGCCCGTCAGGCCGGCGTCACGTACTGGAAAAACCAAGCAGGCGCCGAGGTCGCGCTCATCAACATCAACGACCCCGAGGAAGAGGGCGGCAAGCGCCAGATCGTGCTGGTCAAGCCGCAGTCGTATATGAATACCTCGGGTGGCCCCATCTCCAAGCTCTGCCGCGAGTACAAGATCAAGGCCGAGGAGCTACTCGTGATTCACGACGAGCTCGACATTCCCGCCGGCGACGTACGTGTTAAGGTGGGCGGCGGCCACGCCGGCCACAACGGCCTGCGCTCCATCATCGACAATATGGGCAGCCGCGACTTTAGTCGCATCCGCACCGGTATCGGCAACCCTCCCGGCAAGATGGCCGTGGCAGATTACGTGCTCAAGCAGCTGCGCGCCCGCGAGGCCGAGGACTTCCAGAACACCTGCGCCCGCGCCGCAGATGCCGCCGGTCTGGCCATCGTCCACGGCGTAATCTACGCCCGCGATCACGTAAACGGCGCCGCTTCCGCCAACGGCAAGCACTAAAACCTACTATTTAGGGACAGGTTTATTTTGGCAGGTTTTATCTACGGAAACGCCCCGGTGGCCGCATCGCAATAAACCCCGCACTGCCATACACACATAGCACCCCAAAGGGGGCCGGCCTCATCACAACCCGAGGCCGGCCCCCTTTGCCGTTTTACCTGATAAAACCGACCAAAATAAACCTCTCCCCCTTTGGTAGGCCAAAGTGGATAAACCCTGCTCCCAACCGCCGAAGACACACGTAAGTGACATGTCCATGAGGGTATAATTTGCACCGTATGTCTGCACAACGCCTGTGCGCGTACGGTTTTACTCGGGCTACCGTCCATTTCCGTGGAGGCACGGTTCGGCGGCCCTAACAAGAGAGGGGTTCTATGTATAAGATCCTGGAGAAGACGCAGTTCTCGGAGAAGGTGTTCAAGTTCCGCATCGAGGCGCCTGCAATCGCCAAGCATGCGCACGCTGGACAGTTCCTCATGGTCCGCGCCAACGAGACGGGCGAGCGCGTCCCGTTTACCCTGGCCGGCTGGAACGGTGACGAGGGCTGGGTCGAGTTCATCTTCATGGTGATCGGCAAGACCACCGAGATGCTGTCCACTTACGAAGCCGGCGAGTCGCTGCGCGACGTCGTGGGCCCGCTGGGCGTTCCCACCGAGATGGCCGAGGGCCCCTGCGCCGTCATTGGCGGCGGCGTCGGCCTGGCAATTGCCTTCCCGGTCGCCAAGCACCTGGTCGAGACCGGTCACGAGGTGCACGCCATCATGGGCGCCCGCACCAAGGACCTCCTGCTCATGGAGGACCAGTTCCGCGAGCTCCTCGACGAGGACCACATCCATATCACCACCGACGACGGTTCCTACGGAGAGCAGGGCGTTGTCACCGCTCCGCTGGAGCGCCTGCTGCAGGACAAGGCCGTGAGCCAGGTCTTCTGCGTCGGCCCCGTTCCGATGATGAAGTTCTCGACCCTCACCGCCCAGAAGTACGACACCCCCATCACCGCGTCGCTCAACCCCATCATGGTTGACGGCACCGGCATGTGCGGCTGCTGCCGCGTCGAGGTGGGCGGCGTGACCAAGTTCGCTTGCGTCGACGGCCCCGACTTCGATGCCACCCTGGTCGACTGGGATGACCTTCGTGCCCGCCAGGCCGCTTACCGTTCCGAAGAGGGCGAGTCCCTCAAGGCCTATGAGGAAAAGAGCTGCGCATGCCACTAGTTAACGGTCGTTTCGTTGCCGATATGAAGTCGCCCCGCACCCCCGATAACGAGGAGCCGGCTGCCGAGCGCGCCTGCGACTTCCGCCCCGTCGACAAGGGCTTCACCGAGGAGATGGCGCTGGCCGAGGCCGAGCGCTGCCTCAACTGCAAGAAGCCGTTCTGTGTTGAGGGCTGCCCCGTCAACATCAACATCCCCCGCTTTATCGAGCAGATCCGCGCGAAGGACTTCGGCGGCGCTCTCGATACCATCCGCGAGGACTCCATGCTTCCCGCCATCTGCGGCCGCGTCTGCCCGCAGGAGAACCAGTGCGAGGGCAAGTGCATCCGTGGTAAGAAGTCCGAGCCCGTGGCCATCGGCCAGCTCGAGCGCTTCCTGGGTGATCGCCCCGAGCTCGCCTCCACGCCCAAGATGGCCCCCAAGAACGGCAAGAAGGTCGCCGTCGTCGGCTCCGGCCCGTCCGGCATCACCTGCGCCGGCGAGCTCGCCCGTAACGGCTTTGACGTTACCGTCTTCGAGGCCTTCTTCACCGGCGGCGGCGTGCTGGTCTACGGCATCCCCGAGTTCCGTCTGCCCAAGGCGGTCGTCAAGCGCGAGATTGACGGCCTGGAGGACATGGGCGTCAAGTTTGAGTACAACTCCGTCGTGGGCAACATGGCCACGGCCGAGGAGCTGTTCGAGCAGGGCTTCGACGCCATCTACGTGGCGACCGGCGCTGGCCTGCCCAAGTTCCTCAACGTCCCCGGCGAGAACCTGCCCAACGTCTTCTTCGCGAACGAGTACCTCACCCGCGTGAACCTGATGAAGGCCAACAAGTTCCCCGAGTACGACACCCCCACCAAGCACGGCAAGAACGTCGTCGTCTTTGGCGGCGGCAACGTGGCTATGGACGCCGTCCGTACTGCCAAGCGCCTGGGCGCCGAGCATGCCATCATCGCCTACCGTCGTACCGAGGACGAGATGCCCTGCCGTCGCGCCGAGCTGCACCATGCTAAGGCCGAAGGCGTCGAGGTTCTGCCGCTCGTCTCCCCGCTCGAGTTTGTCGCTGGCGAGGACGGCTCCGTGTGCGCCGTCAAGGTCCAGAAGATGGAACTCGGCGAGCCCGACGAGTCCGGCCGTCGTCGCCCGGTGCCCATCGAGGGCGCCATCGAGGAGATCCCCTGCGACGTCGCTATTTCGGCTATCGGCACCAACGCCAACCCCTTCGCAAAGAAGATCGGCGGCAAGATGGAGCTCAACAAGTGGGGCTACATCGTCGCCGACGAGGAGACCGGCCAGACCACCGATCCCCGCATCTGGGCTGGCGGCGACATCGTCACCGGTGCCGCTACGGTCATTCTGGCGATGGGCGCCGGCAAGAAGGCCGCCGCTTCCATCACCAAGAGCCTGCTGGGCGAGTAATCACCCTCAGCGCTAGCCACCAAACGGCAAAGTCCCCGTCGAGCACACGCCCGGCGGGGACTTTTTTCTATGCCGGTCGACCGACCACCACAAAGGGGACAGGCACCTTTGTGGTGGTTTTTGGTCGGCTAGCCTTCGAACTGCGCCACCTTGTAGCGGTAGGCTGCGGCAATAACGTCTTTGCAGCCCTCGCGGCCCAGCTT
>CAJMPK010000180.1 GCA_905215205.1 uncultured bacterium | reverse complement strand
CACTTACTTTAAATTTGGGACAAACAAACCTGGTCATGTTGTTCCAGACGCGATGGGAGGGTAGGTATGCTCATTTCTTCCAAGGGCCGCTATGCCCTCCGGCTGATGATCTATATCGCGGCGCTCGGTGACGCCGAGGGCAAGATTGCCTTGCGCGAGGTTGCCGACCGTGAGCATATCTCGCAAAAGTATTTGGAGCAGCTGGTGCGTCCGCTTATGAAGGCGGGCCTGCTTAAGAGCGTGCGCGGCAAGGGCGGCGGCTACATGATGGCCAAGGACCCGGCCGAGGTGCGTGCCGGCGACATCCTGCGTGCCGTCGAGGGCAGCACGGCTCCGGTGGCGTGCGATGGCATCGACAACAGCTGCGCCCGCAGTGACCTGTGTTCCACCGTCAAGTTCTGGCGTGGCCTGGACGAGGTCATCGAGAACTATGTCGACGGCGTAACGCTGGCCGACCTGGCCGCCGTCCCCGAGATCAATTTCGACATCAAACTGTAGGTTGAGCGCAATTCCTTAAGATTTCGCGGAGGGTTGTTGCCGTTTACCGAGGGGTTGTTGTGCAACAACGGGCGAGTTGGGATACTTAAATTCATCTTTGCAAACTGCACTTTAACTACACCAATGCAGGGAGGATCTTATGCAGCCCAAGCATTCTGCTATTGTCGCGGGCCTGACGCTGGCGCTTTCGTTTGCGCCGTTTCCGCGCCGGCACCCGCCGCTGCCGAGGAGCCCACGCCGGGTGTTGCCTCGGATGCCACCGATATCGATAAGGGTCTCTACACCCAGCAGTCCTTCTCGGGCGTGCTGAGGTCGGTCCAGGGCGTTTCGTTTGTCAACGTGACTCCCGAGATGAAGTACTTCACCAAATATGAGAGCCATGGCAACTATAACCAGGGCTTTTCGTATGGTGACGGCTACAACGCGCTGGGTTATTACCAGTTCGACCGTCGTTGGTCGCTCATTCCGTTTATGAAGCAGGCCTACAACTACAACCCCGAAAAATACAGCATGCTCAAGGATGCGATTGATCGCGGTAACGAGATTTCCAACGCGAGCAATGCTACGTTCGAGAACGGTCAGCTCACCGAGCTGGGCCATATCGCGCAGGATGCCTTCCAAGGCGCGTACAACACCGATCCTGTTGAGTTCTCAGCACTTCAAGATGCCTATGCGTATAACTCGTACTATGCGGTGACCGAGGCGTGGCTCAAGAGCGGCCTGGGCATTGATATTTCGGGCCGCGCCGATTGCGTCAAAGGCATGGTGTGGAGCATCACCAACATGTGCGGCACCGGTGGCTGCAGGGACTTTTTCCGCTGGGCGAATCTTTCCAACGATATGTCCGACCGCGAGTTTGTGACGGCGCTCTCCAATAGCGTGGTCAACAATGTCGCCACCAAGTTTTCAAGTCAGCCCCAGTATCATGAGGGCTGGAAGAATCGTTATAAGAATGAGCTGAAGGACTGCTTGGCTTTTATCGCCGAGGATGAGGCTGCCGCTGCGACGCCCATGCAGCCCGAGCCTACGCCGGCGCCCTCGCCGACACCTGATTCGAATGACGACTCGAGTGACGATGCCAACGATGGCAGGATGGATGCGCCCTCGACCGATGCTGACGGTAATGGCTCTGCTGGTGGCACTACCAACGACGGCTCTACCTCGAACGGCTCCGATTCGAACGGCTCTGCTGCGGGCGATTCGTCTTCAAACTCTTCCGGCAATACGGACAGCGACGCTTCTGGTTCGACCGGCGCTGACACCTCTAACTCATCCACCGGCTCGAGCGATTCGTCCGTTGGCACCGGCTCTAACAATGGCTCCGGCTCTGAAGCAACCCCTGATTCCGATGCTTCCAAGGACGACTCGAATAAGGCGCCGGACACTCCCATTGCTTCGCCGGACAAGAAGCCTTCTTTCTCCGTGCAGCTTGGTTCTACGCTGGGCTCTTCGCTGATGGCTGGCGTCAATAACGGCTCGGCCCAGGACAACTCTGATCAGGTTTCCACGGAAAAGACCGAAGCTGCAAAGGGCGACTCCAAGGACAAGGCTTCCGAGAAGAACGAATCTGATAAGGGCTCTAGCTCTGAGGAGAAGGACGACAAGTCCGCTCAGAAGAAGGACGAGAGCAAGACCGAGGGCGAAAAGAAACAGTCCGAAGACGATGACAAGAGCGGTGCTGACAACCAGGTCCAAGAGCAAAATGACTCCAAAACGGTGACCACCACGACCACGACGACTACAACGACCAAGTCATCTGGCGGTAACATGCCCAAGACGGGCGACCTTATCGTTATGGCGAGCCTTGCCAGTGCAAGCTTGGCCACACTGGGCGCTACGTCTATCGTAAGTGGTAAGCATAAGCTCGATCAGCAGAAGAAAGCTTCTGGAGATGACGACTCGGAGGAGTAGGCTCTCAGTTGCCAGATAACTAAATAGTCGGGACGGGGTCCGGTGCGAATGCATCGGGCCCCGTTTTGTTGTGCAACGATTAGTTATGCCCCCTCACACCTCTTGTTGCTACCGTTGCCCGATATGTTTGCGCGGCGACATCGGTACATGCGATGCGGTCATTACAATTGGCATCGTGCTGCGATTTAGGGGGAACGTTTTGGTGTCTGAACAGGCAAATGTTGATTGTGCTGACGGCTTTGGCGTGCGTTTGATCGGCTGTGTCGACGATGCGGTTTTGCCCATTGGCATGCACGACTATGCGGAGGCCCTTGGTTGCTGCATGCTGGTTGACAAGACCATGTTTATTGCCGATGTGTTGGACTGCGACGCGTCCGTTGTGGTGTGCTGTCGACCCGAGGGTTTTGGCAAGAGCATGAACTTGTCGATGCTCAAGGCTTTTCTGGAGCGTCCAGCGGTCGGTCGCTCTGGTCAGCGTTTGTTTGCCGATGCTCAGATTTGGGATGCGGACGGCGGGCGCTATCGGGATGAGCATGCTTGCTATCCGGTGATATCGCTGGACTTTTCTGGCGCTGCGAGGCGTGGCCCCGCTGTTGCCAGCGTCGTGCGCGATGCCCTTTCGGGCGAGTGCGCTCGCTGGTTGGCGCTCTTGGAGGCTCCGGATTTAGCTCGAGATAAGGTGCGTCACATCGAACGCGTCGCGCGTGGCGTGGCGAGCGCGGACGAGGTTGACTCGGTGCTCGGTGTGCTCATTGAGCTGCTGGAGATGGCCTGCGATGAACAGGTTGTATTGCTCGTTGATGGGTACGATGCGGCGTGGTTGGGCCGTGCGAGCGCGAGGGACGCTTCCGACGCCGATCCGGCAGGGCTATTCGATCGCGTGCTGTTCGACGCCATTGCCACTGCGCGCGATTCGTTGCGGTTGACGTGTTTGATGGGGGAGCGTCCCAGTCCTGTCGAAGCGGCGCTTTCTTCGCGCAGTTGCTCGTATTGTCTGTCGACGCCGCTTTCGACGTGGTGTGACCGTTGGTTCGGCTTTTCGGATGCCGAGGTCGAGGCTCTTTTGAATCATGCTGGACGCGAGGAATACCTGGATGATGCGCGT
>CAJMPK010000179.1 GCA_905215205.1 uncultured bacterium | reverse complement strand
GACGAGCATACGCATAAGCTTGATACCACGGCCGCGTTCCTCAGATGCGACCGGCTCGCTCGTTTCATCGATAGAATAGCCGGCACCTCGATCAAGCACCTCAACCACAACGCGATCGCCATAGGCCTGAACCGTCAGGACGCACCCGATACCGCCCGCATGGTCATAGGCATTACCCAGCGCCTCCCCCGACGCCAATGCGACATCGTAGCGCTCGTCACGGCGCAGCGGAAGCGATTCAAGGAGTTCGGCGATGCGATGTCGGTAGTATGGAAGATTCTCGATACCCTGACGGACCTCGACGCTCTTACTCCAGCGAGGCAGCTCCCCCACCGGAATGGCGGGAATAGACTCCCGTGCCGGCCCCGCGACATGAAGGATATCGACAAGACGAGCAATCTCCAAAAAGCGAACAACTTCACCTGATGCATTGACGAGCGAAAGCAGGCCTTCTCGCCTCATGAGCTCACGAGCGCGCGTAAGCAGGAATGCCAAGCCCGTCGAATCGATAAAGCCAACAGCCTGACAGTTGATGACGACGCGACGCACGCCGCGGCCAATCAAAGCATCCAACCGCCGACGCAGCGCAGGCACCGTGGCGATGTCAATATCGCCTGGTGGCGTCAAAACCGCTATGTCATTCCACTCATTCATACGACCATGGTTCCCCAAAAAAGCCCACTCGATGCATTCGTTTCCCCAACCGTACGGATTCAGCCCGCCCAGCGTCGTCTATGAACGACCCCGTAAAAACTCAAGGGACACCAATGCAATGTCATCGTCCAGCGCCGATTCGGTAAATCGGTCAAGCTCGCCCAAGACCTTGCCGCAGATTCCCGATACGCCCTCCCCCGAAACAGAAAGCAGAAGATCGCGCAAACGCTGCTCGCCAAAGAACGCCCCGGTGCGGTCACGGGCCTCAATCGTTCCATCCGTATACATGAAGAGCATGTCGCCGGGGGCGAACGTAAACACGCCTGTCTCGTACACCATGCTCTCAAAGGCACCGATCACGCCCGATTGGCACCCAAGGAGCTCCACTTCTCCCCCTCGGGTTTCTCCGCCGCCAAGCGGCGTCGACGAGGGTCTAATGACCATAGTGGGAGGATGTCCCGCAGAGCAATAGGTAGCGCGACCCGCTTTAAGATCAATCTTGGCGATAAACGCCGTCACAAACGTCTCGACCCTCGAAAAGCCCATGAGCATGCTGTTAAGGGAGCGTGCCATGCGGGCCGGTCCAGCGCCCTCCCAGGCATATGCCGTCAGGGCCGTCTTGACGAGCGCGGACATCGATGCGGCCTCAATGCCTTTGCCAGACACATCACCCAGAATCATGACGGCGCAATCGTCGGGAAGACGGATGAGCGTATAGAAATCGCCGCCGACCAACGCCGAATTCGTGGCAGACAGGTACACCGAATCGGTTGCGATACCCGGAACATCCCCCAGGGAATTTCTCATGCCGATCTGGAGGGTCTGAGCGATATGGCGCTCCTCGCGCTTTTGAGATTCGCCTTCGTAGATCAGTTCAAAGTCATGCGCCAAGTGCACCAAGTAGTCATATTCAAGGTCATCAATCGGCTCTTGGCTACCATCACGAAGCAGCAGCGCGCGCGTAGTCGGGCTCTTCGCAACAGAAGCAGGAACAATCGCGTCGTTACTGTGTTTGCCATCACCCTCAGAGCGCGGGCGCCCCGCCTCGATGCCGGTGTCGATGTAGAGGCCCTGGCAAGGCAGACCATGCGCCCTAAGCCAGCCTCCCATAGGCATCGATTCGTCAACGCGAGTTATACGTACGTGTTTAAGGTCCTCGGCACTCGTGCCGCCCAAAACAGATGCCTCAAAGCCATCAGGGCCAGCCCCCAGACGTGCCGCTGGCGCCGTCGTGGAAAAGAAAAGCTTCTCGGGATCGTCCGGCAAAGCAACGCGACTGCCGCCTTCAAAATCTATGACGCAGGAATCCAGACTGGCGTCATACTCAACAGGGCAAAAATGGCAGTTAAGCATATTGCAGATCTCGGACGATACCGCCTGGGTAGCCGCGGCGGAATCGTCTAGAAAGGTAAACAACTCATCACGCAAGACATTGAGCGAGCGGCCAAGCTCGGCCGTGCGACGGGAGCGAAGGCTCGATGCCATGCCGACCAGCTGGATAGACAGGTAATCGCAAATGACCTCGAGTACATTAACGTCATAGGCGAGCGGTGCCTGAGGGCGTTTCCAACCAACTTCCAACACGCCAAGGATCTGCGTACCGTAAAAAACGGGAAGACAGATCTCGCTGCGGTACGGAGGCATATCCTGCACGCGCAACAGGTGCTTAGAACGATTGTCCAGGTCCATGAACATACCGGAGGCGGCCCTATCGCCCTCAAGGTCCTGTTGAATCGACAAGCGACAGGCACGTGACTCGCGAAGAACATACGTCGGAATGCCAGCGCCATACGGCAAAAACTCGGGCAGGTAGCTGTCGTACAGCTCCTTGGAAACACCGCGTAGCTTAAAACCGCCGCTCTCAGAAAAATAGATAGCGGCACCCGAAGCATCGAGCGTTCCTACAAGCTGGTTCAAAACGGTATCAAGCAGGCTGGGTAACTCATCGGAGCCCACAGTGCTCATAATGACCGAGAGCGTGCCAGAGAGACGTTTGTTCGCCACTCTAAGCTCCGATAACGCACGCTTGAGTTGACGGTCGTGAGAATACTGTTCCTCGATACTGTGAAGCGCCACCAGGACACGTGGTGCACGGCGCCCAAAGATGCGTGGAGGCGTTACGGAGCCCGCACGAACCAAGACGGGGATAAAAGAGCCGTCACTCAGCTTGAGCATCAGTTCGTTCTCGGAGCCATCAGTTTCAAATGGCAGACGATGTTCCGTCGCACGTTCAAAAGCGGACGAGTACAGGACGTCTTTAACATCTCCACCGATGACGTCGGCGCGTTCCTCGCACATCAAACCAAGTAAGCGATTATTCACATGCAGAATGGTTCCGTCGAGCTCGCAGATGATGACAGCATCGCTCGTGATCTCGACTAGTTGGGCAACGTCTGCCCACTCGTTGCGTTCAAGCGTTTCCATCGTGGACCCCACCGTCTATCGGTAACAAAAAAGCCTCCGAAGAGGCTTCTCAAATGCGATGGTGTCGGAGGCGGGACTTGAACCCGCATGACCAAAAAGCGGTCACTAGCACCTCAAGCTAGCGCGTCTGCCAATTCCGCCACTCCGACATGCTATGTTGTTGATTTGCGGTTCGTTTTGTTGGACCCGCGCGTTCAACGAGGAACATAATAACCTATGATTCGAGAACTGTGCAAGCACTTTTTTCAAAAAAGTTTACGAATTTGTAAATGCGCAGGTAGATCCGTGTGTGTCCGCTCCCGAATCGGTGTTGCCTCCCGGCGCGTCCTCGGGCATGAGAGATATTTTGCTGCGCACTTCGTGCTGCAAAATATCTCTCCCCCTGCGGAATGCGCCGGGAGGCAACACCGATTCGGGATCTACGTCCACGTACTCCAG
>CAJMPK010000178.1 GCA_905215205.1 uncultured bacterium | reverse complement strand
GACGGAAAGCACATTAAGTGCTTTCCTTTGCGTGCGGAACTCGCGACAAACTTAACCCCCGCCCTCGGCCCCGGAGACCCTCCCTGCCGTCACATTATTCAACCAGTTTTGCGGGCGTGCGCCGCTGCGCGGCTAGCCCGCGTGCTCCTCGGCGGGGTTGGTCTGATGGATCTTGTTGAAACTCGGCCTTTGGCTCATAAAAAACGGGAGATGCGGTTTTACATCCCCCGTTTTTGTTGCGGTTAGTCCAAGTCAATAAACTTGGTGCTTATGATCTTGCCGTCTTTTACTAGCATTCTGGCCATGGTGGGGCCTCGGGTGCCTCTGGGGTAGCTGGCGCTGCCCGGGTTGAGGACTAAGCAACGGCCCACTTGGGCTTCTTTGGTTACGTGGGTGTGACCGTTGATGGCTACGTCTACGGATCCCACCGGAAGGTCTTCGCGGTAGTGGGCTACGGCGAATTTGAGACCTTCGTAGGTAAAGAGCGCAAGACGGTCTACATCGGGGCCGTAGTCGCGGTAGTAATCGTTGTTGCCCAGTACGGCCCGCACGGGGGCGATGGTGCATAGGTGCTCGTAGTCCATCTCTGACGTAAGGTCGCCGGCGTGGATGATCAGGTCTGCGCCCTCAAGCTCATCCAAGAGCGCAGGCGATAAATAGCCGTGGGTGTCCGAGATGATGTCGATGCGCTTGGCGCTTGCACTGTTCATGGGATCCCTTCCGCAAAAAACGATTCGGCAGATACATACAAAAAAGGCCCCACGGCTCCGCAGACGATGGGTCTACAGGGCTGCGGGGCCAGTGTGCTAGAGACTCAGAGCCTTCTTGAGCGGCACGACGCGGCGGCGCGAAACCGGCACGCGTTCGTCGACGCCCGTAATGCCCAGCTGGATGGCGCCCGAGGGCACCGTCTCGACGTCCGTAACGCACGCCAAGTTGACGATATAGCGGCGGTGAACACGGAAGAAGCCAAAGTCGCAGAGCTTGGCCTCAAACTGCGCCAGCGAGGTCGTCGACAAAAAGCGATCATCGACGGTATAGATGCAGGAGTAATCGTCCTTGGCCATGATAAAGCGAATGTCGTCCACGGGAATGAGCACCTTGCGGCCGCCCTTTTCCACCGGGATACGCTCGATGGTCACCTTGCTGTCCGTAACCGGCTTGGCGCGTTGCATGACCTTCTCGATCGCGCGATCCAAGCGAGCTTCCTCGACCGGCTTCATCAGATAATCGACGGCATCCACGTCGAATGCCTCGACCGCATGGTCACTATACGCAGTCACAAACACGATCGCCGGCGGATTTTTGAGCTTATGCAGCGCCTCGGCAAGTTGCAGGCCCGAGGCACCGGGCATCGAGATATCGAGAAACACGACATCCACGCGACTTTCCATAAGCATCTCGATGGCGGAGCGGACGCTCGACGCCTCCGTAATCGTGCCGATCTTGCCCGTTTGCTCGAGCAGGAAGCGAAGCTCCGAGCGAGCCGGCGCCTCATCATCCACAATCATCGCACGCAGCATAGGGATAAAACCTTTCGTCAACTAACTACGCCGGGCATCCGTCGCATGACGTTGAACCCGTAGCCTTTTATTTTACTCTTGAATGTCAAAGATGCTCTCTGACAAATCAAGATGAAGGAGCACTTTGGTGCCCTTGCCCGGCGCCGATTCGACACGCGTATAGGAGTGCGGCCCATAAAAGCGATGGATGCGCTCCGAAATATTGTGCATGGCCACACCGGCGCCGCCGCCCTGCGGGGAGTTTGCGTCGGGACGGGCGGAGCGCTCGTCAAACAGTCTGGCAGCGGTGCCTTCGTCCATGCCCACGCCGTTATCGGCGACCGCAATCAAAATCGCATCTTCGCCATCCCTGTGGACCGACACGTCGATCCTCAGCGCATCGCCATCACCCATACCGTGGCGCACGGCATTCTCGACGATCGGCTGAATTACAAATGCCGGCACCAGCGTGTCCTCGATGTCCTCGGACACGTCGAAGGTCGCCAGCACGCGATCCTCGCCAAAGCGCGCCTTCTCAAACGTCAGGTAGCGCTTGGTCTGTGCGACCTCGCGCGATACGGGAATGAGCGAGCCCGAATTGTCGAGCGTGGCGCGATAGAACGAGGAGAACTCGCGCAGCAGCTCGCGGGCGCGCAGCGGGTCGGTACGCGTAAACGACGCGATGGTGTTGAGCGTGTTGAACAGAAAATGTGGGTTGATCTGCGCTTGCAGGGCACGCACCTCGGCACGGGCCGTGAGCTCCTTTTGCACCTCGAGCTCGTGGATGGCGAGCTGCGTGGACAGAATCTCGGCAAAACCCGAGGCGAGCGCGTACTGGGTACGGTCGACGGCACGCGGGGTCTTGTAGTAGAACTTGAGCGTGCCGACGGTGCGGTCGCCCACCTTGATGGGCGCGATGATACCGGCGGGAACATGGTTGTGCGAGCCGTCCGAGCCCACCACGTCCACCACGCGATTGAACGACTGGACGATACCGTGCTCGATGACGTAGCGCGTGGCAAGTGTGTGAATGGGCGAATCGGGCAGCAGCTTTTCCTCGAACTCGCCCGCGCAGGCCAGCACGTTGCCCTCGTCGGTGATGGCAACCGTCATGGCACGTGTCTCGGGCAAAATGCGCTGGCACACCAGACGCGCCGACTCCTGCGTCAGGCCGCCTTTGATGTCCTCGAGCATGGCAGAGGCCACCGAGAGCGTCTCTTCGGTGTACTGCGAACGCACGAATCGGGATTGAGCGTCAAATAGATAAAAATGCACAGAAAGATGCACAGCAATGCGCAGGCGACCACGGTCGCGATTGGCTCGATTCCGGTCGCCAGGGCAAAAAAAAGGTACACCAGCACGCAAATGGCGCAGACAACGGCGATCACGCGAAAGATTGATATTGAATTATCGCGCTGGGCGCGGCGGTCGATCATTCAGTCCCCTCCAGGATGCTGGTCAGTTGTGCGTCGCGCCAGAGCCCGTCCATGATCTTGGGCCAAAAGCTCTGGAAACGCAGGTAGCTTGCGGCGTTTTGGCGCGCGTAGGTCTTGGCCTCGTCAATACCGTGGCGCCAGATGCGTAGATACCCCTCGCGCTCGCGGGTAAACACGCTGCGGACCATGGCGGTCTTGCGCACACGGTCGTCGAGCTCGCGTGAAATCCACGGGCCCGGATAGGGCATGAGCGACGCGGCCGTGACGGGAACGAGCTCCTGCTGGTGCGCGGCAAATGTCAGCTTGGCACGCTCGTAGTACCAACGGTACACATCCTGCATAAAGCGCGGGGAGCGCTTCTCGGACTCGGGCAGCAGGTGACGAACGGTCCACTCGTTGTCAAACCACACGTCGTAGCCAAACATGCGCATGTTAAAGAGGTAATCCAGGTCCTCGCCTCGGGTGATAAACGGGTCAAACGCCACACGGGTAAAGGCACGGGCATGAAGTGCCATAAGGCCGCCGCATGCGTAGTTTGAACGCGAGATGCGAGTGCCCGAGAGCGCCTTTTTCATCCAACGGTTG
>CAJMPK010000177.1 GCA_905215205.1 uncultured bacterium | reverse complement strand
GTTGAGGATATGCCCGCCGTGGGGCACGGCACCGGCAGCCAGACCGGTCCGAGCACCCTGGACCGTTATCGGAACATGCTCGGCATGGAGCTTTCGCAGAATGGCGCGGACTTCGTCCTCCGTTGTCGGAAACGAGATGCTCGACGCCTCGCCCGATGTGCGAGATTCGTCGCGACCATATTCTTCGAACTCGTCGCCGAAGGGTTTGATGGCTGCAGACACGCGAACTCCCCCTTTAGTTAACTACAGTGTTTGCAGGGAGATGTTACCGCATCGTTTCGTCGACGTGACTGAGACCGTCTCCATAATTGGCGAATTTTACGTTTGTGCAATTCGGCGAACGGCGACGTTTTCTCGGCAGACGCTGTATTTGACGGGTCTTTTCCCATCCGCGCCGTGCATGCAATTGGCGCTCGAAAAAAGTTGAGATATTTTTTACCGCCTCTCACCTGTGGCGATGCAAATCCGTCAAGCATTTGGTCAGAAATCGGTCAAGTTACGGCTGATACGGTCGGCATCGACAGCCAAAACCAATAGAAGGTTTGGCCCAAAAGCAGGGAGGTTCCCATGGCATATTACTGGCCCCAGTACGGCGTCGCTATCGAAGTTGACGATGACCCGTATCTTCTGCCCTTCGACGAGGAGGCATTCCCCGATACGGCGGTCTACCATGTCACCACCGACGTAATTTGCGATCCCGAGTCATTCTTGGCACTCGCCCACCACATCGCCCACATCCATGACATCAAGCTCCCTCCCGACTTCGAGGAGCTCATCTACTCGCGACGCCTCATGCTCCACATGCTCTTTGGCGCCGATCCGTCCACGTTCGCTCGCGTCTATACCACTAAGGATGCCGCATGAACGCACGGAAGCGGTCGAGCCCCCTGGGGTCAAAACATCGAAAAAAGCTCGGCGCCGTCTGCCTGGCCATCGCCTGCGCCCTTATTGCCATCGGCCTTTACGCCTGGCAGTCAAAGCCTGTCGCCGAGACGGGCACCTCGGTCACAACGGCAGAGGGTAAGTCGCGCCAGGAAATCCAGGACGAACTTGATGCCATCGTCCGCGACAACATGATGACGATTTCGGTCGCACCGGTCGCCCAGCTACAGAAAAGCGGCAAGCTGCGCGTCAACGTGCAAAACGTCCAAGACAACAAGTTTCCCCAGCGTTTCCGCGTGATCCAAAACGACGAGACCATCTATGAATCAGGCGTGGTCGAGACCGGCAAGACCGTTGAGACCTGTCCCGCAGGCGACATCAAAGAAGGCGAGGCGTACATCGAGATCCAAGCGCTCGACGCCAAGACCTACGACGCCCATGGCAATCCCACGCGCGTCAAGGTGCGGGTTGCGCAGGCAGAAGACTAAACCTGCCGCCTGTTGCGAAAATGCGCACCCGCGCCGCTTTCGTCTAACCATCACGGAAACGGTCCGTGACGAATAGAAAGGAACGATTATGGACATCACCAGGAACTTGAATGGGACCAGGGCGCTCGTCGTGGGCGCAGGGTTGGCGCTCGCGCTCGCAATGGGCGCCGCGCCGACCGCCGCCCTGGCGGAAGGACGCGTTGGAACCACCGACGTGACCATCAGGACCGAAATCGACAACATCACGTTTAAGGCTCCGACCGTCATCCCATTTGTCGCTAGCGCTGACGGCACGCTTCAGGGCCCTTCCGAGAACGCAACCACCATCGACAATCTTTCGGCCTATGGCATCCACGTTACCAACATGAAGATTGCCGCCCAGAACTCCTGGAGCATCGTCGCCGACGCCAAGACGGGAACCGCCCAGAACTCCATTGATTTTAAGGTTGGCCCAGACAAGGCGCTCCAAGACGCTCATGCCGCGACGCAGGAAGCGGGCCTCGACCTCTCCAAGAATGCATTCTTCGACATGGGTTATCAGGGCATCGCCGATGGTACGGACAAGATTAAGCTCAAGACGAGTGGCAATGTCGCCCGCGTCACGCGAGACATCTTCCATTTGACCGGGGACAGCACGGGCGACCAGGTCGCAAGCATTACGTGGACGGTCGAGCCCGGTGCGCACACGGCCTAAGGCGGTTGTCCTTGCCGTCATCATCGGCGTTGTAACGTTTGCCCCAATCGCCGCCTTTGCCCAACAAGAACAGGCGCAAGCTGCCACACAGGTGACCGTCGATCTATCGGAGCTCGAACGCAGTGGCCAACACGAGCCCCTAGCGCAAACGGACGACACGCGACAGTTCCTGGCAACAGGAATCGCCGCGGCAGGCGCAAGCGCCATCGGCCTAGGTCTGCGCATCAAACGCAGCCAGTAGCCGCACAAATCGAGACCGTCCAGAACAGGTAAGGAGAACCCATGGCATCAAAAAACCTTTTGCCCGTTGCCGCACTCTGCAGCGCGCTTGCCACAGGCATGCCCGTCGCCGCCCTAGCGACACCCGCCGTGGACGTCCCCTTACCTGCCGTCAGCTGTCTCGCCACAAACCAGACGAGCGCCATCGTGCGCCAACGCTTCTCGCTTGCGCAGGCAAGCATTTCGACCTCGGGGTGCCTCCGTCGCCGCGCAAACAGCTCGATAGTCGTGGATACCGAGCACTCGCGCACAACAGACGGTCCTCTAACGGGATGCGCCATCTACACATGGCGTGCGGCTGCAACTGACGCCGATGGCGATTCCTGCGACGTGGAGCTGCGCCTCGACATCACCCTGTCCGATGACTCGGCGGACGGGGCAACGGTCGCCTTCGACAGCACATTTTTCGAAGACGGAGGAGGTGTATGCCTGGGCTGCGTCCCCTCGAGCACCGATGGCACGCAGCCCGCCATCTCATTCACCGCATCGCTGAAAATGACCAAGGCGGGCACCGACGCCACTGCGAATGGCGAGATCCCTCTGATGTTCTACGCAAGCAGCACAGAAAGCCAGGAGATTCGGGGCAAACAGCGGACCGGATCGCTCAGCCTGACGCGAGGGGCAAATCCCGGTCCTGTCGATATCAGCACCCAAACGCAAGATGTGCATCACGTCCTTGTCGATCCGGCGCTCCTCGAGATGGAATGGAGCGGAGCGGGAGCGGTCGGACTCGCCCCCTCGACAGGTGACATCGCAAGCGACTCCAGCGAGAGCAGCGGTGAAATAGCGCCTGGGGACAATGGCGCACCAGGCGGCATAACACCGCCATCGAGCGGTCCTTCAGCCACTTTCAGCGAGCCAAGCGAAACAGCCACCGCAGTGGGCGGCACGCAAGCTGGCGAAAACTCGGGGTGTCCCATGCCGGCAGACATCGACGAGGGCAATTGTTGCATGATGGTCGCGCTCGACCGCACGGAAACCGTCGACGCCGCGAGCATTGAGGTCACCGCTGCCGATAAGCCCGTCCGCAAAGCAGCCATTATCGCATTCCCTAAAACCGTCGAAGTTGTTTTTCTGCCATCGGGCGAGGTCGTAGCCCCCACCTTGCTCACCTTGCTTGGGGCAAAGGGCACGGCCAACCAAATCGACAACCTCACGGTCGCCGACCCTGCGACCACCGCAAAACTGCACCTGTATGCCGTAACCT
>CAJMPK010000176.1 GCA_905215205.1 uncultured bacterium | reverse complement strand
CTAATTCCCCGCACGCTCGAGAACCTCGTTAAGAACGGCCGCGCGCCCAAGCTCGCTGGCCAGCTGACGCAGATGCTCAACATTCGCCTGGCCGTCTCGCCGGAGTGGAAATCGGGCGAAATCAAGGCCGTCAAGAAGGGCCGCGGAGCCAAGCGCATCGTTGCCAACACCATGGCCGATTGCCTCGCATTTTTGACCGAGCACCCGGGCTCCAGCGTGCGCGTGCTCACGACCGGCGCCGCCGAGGAGCAAGAGCTCGTCAACCAAGCGCTCGCAGGCCAGAACTACGTAGACGCCGGCACCGGCCCCATCGGCTGCACCATCGCCACCCACGTAGGCGTCGACGCCATCGCCATCAGTTACTGCCCCCGCTACCAACCCACCAATTAGGGCCACCCATACCACTTGCGGTGAAATAGGGACTGTTTTTGGCTTATCAGCCGCAAATCAATCCCTATTCCACCGCAACTTAGAAATCGGCAATCAGCCCTGCGGACCCTGGAACAGCTCCTCATGCGAGCCCATTCTGACCAGCCGGATCACAGGATTGGTCTTATGCGGCAAGTAGAGAACGACCACATCGACCAAGCCATCGGATAGATGGAAATCGATGTGGCCGTTGTAGTTGCCGCCCGGGTTTGAAAGCTCGTGGGCACCATATTCCGCGGGAAGCAAGCCGTGAGCCGCAAGCTCTGCAACCGCCGCCTTAAACTCGGTTTTTAGCTGCGGATGGATGCGCATCGTCCGTTTGTAATCCGCCTTAAACTGAGCTTCGACTTTAATCTCAAACATCGCTAGCCCTCATCGAGGAACGATATAAGCTCATCAGCGTTATTGAATGACGGGCTGTTGTCTGGCAGAATCCCCAACTCATGAGCCTCGGCAATCACCATGGCGCGTCTCGTCGCCTCGTTGGGAACTTCGGGCCGACCCACGATCTCAAACGGAATCTTCTGCTGATTTACCAGCTGCCGAACAGCAAGGTTGAGATACGAATTGAGACTCAGACCAACCGTATCCAAGAACTCAGTCGCCTGTTCCTTGAGCCCCTCTTCGATGCGAACCGTCGTAGGCTTAACCGTTGCAGTAGACATACGCGACCTCCTCGCCTCGTCTTTTGCATCAGTATACCCAGTTTAAATGGCAGACTGACGTTAAATAACATCAGTCTGCCGTTCACATTGCTATAACAACAGGCACGCTCGCCCTACATCAGCCCGCTCAGGGCGATGTCGACGGCCTCGTTGAGGTCGTCGGTGATGTGGACGAGGTCTGGATCGAGCGGGCTGATCATGCCGGCACCCATCACCGGGCCGTTGAGCCAGTCGAACAGGCCCTGCCAGTACTCGGTGCCCACCAAAACGAGCGGCATACGCTTGACCTTGTGCGTCTGCACCAGCGTGAGCACCTCGAACATCTCGTCGAGCGTGCCAAAGCCGCCGGGGAACACGATGGCACCCGAGCTGTATTTGACGAACATGGTCTTGCGCACAAAGAAGTAACGGAAGTCCATGCCGAGGTTTACGTATTTGTTGAGCCCATGCTCGTGTGGGAGCTCGATACCCAAGCCAACCGACTTGCCGTTGGCGCTCGCCGCTCCCCTGTTGGCCGCCTCCATGATGCCAGGGCCGCCGCCGGTGATAACCGCCACGCCGCGCTGGGCGATCTTGCGGCCGACCGTGCGCGCAGCCTTGTAGAGCGGATCGGTCTTGGGCGTGCGGGCACTGCCGAAGATGGTCACCGCGGGCCCGAGCTCGGCAAGCGCGCCGAAGCCATCGACAAACTCGGCCTGTATGCGCAGCACTCGCCAGGGATCGGCATGCAACCAGTCGGTTGAATCCTCGGGTGCCAGCAGGTTGGCGTAGGTGTTGTCCTTAGGAATCATGGGGCCGCGCATGACCACGGGGCCGCGCCGGTACGTCTCGTCGTAGGCGGGCTCGTCCTCGACGTTCTCATTCTTAATCATGGGTACTCCTATCGAAAATAGAAACGGGCGGGGTCGACGCCATGCGCCAAACACCCGCCCGAACATCAACTATTCGGTATGGTACCCACGATGCATCAAGTGCTTGCAAGGCATCGGTCAGCGGTCACACAGACCGTGTTAGCGAACGCGATGACCGATCGCCGCTTGGCCTTTGCCGTTGCTCGCGCCCCGCAAGCACGCCCGCAGCTCTTAGTAATCTACCGCCGCAGGGCTGTTCATCCAGTCGCTCACGAACGCACCGTAGCGGCCCTCGATAATGGCCTGGCGGGCACGCTGCATAAGGTTGAGCAGGTAGTAGATGTTGTGCATCGAAAGCAGAATGCCGCCGAGCATCTCCTTCTGCGTGACCATGTGACGGATGAGCGCACGGCTGTAACCGCCTGTGCACACCGGGCAGGTGCAGGTGGGATCGATGGGACCGTCGTCGTGCGCAAAGCGCGCGTTGCGGAAGTTGAGGCGACCCTCGCTAGAGAATGCCGTGCCCATGCGGCCGGTGCGCGTCGGCAGCACGCAGTCGAACATGTCGATGCCCACACCCACACCGCGCACGAGCGTGGTCGGGTTGCCGACGCCCATCAGGTAGCGCGGCTTGTGCTTGGGCATGTACTCGCTCACAAGCGGCGTCAGCGTCTCGAACATGGTCTCGTGGTCCTCGCCCACCGAGTAGCCGCCGATGCCGTAACCGGGGAAGTCACCGCACTCCTCCAGATGGCGCAGCGAGCGCAGACGCAGGTCCAGATGCATGCCGCCCTGAACGATACCAAAGAGTGCCTGGTCATCGCGGGTGTGAGCCTTGTAGCAGCGCTCGGCCCACATACTCGACAGCTCCACGGCGCGCTCGACATAGGCACGCGTGGCAGGATAGCCGGGGCACTGATCGAGCTGCATGCAGATGTCGGAACCGAGCTTCATGGCGATTTCCATGTTGTCCTCGGGCGTCCAGAACACGTGGCGACCGTCGTAGTCATTGACGATAAAGCGCACGCCCTCGTCGGTGAGCTTAACGGCGTCGTTATGGCTGAAGACCTGGAATCCGCCCGAGTCGGTGAGGATGGGGCCGTGCCAGTTCATAAACTTATGCAGACCGCCCAGCTCGGCGATGGTGTCCTCGCCAGGGCGCATGGACAGGTGATAGGTATTGGCAAGCACGATCTGGGCGCCGAGCTGCTTGACGGTCTCGGTGGGGATGCCTTTGACGTTTGCCTTGGTGCCCACGGGCATAAAGATCGGCGTCTCGATGTCGCCGTGCGGGGTGTGCAGCACGCCGGCACGCGCGTGCGTGGTCGGGTCCTCGGCGATCAGGTCGAATTTAAAGAGGCTCTGGTCCATAAACTGGAACTCCTTGGTTGCGGTTCATACGCAGACCATTATACGAGCAACCAGCAAACCGCACCGACTCGACAGAAACTGGTGCAAAGAGGTCATAGTCGTTTAAGAACGTCCCAAACGACTACATCCAACAGCCAAGGTAACGCCGATGCTTTGTCAACGACAGCGAAAACCCGCCAGAGCGAGCAAGGTGCCTTCAGACAAAATGACGCCGCAGGTTGAGCATAAGTCAGCGAGCGGGCCGC
>CAJMPK010000175.1 GCA_905215205.1 uncultured bacterium | reverse complement strand
CGCGCACGAGCGGTAAGATCTCCTCGCTCGTCACCTCGCCAAACACGACCAGGTAAAAGCCCGTGCGGCAGCCCATAGGGCCAAAGTAGACAATACGGCTCGACCACTCGGCATGGTTGCGAAGGAACGTCGCGCCCAGATGCTCGATGGTGTGGCACTCGGCCGTGTTCATAACCGGTTCTTTGTTGGGCGTGGTCAAGCGCAGGTCAAAGGTGGTGACGGCGGCGCCGGTCGCCGGATCGCGGTCGACGCGGCTCACATAGACGCCGGGCTCAAGCAGCAGATGGTCAACGGAAAAACTCGCGATGCGCTCCATGGCAGATCCTCTCGGTAGTCAATTTGGAACAGGGCTCTTTTAGCTGGTCGCAACAATCCCACCCATGATAGCAGTCAAAAAAGCCCCGTCCCAAATTGACTACTTTGGGACGGGGCGCCGCGCGGCCGATAATATCGACCGTTCAGCATCTAGTTTTCTAACCCAGCAGCGACTAAAATCGCCACCGGGCCAATCGCAATAATCGCCACCAGACCAATCGATGGCCTGCACTTACAGCACTCGCAAACAAGTTGCAACGGCACCGTAGATATTGGCGTCGTTACCCAGCTGTGCCGGGACCACGTGCGGACGAGGCATATCTTTCAGAAAACCAGTGTAGTGCGCCATGACGTCATCCATCTTACGGTCGAGCGCCTCGAACAGCGCGGGATGGCAGCTGATGCCACCACCAATCGCGAAGACCGCCGGGTCGATAACGCACTGCAGATTCACAAGCACGCGATCAAACAGCTCAGCATAGGCATCCAATCCGCGCTGCACGGCGGCGACTTCGGACGCGCCCCCGTGCTCCAATAGCTCGAAGATCCGTCGGCCATCGAGGGCCTCCAGTTCAGCTTCATCCGATATGCCAAGTTCGACTGCCACGAGATTCTGCAGGCCGTGCCATCCGCTCGAAGTCGCGAATGTATCGCAATGATCAAGCGGTTCGTTTACGTTGTTGGACAGGAAGCTGAACTCGCCCGCGAAACCGCCCGCACCCATCAGCACCCGGCCGTCAACCACGATGCCTCCGCCGATGCCCGTACCGATTACCGCCACGCAACCCACGTCCACGCCGCGCAACGCACCAGCAGCGTACTCACCAAGCGCACAGCTTTTGCCATCGTTGACAACGGTCACAGGCAACCCCAGTCGCTCGCGCAGCACTCGACCAAGCGGAAACCCGTCCATGTACGGCAGCGCACCACCGCGATGGATCGTCCCGTCTGGATCGGCCTCGTAACCGAAGATGCCACCCGGGGCCGAGATGCCCACACCTACAACCTGTTCGCGATACGGCTCTACGAGCGCCACGAGCGTGTCGACCAGCTGATCGGCCGAAACGAACGTCGTCGGAACCGAACCACGGTCACCAAACTCGTAGTTCCCACTCACAACCGCCCATTTGACGTTCGTTCCGCCGATATCAATTCCAAAAAGCTGCCTCATGGCCGCTCCCGTCTCGCTCAATGCGTCTACATGTTCGCAGGCTCTTCCATAAAGGCCATGAGCCTGCGGTTGAGCAGACGACCCCAAAACGTGCAGATGCCGCCCGACAGAAGCACGGCGACTACGGTGCCGATGCCGATGCCCACCACAGCACCCGTACGCACAAGCCCGTAGGCCAGCGCGATGCACAGACAGGTACCGTCAAAGAGGTACTTCGCCTTGCCGAACTCGCAGCGAAGCGCCTGGGAGAGCGTCTGCACCATGCCGTCGGGTGCCACGGGGACGAGCCGCGCGGAGACGATCAGCGTCACGCCGAGCGTCGTGAACGACACGGCGAGAACCAGCATGATCAGGCCGTCGACGAGTCCTGTCGCGGTAAACGGGAACAGCCAGATATTCAGCACGTCGATAAGCGCACCGAACAGCAGGGTGACGGGTATCTGCATGAGGATCTTGACGTCCGGATATCGCACCATGCAAAGCTGGGCGACCACGAACACGCAGTACACCGCAAACGACGCCGTGCCGAGGCTCAGGCCCTCGATGGCGTACATCACGTACGGCACTGTGCTGATGGGCGCAACACCAAGCCCCGTGCGCGCATTCATTACAACGCCGCAGCTCAGGAATAGAAGCCCGCATACGTAGGCCATCATTCGACGCGCTAGATTCTGCCGCATCACATCGTCCTCTCGTTCGTATCTTCACCTATCGACCGAATAGTACTCCGTGACATCGCCCCAGGGCGTCACTCGTACGCAATCGCCACCTCGACAGCATGATGCCAGCCAGCGACCTTCTCGGCGCGCTCCTCTGCCGCCATAGCGGAATCCCAGGTCGCACGCGGTGGCGTTGCCGAGGTGACCTCGGGCCCGTACAGGCCCAGCGCGATACCGCAGCACCAGGCGGCGCCCAGGCCGCTCATCTCGTCGTTGCCGGCAGCCCGCAATGGGGTCTCCAGCAGGTCGGTGAGAAACTGCATGAGGTAGCCGTCGCGCGTGGGACCACCGTCGACGCGCAGCTCAGACAAGGCAAGGCCCGAATCGCGAGGTTCCGACTGAAGGAAGCCCGAGGCAAACCATTGACCTTACGAACAGGAACGGTCTCAGCACGACCCGTGGTGCGCGTCATACCGAAGACGGCGGCCTCGGCGTCACTCGCCCAATGGGGCGCCCCAAGGCCGGTAAACGCCGGCACGAGGTACACATGGCTCGCTGGATTCGCAGCGTAGCACAGCTCCGTGACCTCGTCGGGCGTCGCGACGAGGCCCATGTCGTCGCGCAGCCAGGTCTTAACGGCACCTGCGTAGTTAATATTGCCCTCAAGCACGTAGGAGGCCTGACCGCTCATGCGCCACGCCAGCGAGCTCGACAGCCCGCAGCTACTCCGCACGAGCTCTGGACCCACGTTCATCATCACGGACGAACCGGTGCCGAGCGTCGCCTTTGCCATCCCACGCGAGAGGCAACCCTGGCCAAAGAGGGCGGCGTGGGAGTCGCCAAGCACGCCGTGTATCGGCACGGGCGCGGGCAGGAAGCCCCCAAGGTCAGTTTCGCCAAAGCAGGCGTCGGAATCACGGACCTCAGGCAGGCAGGCAGCATCGACACCAAACAGTGCGCAGACCTCGTCCGACCAGGCGAGTTTCTCCAGATCAAAGAGCTGCGTACGGCTTGCGTTCGAGTAGTCGCACGCGAATGTGCGGCCACCCGTAAGGGTCCAAACAACCCACGAGTCGATGGTGCCCAAACACAGGTCGCCCTGAGCGGCGAGCGCCGCGGCACCGGGAACATGCTCGAAGATCCAGGCCATCTTGGCCGCCGGATAATAGGGCGAAAGTGCCAGACCGGTCACACCGCGTACCAGCTCGGCGGCCCCATCAACAGATGCGACTGCCTCGCAGACGCTGCGGGCGCGGGCGCACTGCCACACGATGGCGTCACACACGGGCTGGCCGGTTGCGCGGTCCCAGGCAACGGTGGTCTCGCGCTGGTTGGAGATGCCGATGCCGGCGACGTCGGCCGGATCGACCCCGGTCTCCTCCACCACGGCACGCGCCACGGCCAGCACATTGGTGGC
>CAJMPK010000174.1 GCA_905215205.1 uncultured bacterium | reverse complement strand
CCACGAGTGGTCGCCCTCGTCTGGAGTTGATGCCACCATGTCCGATGCAAACGCCGAGTTTATCGACGCGCTAACCCGGCTGTTGCTCGAGCCGGTATTTTTCTCCTTTACGCTATTTCTGATTATCGCTGCGATAGCAATTATTATCGCAATCCTTAATATTCTACTGGGCGGCTAGCGGCTCCCATATCGATAAAGCGGGCGTAGCGCCTGACTCCGGTTTTTGGGTGGTTTCAATACTCATAATGAGGCTTGCGCTATGCCTCCGACCGCGCCATGGACCTGTTGAAAGTTGGTCTACGTGTGCACGCGGGCCTTCGTCGGCGGTTCGTCCGACGGGCATCTATGGTGATAGATGCGGTAGATGTAAATAAACGGTGGAACGGCTGTAAAAGGGCCTTCCCACTGGGTAAAATCAAGATGTGCCGCGGAACCCGCTCCTCAGTCGGTCAACTTCGGAGACGCGGGCAACGCAGGTGCTAATGTCTAAAGGGCCGGCTGCAACCGGCCCTTTTCATGACTCCCTTCGCTATCCGTTACTGCTTATATTCCCGCCAGATCGAGTGGAGGTTCCGGGCAATGCCGGTTACATACATCGAGAGGCGCAGGATTTCAAGAAACAAGTTCATAGGCTTCACCCCAATCGGAGATCGGAGCGTTGCCCGCAGGCGGATTCCGCGGCAGTCAAGATTTTACCTCACAGGCCGCGGTGGGAGACATCCTATCCCCATGGTTTGGAACGGTGTCGATCTAACGGGCAATCAGGCCTCTAGCTCTCTTTGAATTGAGCAAGCATCTGTCCGAAGAAGCTTAGTTCGGATGGCTCATAAATGAGCGAACCGCCGTCCGCGGTCCTGTAGACCCCGCAGGGGAGGTAGCGCCCGTCGGGGAGTACGTAAAGGTTTTCTTCCTCCCTCAGTCCCGTTGGGAGTATCGGGGTCTCGTTTTCGTCCATTTGGAACTCATCGATATTCGCGATCTTCCTCTCCATGGTGCCTCCAGTCTTATTTCTTGTATGGCGCCCTAAAACAAGCAGCTCTCAATCAGATCCTTCCCTCGTAGGGTATCGACCCACTTCTGCGGGATGGCCTCGATGCCGTATGCCGTGCCGGCGAGGGCGCCTGCGACGGCTGCGGTGGTGTCGGTGTCGTCGCCTAGGTTGACGGCGGCAAGCACGCAATCTTCGTAGCTGTTGGTGTTGACGAAGCACCAGGTGGCCGCCTTAAGCGTGTCACGCACGAAACCGCCGGACCTGATTTCGTGCTCGGGCGCGTCTTTCAGCTGGAGCACCCATGAGGGAAGCGCGCCGTTCATCGCGGACCTCAACAGCTCGATGAACGTGATGCACGCGTTGGTCGACGTTCTGTGGGCGTGCGTAATCGCGGAGACCTCGCTGATCTCGTTGTCCGTCGCATCGGTGAACGCTAGGGGAGCGATGCGCATGAGCGATCCGTTGCCGTTGTCGTGCTCGCCGGAGCCTCCTTTGCCGGTGTGCAAGGCACGGGCGGTCGTGCCGCCATAATCGAAAACGCCGTCGATCGTATACTCGCCACGGGCAATCCAGCTTACGAACTTGTCACGCATGTCTGCGGTGTCGATGTGTCCAAGCTCCCTAATCGAGTCGCAGGTAGCAAGCGTCATGGACGTGTCATCGCTCCAGGTGCCGGCGGGCTGCCCATGCGTGCCGTAGCCGGTCATGTCGGTGCATTCGAACGTGCCGCGGGGCCTGAACTCGTAGGGAACACCCAGCGCGTCACCGACGGCAAGCCCATAGATGCAGTCGCGTAGCGCTGGTTTCGACGTGTGCCCACGTTTCGTTGCAGGGGGCGCTGGCGAGATGAGCCGAAATCCCTCCGAATCACTCTTGCGTCGTGTGGCCATGTCCTCGGCAGAACGCACTTTAGGTGCGCTTTCGGTGATGGCTCGATCGATGCCTGTCATGGAAAACTCCTCTTGCACTTCAGATTGGAGATGCGTGGCAATCAGCGGCAATATGTTCAGCTCGATTCGCGACGCAGTACGTCGCGAATCGAGAGAACTCAATGGTCAATATGCCAAAATGGTATGCCTAGACGTCTCTTTACACGGCAACAGGCATTTCTTTCGGGCGCCCTGCCTTTGGTGCGTCGGCGAGTCGTGCCTCGATGGAAGTTTTGGATACCATGCGCTTGGTGCCGTCCTTCCAAGAATCCAACATTCCTGCATTTATCAGTTGCGATACCCGTGCTGAGCTAACACCGAGCATACGCGCGGCATCCGCTGCGGTGACGGCGGGGATGTCGCCGAGCTCGCGGCTGACGGCCACGGCGATAATCTTGCCGCCGTGTTGTGGCTGGTGTCCAAAGTCCGGCGCGGGAAGATCGACGCCGCCCATAAGGTGATCGTCGACCATACATGCGAGAAAATCAGCGGCGCTTTCGACAGCGTCGTTTAGGTCGGAGCCAAACGTTCCTCCTCCGCCCAGCGAGCCACATGGCACGGCATCGACCATGCCGTCCGAATCAAAGAACTCAAATTCCCATACGTAAACCATGTAAGACCTCCTCTAAAAAGCGATGCGAAATGTGATGAGGATGAGCTATCGAAGCCATGCCTGCCTTAGGATTCTTTTGGCAATTTGATCCTCAATCTCTCGGTGGCGTTTCACGAGCACGAGTTTATCTCCTTTGACGAACTTCTCGTGATTAGTGCCTCCTTTCGAGATGAAGCCGGCTTCTTCGAGGATACGGATCAATTCGCGTCTCTGCATCTCAGCCTCTTTCAATAACTATATATTAGCACTTCCTAAGGTTTTTTAAATATTAGCCATTGCTAATCATTTGTTTTACTTCGCCATGCTTGGATAGCGGCTTATATTTCTTGCGGTATTAGTTTATTTGCTCGTGCGGACACGATTTGGTGTTCTGCGCGCGACCGCGAAAAGGGGCAACAGGATCAAGGGCCGCGATGTTTTCCTACGCAACAGGCTGTTGACCGCCTGTGTCTTTAGCCTGAGCAGCCGCTCCGGGCTCAGGAATTCGTCAACGTGCTCAATATGGTGATGTGACCGGGCGCTTTCGAACAAAAAAAACCGGGATGCAAGGAGTCACACCTTGCATCCCGGCCGAGCTAAAACGGCGCTGCTGCATGCCGTTGGAGCTTTAGCGCTTGATCTCGATATCCTCCAGCTTAACATCCATGGCCTCGGTCTTGGCCTTGGCGATGTCGTCGGCAAACTCCAGAGACTTCATCATGGTCTCGACGGCATCCTTGTGTTCCTCGACGTTGTCGATGCGCACGTACACGCTGCCGCCGTCAACGTCGGTGAAGTACTCGGTCGTCACGCCGCCCGAGTGCGTAAAGTAGGCGCTGCGCCAGGTCTTGCCGTTGTACTTAACGGGATCGCTCTCGGTCCATCCGGAGTTGGCCTTCCACTTTGCCTCGTAGTCGAACAGTTCATCGGCGTTCTTGTCAGGATCGAAGACGGGGATGAAGCGATCGCTGGCGTGCTCGCTCTTGGTGAACTTAAACTGGGCCCTGTCGGCGGTGTCGCCTGCGACGTCCGTGATTTCGACACCCTCGGGAACCTCGACCTTAAACCA
>CAJMPK010000173.1 GCA_905215205.1 uncultured bacterium | reverse complement strand
GGCTCGGGCTCGGCCTGCTCGGCCGCGGCAGGCTCCTCTGCCGACTCGGCAGCGGACTCGTCTGCAACGGGCTCCTCGGCCGGAATATCTTGGACCTGGGACTCGGGTGCAATGACGCCAATCAGGGTCTCGTCGGCAGAAGCACCTTCGAATCCATCGATCTGCTCATCAAAAGCCTCGCCCTGCTCACCCTCGGGAGCGACCGGCTGGCCATACTCATCCTCGGTATAGGCAGGCTCTTCGTACTCGATGGTATTGCCGTAATCGTTTTGCTGCTGGGCCGCGGCGTACTCGGCTGCCGCGCGCGCCATCTCCTCGGCGCGACGCTTCTGCTCGCCAAAATACGTGTCAAACGGAATATCGTCAGGGAACTCGTTCTCACCCTGATAGGGGGCGACGTTATCCATGACACCCAGCATGGCGGCAACAGAGGACTTGTTGCAAACCGAGCCGGACGTGTAGGGAAGGACAAAACGATTGGAAATGATATTGGCGGCATTGGCGAGCGCCACGAGGGAGGCAAGGATCGCGACAATCCACAGCAGGACCTTCAACGCGCCGGGAAGCGGCAAGATGCGCAGGATGGCAATAGCCGCGGGAGCAATCGTGGCAATCGGGAGCAATTTGGCGATCAGCGCTCGGTACGGCGCATAGGGCTCGCGAGCGAGCAGTTCGGCGCGCGGGGAGTCATAGTGCGCGACGACGACAACCGGGCGATTGCGCGGAGAGGCAAGCGGACCAGAGGCCTTGTGATAGGCGATGACATTTTGGCTCACGCCCGTCTTGCCCAGGCGCGAGATCACGGGGCGCCCGGTTCGCTCGAGCACATAGAGCACGGCTCCGACAATGGCCAACAGGGTGCCGACTAAGCCGATACCGCCACCGATGCCCATAAGCAGGGCACCGGCAAATGCCAGAATGCCCGTAACGGCAAACGCCATCCTGCTCGGCGCGGGAGCATTAAACTCCTGCACCTCGGGATCAAAGCCGTGGTTGCGGAAAATTTGAGCGATATCTTCGGCAGCCAAGCGCTCTTCTTCGCTGCACGCCGGCGTGATGCCAGTGTTCTGCAACAGGTGGTTAATATAGTTCTGGGTGTTCGCCATATGCGCTCCACATCCATAATCCGACAAATAGGCCCAATGTATGCACATTAGAACCGTATATAGTCGAAAGTATACCCCGAGCGGGCGCAAACGGCCGAATTCTGGGCATCTTAACGCCCCAAGCGGACAAGGATATAGCCTAATCTCCATATCGGACTAAAATCATGGCATCAAACACCTTCCCATGCGAGGATTCTATGACGGCAAGCGATACAACCGTAACGAATAAAAAGGGGGTGCCGGAACCCGGTTTCGACAAGACCGCCCAGCGCATCCTCAATCTGTTCTTTGTCCTCAACAGCTCTCCCGAGCCATTGACCACAGAGCAAATTGTCCTGGATTCCGATCTTGGCTATGGGTCGGGCAATATCGACTCGGACAAGCGCAAGTTTCGCCGCGATCGCGAAAAACTCCTCGAACGCGGAATCACGATCAAGGAAGTCCGCGCAGCAGGCGCCCAAGAAACCGAAGAAAGCGCGTGGACCATCGATCGCGAGCACACGTTTGCGGCCGGTGGCCTCATCACCGCAGACGACGCGGACATCTTGCTCGACGCTATCGACCAGACCCTTGCGACCGGTTCGGCCGCGTTTGCCACGCCGCTTGCAGACATACGCTCCAAGATCGCCTACCTCACCGGCGCATCGACCGCAGAAGAGCCTCCCGCCCGTCGCTTACCCGCCGTCGATGCGGTGTGGAGCGCTTTCGCCGAACGCTGCGCACTGCGCTTTTTGTATCAAAACGGGCACGGGGAGCAAAAAGAGCGCACCGTCTGCGTATACGGCATGTTTGAGCACGAGGGTGTGGCGTATTTTTGCGGACTCGACAACGCCACCGATGAAATCAGGACGTTTCGCTGCGACCGTATCGTTCGCGCATGGCGCCCCTCGAAGGCCTACTCCATCCCCGCCGACTTTAACCTGAACGATCGCCTGTTCTTTGAGTTTGATTTTGCCGATTGCAAGCCCGTTATGGCGACCTTTTCGTTTGCCCCGCAAGCCCAGGCCGACATGGTCAGCGGCCTAACGCGCGGTCGCGGGGAGCTCACGCACACCGAAGAGGGTTGGACTTGGACTGTCGGCGTGCGCGACCTTAATGCCGCTGCCTCGTTTTGTATGGAGCACGCCATGGACGGCATGAGACCCGTTGCCCCCGATGCACTTAAACTGGCGTGGAACCACCTCATCGAAAGGACGGTGCACGAGCATGCCCGTGCGTAAACTCACCAGCGAGCAAAGGCTCTCGCGTGCGATCGACATCATGGAGGCCCTCTACGCTGCCGGTGAGACCGGTATGACACGAGGGGATATCTGCAGCCGTTTTGATATCACGGGTGCGGCGCTCGACGAAATTATCGATATCGTCTCGACCCTCGCTGACCGTGAGTCGGGCGCACGCATCATCTGCGAACGCCACGGCGAGTGCATCATCCTGACAGGCGATGCGGGGCGTGTGCTGCCCTTGCGCCTAAGTGCCGCCGAAGGTGCCGTGCTCAACCACGAACTCGAATCGATGGGAATCGGCTCTCGGGCAGCAGAGCGTATCCGACACGCCCTCCTACCCGAGGAGCTCGGCTACAACCAGCGCGTCGTCGACACCGTTGCCCGAGGATCGCACTGGCAGCAGCTGAACTGCGCGATTCAAGACGGTGTTCGATGCCGCATCACCTACCGTTCGATGGACGACGCACAGCCGCGCGAGCGTCTCATCGACCCCATGCGCATCGCGACGTATGGTGACCAAACATATCTGATTGCCTGGGATGTCGAAGTTGATGCGCAGCGCTCCTACCGCATGGACAAAATCGAAGGCCTTGCCCTTACCGACGATTCTGTGGAGCGCCACACATCCGCGTCCACGTCCCTCCACGAATCCCTTTCCCAAGCGGAGCAGAGCGCAAAACTCCTCATGCCGCTCGACATGGCAGAGCGCCTAGACTGGGCCGGCATCATGTCGATTGAGCCAAACGGGGCAGACATGGCGACGGTGACCGTGCGTTATGGGTCAGAGCACTGGCTGTTCTGCCAGGTAATCGCAGCGGGCGGAGCCATCCGCATACTGGATGACCCCGCCCAGGCATTGCGTCTATGCGATATGGCGAAGAGCCTGACCTGCCCGCTTTAACGGCGTCGCTCGTGGCGTGCACGCCACAGCTGCAAATAATGACCGATCTGTGCCGACTCGATACGCTGGTAGGAAGTCGTGGGCAGCGACGTCAAGAACTTCTTGCCGTAGCCCTTTGTCACCAAGCGCGGATCTGCCAAGATGAGCACACCGCAATCGGTTGACGAGCGGATGAGACGGCCGGCGGCCTGCTTGACTTCGAGCACCGCCTCGGGCAGCGAGTAGCGCGCCCAGGCGCGGTCCTCGCGCAGGTTGCGCTCACACGAAAGAGGATCCGTGGGGCTCGAGAACGGCAGCTTGGGGATAATGACGCAGCGCAGCGTCTCGCCGCTGGCGTCAAAGCCCTCCCAAAAGGCCTTGAGCGCAAAGAGCGATGA
>CAJMPK010000172.1 GCA_905215205.1 uncultured bacterium | reverse complement strand
GCTCAAGGTGTTCATCCAGAATCAATTGAATGATTTTCTCCGATATTTGCTCGGGGAGTCCCGATTCGGCGCGGGCCATAGCTATACCTTTCATTACAAAATTCATCTGAGCTATTTTAGCGCACCACGGATGCAATATTGGCCGCTGGATTTGAGTCGGGCAGCTTAGATATACCGTTCGCAGTGCAAATACGACCGTTTACCGAATACATCAGATGTATTTCGAACAAATTTCAAAATGAAACATCAGACCTTTCCAAAACACGCTATAGTCATCAGACGAATTCAAAAGGTCTGATGAATTGGAGGAAAGATGTCAGACCCAACGTTTATGGCTGATCCCACCAGGCTGGTCATCGCCGCCATCATGGGCATCGCGCTGCTGCTTGCGCTCATCATCAAGTTCAAGCTGCATCCCGTGCTTTCGATGATGGTCTCGGCGCTCGCGATCGGCATCGGCGCCGGTATGCCGCTCGACCTGGTGGCGGACACTGTCACCAAGGGCGTGGGCACCACGCTGCAAAACATCGCCCTGCTCATTGGTTTGGGTTCGATGTTTGGCCAGATTCTTGAAGAGAGCGGCGGCGCCAAGAAGATTGCCCAAACCTTCATCGATACCTTTGGGCAGGGTCACTCTAGCTGGGCACTGGGCATTACCGGTCTGGTCATCGGCACTACGGTGTTCTTTGAGGCGGGCGTGGTCGTTTTGATCCCGCTTGCCTTTAGCGTGGCATCGCAGACCAAAAAGTCGACGCTCTACTACGGCATCGCGCTGCTCGCGGGACTTGCCACTGGCTATGCGTTTGTGCCGCCATCTGCCGGGTCGGTTCTGGTCGCCGGCACGCTCGGTGTCGACCTGGGCACCATGATTCTCGTCGGTATCCCCACCGCCTTCATCGCCATGGCGATTGCCGGCGTCATCTGGGGCCGCAACGTGGGCGGTCGCATTTTTACCGATGTTCCGGAGCACTTTACCTCTGCCGAGGGGGCGAGCGACGACAAGGAGCTTCCCTCCTTTGGCATGGTGCTCGCCATCGTGCTCACGCCGCTTTGTCTGATTTTGCTGGGCACGTTGTCCTCTTATATCCCCATGCCCGCCGAGCTCGCCTCGATTTTTGCCTTCCTGGGTAAGCCGTTCGTCGCTTTGACGCTCGCCACGCTCGTCGCGATGTATCTGCTGGGCGCGCGCCGCGGCTACTCCGGCGCCGAGCTCAAGGCCCTGCTCGACCGCTCTCTTAAGCCCGTCGGCATGATCTTGCTGGTTATCGCCTGTGGCGGCGTCATTCGCTGGATGCTACAAGACTGCGGCTTGGGTCAGGTTATCGGCCCTATGCTCGAGGCCTCGCCGCTGCCTTTGGTGGTCGTTGCCTTTTTGATCGCCGTCATGGTGCGTGCCTCTGTCGGCAGCTCCATCGTCGCTATGACCATGGCATCGGGCATTATGGCCGCCATGCCTGCGGTCGCTGGTGCTTCGGTGCTCATGCGTGCCGCTATCTGTCTTGCAATTTGCGGCGGCGCCACAGCCCTCTCGCACGTCAACGATGCCGGTTTTTGGATGTGCTCCTCGTTCCTGGAGATTGACGAGAAGACCACCCTCAAGTCCTGGACCGTTATGGAGACGCTCATCGGCCTTTCGGGTCTTGCCTGCGCCCTGGTGATTTCGTTCTTCGCCTAGTTCGCGTAGCTAAGCATCTTTCGCCGAGTGCATCGCTCGGTACCCATTTACACCTGATTCATTAACCAACGATTGGTACAACCGTTTAAATCAAAAGAGGAGAGCATCATGGACGAAAAGACCAAGGCACAGATTCAGCAGGAGGCAGCCGACCTGGTTGCCAAGCTGCAGCCGCGTTCCGGCAAGTTCCGCACCATCAGCCCCGAGATGGACCCGCTGCGTCTGGGGTCTGGCTGGACCATCGAGGATCTGGACAAGCCGCAGGTCATTATCGAGTCGACGTTTGGCGACTCGCACCCGGGTTCTGCTGGCCTGTTTGAGCTGGTCGAGGAGGTCCGTGCTGGCGTTGCCGAGGCAGGCGGTCACGGTGCCCGTTACTTCTGCACCGATATCTGCGACGGCGAGGCCCAGGGCCACGACGGCATCAACTACTCGCTGCCCAGCCGCGACATGATCGCCAACATGATCGAGATCCACGCCAAGGCCACCCCGTTCGATGCCGGTGTCTTCGTTGCCAGCTGCGATAAGGGCCTGCCCGCGAACCTCATGGCCATGGGCCGCATCAACATCCCCTCGATTGTCGTCACCGGCGGCGTCATGGATGCCGGCCCCGACCTGCTGACCCTGGAGCAGCTCGGCGCCATCTCGGCCCGCTATGAGCGCGGCGAGATCTCCCGCGAGGAGCTCGAGTTTGCCAAGCACAACGCATGCCCCAGCTGCGGCGCCTGCTCGTTTATGGGCACCGCGTCGACCATGCAGGTTACCGCCGAGGCCCTGGGCCTTATGCTCCCCGGCACGGCCCTGCTGCCCGCTACCAGCTCCGACCTGCGTGAGTTTGCGCGCGAGGCCGGCCGCCAGTCCGTGTGGCTCTCCGTGCACAACCTGTGCCCCCGCGACATCGTGACCAAGGAGTCTTTCGAGAACCTCATCATGATCCACGGCGCCATTTCGGGTTCCACCAACTCGCTGCTGCATATTCCTGCTATCGCCCGCGAGTTTGGCATCGAGATGTCCGCCGACGACTTCGATCGCCTGCACCGTGGCGCCCACTACCTGCTCAACGTCCGTCCCGCAGGCGAGTGGCCGGCACAGTTCTTCTACTATGCGGGTGGCGTGCCGCGCATCATGGAGGAGATCAAGTCGATGCTTCACCTCGATGTCATGACCGTCACCGGCAAGACCCTCGGCGAAAACCTCGAGGACCTTAAGAACAACGGCTACTACGAGAAGTGCGGCCGCTACTTGGAGAAGTGGGACCTCAAGCGCGAGGACATCATTCGCCCGTTTGACCAGGCTTTTGGTACCGATGGCTCCATCGCCATCCTCCACGGCAACCTTGCCCCCGAGGGCGCCGTCGTCAAGCACACGGTTGTTCCGCGCGAGATGTTCCAGGCCACGCTTAAGGCACGTCCGTTCGATTGCGAGGAGGACGCTATCCACGCCGTCCTGACGCACGAGGTCAAGCCCGGCGACGCCGTCATCATTCGCTACGAGGGCCCCAAGGGCTCCGGCATGCCCGAGATGTTCTACACCACCGAGGCTATTGCCAGCGACCCCGAGCTGGGCGCGAGCATTGCCCTGATCACTGACGGCCGCTTCTCCGGCGCCTCCAAGGGCCCGGCTATCGGTCACGTTTCGCCCGAGGCTGCCGTGGGCGGCCCGATTGCCTTGATCGAGGAGGGCGACCTGATCCAGATCAACATCCCCGAGCGCTCGCTGTCCATCGTGGGCATCGCCGGTAAGGAGATGGAGCCGGCCGAGGTCGACGCCGTCCTGGCCGAGCGCCGAGCCGCTTGGAAGCCCAAGGCTAATCGCTATACCTCCGGCACGCTCAAGTTCTTTACCGAGCATGCAGTTTCCGCCATCCAGGGTGGCTACATGGAGTAGCGCCTGTGCGCATCAAATATCTCCTCTCATAGATGCGCGGCACGAAGGGCCCCGATCTTAC
>CAJMPK010000171.1 GCA_905215205.1 uncultured bacterium | reverse complement strand
TGAAGGCACCCTCGCGACCAAACTTCTCGGCATAGGTCACGCCGTGGTAGCTCTCATCGGGCGTGGTAAGACCCGGGAACTTGTCCGCATGAGCCATCCAGTCAAACTGGCCGTGGTCAACGATCACGCCGCCCAGGTAGGCAGCATGTCCATCCATGTACTTGGTGGTGGAGTGCGTGACGATGTCGGCGCCCCACTCAAAGGGACGGCACATCACGGGCGTCGGGAAGGTGTTGTCGACCATCAGCGGCACGCCGTGGTCGTGCGCGGCCTTAGCAAAGCGCTCAATATCGAGCACGGCAAGGGCGGGGTTGGCGATCGTCTCGCCAAAGACGAGCTTGGTATTGGGCTCAAAGGCTGCCTCGAGCTCCTCGTCGGAGCAGTCGGGGGCAACGAACGTGCAGGTCACGCCCATGCGGCCCATGGTGTGGGCGAGCAGGTTATACGTACCGCCGTAAATGGCAGAGCTTGCGACCACATGATCGCCGGCACCGGCCACATTAAAGATCGCGAGGAAGTTCGCAGCCATGCCCGAGCTCGTGAGCATCGCGGCGGTGCCTCCCTCCATCTCGCAGATCTTGGCGGCAACGAAATCGCACGTTGGGTTCTGCAGACGGCTGTAGAAGTAGCCCGACTCCTCTAGGTCAAACAGCTTGCCCATGTGCTCCGACGTGTCGTACTTCCACGTGGTGGACTGGTAGATGGGCACCTGGCGCGGCTCCGCATCACCCGGGTGATAGCCGCCCTGAACACATGTAGTACCGATGGTCTGCTCGCTCATATCTAGCTCCCTTGCCTGGGTTTTAGTTTTATTCGGTTCACGATACCGCTACCCCGCACCCCTCTCAACCCATCCCCAAGGTAGGTTATTGGACAAATTGATCAGGGGTATTTATCTCAAACCTTGGGCATTTGCTCGATAGATAAAAACGAGGCATACATGAAGCTCTCGATGATTACATGCCCCGTCACGGGTACCATAGGCGGGTACACCGTGACCAAGGAGACAACGATGAAGCAAATCGATACGGCCCAGCTCGACATCACCGCCTGCCAGGCTCAAGCTGCCGAATACCACGCCCGTGGCTTTAACTGCGCCCAGGCCGTCGCCTGCACGCTCGCGCCCGCCGTCGGGCTCGACCCCCAGGTCGCCTTTATCCTCACCGAGGGCTTTGGCGCCGGCATGGGCGGCATGACCGAAACCTGCGGCGCCATCTCGGGCGCCGTGGCCATCATGGGCTTTGTAATGAGCGACGGCATGGAAAACCCCAAGACCAAGGGCCAGACCTACAAGCTGTCGCGCGAAATCGCCAAGCGTTTTGGCGAGAAGAACACGACGACCGTCTGCGGCACGCTCAAGGGCGTCGGATCGGACAAGGGTCCGCTCCGCAGCTGTCCCGGTTGCATCGACGATGCCGTCGAGATCGCCTGCGATGTGCTAAAGCAGCTCGCCGAGTAATCGACAGCAACAGTAAAACGACGGCCGGCGCGCTTGGGATCCATCCAAAAGCACGCCGGCCGTCGCCGTTAGAACTCGGCAAATTCGGGAGCGCCGACCTCAATCTCCTCTCGCCCCGCCATAAGCTCGCGCATCTTGGCGCAAAAAGACTTCTGCTCCCCCGTCTTAAACACCAAATGAAGTGTCACGGCATCCGCGTAATCGGTATCCGAAACCTTGGCACCCGAATCCTGCGCCAAACGAAGCACCTGCTCATACTGCGGATAGGCCACATGCACGTCAACCGGCACGACGCTTGTCATCTCAACGATCTGCCCGGCCTCCCGAGCAGCTGCCACCGCCACCTGCGTCGCCGCGGTATAGGCGCGCACCAAGCCACCAGGCCCTAACAGCGTGCCACCAAAATAGCGCGTCACTACGCAGCAAACATTTTTGAGCTCCGCGCCGCGCAACACCTCGAGCGTCGGCATACCGCTCGTGCGGCTCGGCTCACCATCATCGCTCTGGCGTTCGCGTCCATCGACCAAAATCCACGCGGGAACATTGTGCCGAGCGTCGTAATGACGCTTACGAACCATCTCGATAAAGGCATTCGCCTCATCCTCGGACTCAATATGGACCAGCTGGGCAATAAACCGGCTCTTGCGGTCCACAAACTCGCCCGAAACCTCAATATTCGATTGCAGAGTAAAATAGCTGTCCAACAAAGCCCCTCAACAGAATAAAGCGCAGCAACAAACAGCCTCAATAATACGGCAAAGAACGTATCGATTGTCAGGGTAACAAAAATGCCAAGTGGGCCTGTAAGCCGGGTTCTGTCGTGAACGGTCATTTATCTTGTCTGCACGTTACCGTGCAGCTCCACGCACGCTACCCGAACGCGGACCGGGCCGGCCCATAGCGTTCCTATTCGCGCTTGCTCCGGATGGGGCTTGCCAAGCCGCCGTGTTGCCACGACGCTGGTGGTCTCTTACACCACCGTTTCAGCTTTTCCCTTTACGCCTTGCGGCGCAGGTGGGAGTCTTCTTTTCTGCGGCGCTTTCCGTCGGATCACTCCGCCCGGCCGTTAGCCGGCATCCCGCCCTCTGGAGCCCGGACTTTCCTCACGCGTGCCGCAAGCAGCACATCGCGCGACCGTCTGGCCCACTCAGCAGTGCAAGAGTGTAGCACACCGTTGCCGCAGGCAATGGCACAACACAAGCGTTCGACACGATAAACCAAGAACCGCGCTATGCAGTACAATAGAGTCGTCGATGGGCAACGTCGTCAGTCGAGACGCGACCGCGCTCCACACCCCTCCGTCTACTCGGTGCGTTCCCGCCTCCTCCCCGAGGCGGGATGTCGGCATTTTTTCATGCACCGACAACCAAATAGCTTGTGGATAGCATGGGCAGCATCATGCATCTCGGCACCAAATGCAAAAAGGGACCCGTCCATTGCGGACGGATCCCTTAAAACAAGTGATCGTCAAACCGATTTACTCGGCGTCGGTCTCCTCGTCCTTCTTCTCGGAAGGCAGCGGGGTGACCTCGATCTCGACGCCCAGAGTCTCAGCAGCGGACTTCATGGACAGGGAGATACGACGACGGTCGAGGTCGATCTCCATGACCTTGACCTGAACCTTGTCGCCCACGTGGGTAACCTGAGAAGGCTGATCGACGTGCTTGTTGGCCATCTCGGAGATGTGCACCAGGCCCTCGATGCCCTCGCCCAGGTCGACGAAAGCGCCGAACGGGACAAGCTTGGTCACAGTGCCCTCAACGATAGCGCCGACGGGGTACTTCTTGACCAGTGCGCGCCACGGATCCTCGGTGGTCTGCTTGAGACCCAGGGAGATGCGCTCGCGGTTGAGATCGACGTCGAGAACCTCGACCTCGACCTCCTGGCCGACCTTGACAACCTCGGAAGGATGGTTGACGTGGTTCCAGGAAAGCTCGGAGATGTGGATGAGGCCGTCAATACCGCCGAGGTCGACGAAGGCGCCGAAGTCGACGATGGAGGAAACGGTGCCCTGGAGACGCATGCCAGACTTGAGCTTGGACAGGATCTCGGAGCGCTCGGCCTTACGGGACTCCTCGAGCACGACGCGACGGGAAAGGACGACGTTGTTGCGGTTGCGGTCCATCTCGATGACGCGGGCCTCAATACGGGTGCCCATGTAGGAGG
>CAJMPK010000170.1 GCA_905215205.1 uncultured bacterium | reverse complement strand
GGAGGTCGACGAGGGAAGCGGGCAGGAAGCCGCGCAGGCCGATGTCGAGGATCAGGCCGCCCTTGACAACCTCGATAACCTCGCCCTCGACGTTCTCGCCAGAGTTGAACTTCTCCTCGATGCGGTTCCAAGCACGCTCGTACTCGGCACGCTTCTTGGACAGGACCAGACGACCGTCCTTGTCCTCCTTCTGAAGGACCAGAGCCTCGATGGGATCACCGAGTGCAACGATGTCTGCAGGGTTAGCGTCCTTGCGGATGGACAGCTCGCGGACCGGGATAACGCCCTCGGACTTGAATCCAATGTCAACGAGCACCTCGTCATGCTCGATCTTAACGACAGTGCCGTTAACGAGATCGCCCTCATCAAAGTCGGTAATCGTACCGTCGATGAGGTTGTTCATCTCCTCCTCGTTGACATCGTCAAGAGAGAAAATGGACGAGTTCTGAATCTCACTCAAAGGTGGACCCCTTTCGAACTACGGGGCCCCGATTGCTAGGACCTACAGAAGGGTGCGACAAGCACACAACGTTTAGGAACACTCGGGAGCCGACAGATACTAATGTGACGCTTATGCAATCACGTTCGTATAGGTTACGGGGAAATCATTTCGATTTCAAGCGTGAACTGCGATTTTTTACTCGTATGGAGACTTTTTCGCAATCTTGTGGACGACCGTCTCCATAAGTTGACGATAGGCAGTTAGGCATACGGCTTTGGGGTAAAGTATCCGGAGCCAACGATTCTAGAACGATTTTTCGAGAAAGGTGCCCGCGTGCTCAAAGCAGTCGTTTTCGATATGGACGAAACGCTTCTTAGCATCAACCTCAACGCGTTCATCCTTCGCTATTTTAAGGATGTCTCGTCGATGCTCGCGGATATCGGGCGCCGCAGCCGCGGTGGCACGATGGCACGCCTCGGCACCATCTTGGTCGACCTCAACGCCAACCGCCGCAGCGGCACGGACAATCGCACCAATCTTGAGTTTTACCGCGCCGAGGTCGAGCGCCGATGCGGCATCTGCCTCTCCGATCCCCTCACCTACGAGGCATTTACCTTCTACGACCGCGAAGTTCTTCCATACAGGAACGACGATATCATTAACGCTCACGCCATGCCGGGCGCGCACGCCGCGCTCCAGGCCGTACAGGACGCAGGGCTGCGCTGCGCGCTCTTTACCAACCCCAGCTTTCCCCAGGGAGCCATCGAGTGCCGCATGGGTTGGGGCGACCTGGCCGATGCCCCCTTTGAGCTCGTCACGCACATGGGAAACGCCACCCGTTGCAAGCCCGATGCCACCTACTATCTAGAGCAGCTTCAGGTGATGGGGCTCGAGCCGCACGAGGTCCTTATGGTGGGCAACGATCCCAAGCGCGACTTCCCGTCCCCCGATTGCGGCATCCAAACCGCCTTTGTGGGCCAGGGCAAGCCCAGCCGAGCCACCTGGCGCGGCACCATGGAAGACTTCGCCCGCGATTTCAACGCCGTAGTAGAAGCCTTCTACGAACACCAAGTAGCCGACGAACTGTCTTAACAGACCTGGGTTTTGCCGATCATGATGTTGAGGATCTCGACGTCGGTGTCCTTCATGCCCACACGGCCCACGTAGCCCATGCTGGCGATTGTCTGCTCAACGGTATCCTGGATCAGGCCCTCGCCGGCGCGGAAGCCGCGACCCTGCATGGCCATATCATGTCCCAGAATCGCCGCATCGACGGCAGCCGAGATCTTGGCGGCACAGCTCGCCTTGGCGCCGTCGCACACGATGCCGCCCACGTTGCCGAGCGTATTCGAGACCGTCGCGCCAATCTGCTCGCGCGTGCCACCGCACAGCCAGGTAATCGCGGCGCCGGCGCCGCACGCGGCGCAAATAGCACCGCAAAACGCCGAGAGCGCACCAATATAGCTCTTGATATGCACGGCGATAAGATCGGACAGCATCACGGCGCGCACCAGGCGCTCGTGGTCGCAGCGCAGGTACTCGGCATACTCCATGACGGGCAGCGCGCAGGTAATGCCCTGGTTGCCCGAGCCGCACACAATGGCGACCGGCAGCGCGCAGCCGTTCATACGGGCGTCGGACCCGGCGGCTGCACGGGCACGGGCACGGCAGGCGACGTCATCGGCACGAGCACCCAGCAGCGTACGGCCCACCTCGGCACCCCAAGCGTGCGCGAGACCCTCGGCACTGATCGCGCCGTTCAGCTCAATCTGACGCTCAACGGCAGCGCGGGCGTCCTCAATGTTACCGTCCTCGATAAAGTCGATGATGGACTCAATGCTCATAGGAGTATCGGCGTTATCTGCCGCACGCTCGGCCACCACGCGCTCGGCGCAGGCGGCACACTCCCCCGCCGACTTGCCGCATACCGGAATACCGTCGAGCGTATGGCACGTGACATTGGTGTGGTGATCGGTAATCTCGACGACCGCGGTATGGCCCCCGGCCGTCGCAGTCACCTTGATGTAGAGGTTGGGCACACCCTCGACAAGCGACACATCGCAGTAGCCGGCGTCGGCGAGGAGCTCGGCCACGCGAGCACGGTCTTCATCGTTAACGCTCTCGAGCACCTCGAGCGCGCTCTTAGCGTCGCCGCCCACGGCACCCAGCACGGCCGCGGCCTCAATACCGTGCATACCGCCCGAGTTGGGCACGGTCACGCTCTTGACGTTCTTGATGATGTTGCCCGAGCAGGCAACATCCATATGATCGGGCTCGCAACCGAGCGTCTGGCTCGCCAGCGCTGCTGCATAGGCAACGGCAATGGGCTCGGTACAGCCGAGCGCGCAGACAAGCTCGCGGTTCAAAACATTGCAAAACGCGGCATCACGGATGGAATCGGTAGGCATAGGTATCTCCTGCTTGCATAACGGGCTGGGCTCTCAAAAAAGTTAGCTCCTTTATTTGATAACAATGCATCAAAAACCGCAACCATGGTTCCGGCGGACGGCGCTCAAGCACAAACTGACAGCATTCATTCATGGGAAGCTAGTCTTGTTGTTGGCTAAAGCGTTTGACCAAAAAACGCCCGAGCGTTTACGCAAGAGTCGCGCTATCATGCAGTCGAACGCGGTAAACACCTTTAGCATTTGCGCCGCACGGACCAGAGAGGAACCATCCATGAAGATCGGTATCGGTAACGACCACGCCGCCGTCGAGCTCAAGAACATCATCTCCGAGCACCTGAAGGAGCGCGACTGCGAGGTCGTGAACTTTGGCACCGACACCTCCGAGAGCTTTGACTACCCCATCGCCGGCTACAAGGTGGGTAAGGCCGTTGCCAACGGCGACGTCGACCTGGGCATCCTCATCTGTGGCACCGGTGTCGGAATTAGCCTGGCTGCCAACAAGGTCGAGGGTGTACGCGCCGTCGTGTGCTCCGAACCCTTCAGCGCCAAGCTCTCGCGCATGCACAACAATACCAACGTGCTCGCCTTTGGCGCCCGCGTCGTGGGCTCCGAGCTCGCTAAGATGATTGTCGACGAGTGGCTCGACGCCGAGTTTGAGGGCGGCCGCCACGAGCGTCGCGTTAACCTTCTCAACGAGATCGACCACACGCGCGGCCTCAAGGTCGTCGACGAGGCCTAAAGACCTACAAAGCCATACGCTATAGCCAGCCCCCGCC
>CAJMPK010000169.1 GCA_905215205.1 uncultured bacterium | reverse complement strand
CTCGGTTGTCCGGTCATGATGGTCTCGGCCCTTAAGAACAAGGGCATCAAGGAGCTGTTCGAGCAGGTTAAGAAGTCTGCTGCTTCCAAGGGCCAGGTGCCGGAGCACAAGTTCGACTCCTCCATCGAGGACGTTCTGGACCACATCGAGAATAACCTGCCTGCGAGCGTTCCCGCCAACAAGCGCCGCTATTACGCCGTCAAGCTGTTCGAGCGGGATGCAGACGCCTGCAAGCTCATCAACCTCACCAAGGAGAAGGCCGCTCGCGTGGAGCAGCTGGTCGCCCAGTGCGAGCAGGACTGCGACGACGACGCCGAGTCCATCATCACCGGCGAGCGTTACGGCGTGATTGCCCACATCATTGACGAGTGCCTCACCAAGGCTCCGGCCAAGATGAGCACCTCCGAGAAGATCGACCGCGTGGTTACCAACCGTATCCTGGGCCTGCCGATCTTTGTGGTCATCATGTTCTGCGTGTACTACATCGCCGTTTCTACCTTGGGCGGCACGGTGACCGACTTCACCAACGACCAGCTCTTCGGCACCGACGGTTGGTACGTGCTCGGTCAGGGCCGCGACGCCTACGACGCGGCCGTCGAGGCTGCGGGCGACAATGCCGACTCGGTCGACCCGGCACAGTACGGCCCCTATGTCCCGGGTATCACCACCGTGGTGCACGATGCCCTTGTGGCGGGCGGCACCGAGGACGGTGGCCTGGTCGATTCTCTGGTCTGCGACGGTATCGTCGGCGGCCTGGGTGCCATCTTTGGCTTTGTGCCGCAGATGTTCCTGCTGTTCGTCATGCTGTCCTTCCTGGAGGACTGCGGCTACATGGCCCGCGTCGCCTTTATCATGGACCGCGTGTTCCGCCGCTTTGGCCTGTCCGGTAAGTCCTTTATTCCCATGCTCGTGACCTCGGGCTGCGGCGTTCCCGGCGTCATGGCCACCAAGACCATCGAGAGCGAGAAGGACCGCCGCATGACGGTCATGACCACCACGTTCATCCCCTGTGGCGCCAAGCTGCCGATCATCGCCCTGCTCATGGGTTCCATCATCGGCGATTCTTCCACCACCGCCGCGTGGATCAGCCCACTCTTCTACTTCCTGGGCGTCTTTGCCGTCATCGCCTCGGGCCTCATGCTCAAGAAGACCAAACTCTTCGCCGGTCGCCCGACGCCGTTCGTTATGGAGCTTCCTGCCTACCACTTCCCGGCGATCCGTTCTTGGGCACTGCACGTGTGGGAGCGCTGCTGGGCCTTTATCAAGAAGGCCGGCACGGTCATCTTCGCGTCCACCGTCGTGGTTTGGTTCCTGTCCAACTTTGGTAGCTACAACGGTTCCTTTGGCTTCCTGCCTGCAATGGACGGCATCCCCGAGGAGTTTATGGACTACTCCGTGCTTGCCATGCTCGGCAACCTGGTCTCCTGGATCTTCGCCCCGCTCGGCTTTAGCACCTGGCAGGCAACAGCGCTGTCCGTCTCGGGCCTTGTCGCCAAGGAGAACGTCGTCGCCACCGCCGGCTCGCTGCTGTCCGTTGCCGACGCCGCCGAGACCGACCCGAGCCTGTGGACCGCGTTTGCCGGCATGTTCCCGACTATGGGCGCTTGCGTTGCCTTTGGCGCTTTCAACCTGCTGTGCGCTCCGTGCTTTGCCGCCATGGGTACCATCCGCAACCAGATGGACTCCGGCAAGTGGACCGCGATTGCTATCGGCTACGAGTGCGCCTTCGCTTGGGTTATCGGCCTGTTCATCAACCAGTTCTATAACCTGCTTGTCCTTGGGCAGTTTGGTATCTGGACGATTGTGGCCATTGTGCTGCTGGTTGCGATGCTCTTCCAGATCTTCCGCCCCATGCCCAAACATGCATGGACCGACGAGGACGAGACCAACACTGCTTCTGCTGCCATCTCTGTCTAATCTTGCATCAAGGTAGCCCCTTTCCACGAGCCCGGGTGTCCCAGCGACACTCTGGCTTTTTGGTGGGGGAGATGTGGCGTTTCCGCAGATAAAACCGACCAAAATAAACCCGTCCCTTTTTGGTAGGTGGAGAATGGGGTAAAGTAAGTGGTGGTTAACTAGAGGAGGCTTGCTATGGCACCTATCGATATTGTTGTACTGGCTGTTATCGGTATTGCGTTTGTCGCGGTATGCGTGCGCATCTACCGCAAGGGCACCTGCGCCGACTGCGCTCAGGGTGGCGTTTGCACGGGGCATTGCTCCAACAAAAAGACGTGCGCTGCACTTAAGGGCGTAGACAAAATCGCCGAAGACTTGGGTCGCGGTATCAAATAAGGTCCGGACATCCAAGCGCTCCGCGGGCATCCGTTCGCGGGGCGCTTTGTGCATTTGAGGGAGAGCACGGCGAGCCGAAGAGTATTTTTGGGGTATCGTTAACTGAACTGTAAATTGGCAACTTATCTATAACGGAGTAACCGCATGAGCGCTCGTGTAACCATGAAGGACATAGCCGCCGAGCTTGGCGTTTCCATCAATACCGTGCACAAGGCCCTGACGGGAAAGGCCGGCGTGAGCGAATCCGTGCGCGCCAAGGTGAACGCTAAGGCCGAGGCCATGGGCTATCACCGCAACACAAGTGCCTCAAGCCTGCGCCGCAAGGATATCAATCTGGTGTTTTGCCTGCCCCGCGCATCGCGCGAGGGAGCGTACTTTTTCCGTTACCTGTGGGAAGGCTGCAATCGCTTTGAACAGGAGGTCATCGACCAGGGCATTACGGTTGAGCGCGTTGAATTTGGCGTGGGCGGCTACGCTGATGCACTCGAGCAAATCGACGAGCGTCTGCAGGTGGGTGAGAAGATTGATGGCTTGCTCGCCTATGCGCCGGGCGACGATCGTGCGACTGAGCTTTTGGGGCAGATCGCCGAGGCGGGCGTGACGATTGAGCTTGTCGACGGCGACCGGCCGCATTTGGGTGCGAGCTTGGCCGATTATTCGACGGCAGGCAGCCTTATGGCCGAGCAGGCGGCAAACCTGGTCCATGCTTCTGGGGCCGACGCCCGCGTACTCCTTTTGACAGGCGACCCATATACCGATTCGCACTATCTAACCGCCCGCGCTTTCCACAATTACCTGCGCGAACGTGATATTCCATGGCAGGTTGAGGATCTTGCAGGTGCCCATGCGCAAGTCAAACAACTCGAGCATGAGCTCGAAAAACGCTTGAGTGCGCCGGACGCTCCCGAACTTATCTGTAGCGTCTTTGCCGTTGGTTCCGAAGTGGTTGCCGACGCGCTCGCCTCGACCGGCAAGGCCGGTCAGGTCATGGTGATCGGCAACGACCTGTTTCCCGAAAGTGCTCTGGCCTTGCGCCGCGGTATCTTTACCAATATTGTCTATAAGGACCCGACGAGCCTGGCGTATCGCGGCGCTAAGACGCTGGGCGATTATCTGCTGTGGGGAAGGACCCCGACGGTGCCCGTCCAGAAGGGCGCCGTCGAGATGGTATTTGCCAGCAATGTCGACCGCTACTGCGAACTTGCGGGTATTTAGCCGATTGAGCAGGTACCCCCTCTTGCGACGTGCATTTTTGGGAGTATTCAGCATTGGCATGCCCTGAATGAGGTGCAGAACGACTGTTTTAAGTGCCCCCGATGGCGTAATTTGCCATCGGGGGCACTTTTTATGCCGATCGGGCACT
>CAJMPK010000168.1 GCA_905215205.1 uncultured bacterium | reverse complement strand
CCCCCGCTATGTTGGGCACCCTTGATGCCGGCGTTGAGTATTACGGGCTCGAGGACCTTATTACGCCGCTTGAGCTTGCTTGGGACGATGATTGGGATTTGGTTGGGCCGGTTGCCAAGGCTGTGGATGTTGCCTTTGCCAGTCGGTCGGTTACGACGACCAACCTAAAAGGCGCGCTTGCCAAGCTTGATCGAACGGCTCGTCGGCGTTGCGCTGTCACGATGGTTGCCAACTCCAGCCCACGCTATGATCTGCACCTGATGAACGCCATTGGTGCCTCCGTTACCTGCAGTAATGGCTTTGTGTATGCTTTTAATATCCTCATTCAGATGGGTGCCCTGCCGCAGGTTACGTACTTTGAATCGCCTCGTCGCGATACCTTCGATAACCTCGAGGCAGGCGTGGCGGACTTTTCTCGCATGCTCGAGCATGGCAACGAGGATAAGATCGACCGCCTGCGCGACTACATCGCTCAACACATGATTGAGAATCCCCGTGCCGGCGAGCCGGGCTCCAAGGGCGTGCCGCAGGGACGCTACATGCTCGACCACGTCCGCAAGGTCCGTTGGGCGTTTATTGCATGGGAGCCGGTCTCTGCGCCCAGCTCATAGCCTGTTCGCAGCCCGCACTGCCCACTCACTCGGCATCCGCATTCTTTTTGAACTGGGCAAACGCGCTCCACACCGCACCGTTCCTGCGCTATCGTGGGACAGTTCACGTAAATTAAGGCCCCGTCGCGGGGCGCCCCATACATAGAAAGCGAGAACCCATGGCACTGACAGGAGCACAGGTCAAGCAGCTTCGCAGCATGGCCCATCACCTCAACCCCGCCATCATCATCGGTAAGTCCGATGTCAACGAGGGCACCGTCGAGCAGACGGTCGCCTACCTGGAGAAGCACGAGCTCGTTAAGTGCTCCGTGCTGGACGGCTCCAGCCTTTCTGCCCGCGAGGCCGCCGAGGAGCTCGCCGAGCGCTGCCACGCCGACGTCGTTCAGGTTATCGGCCGCAAGTTCTCGCTGTATCGCGAGTCCTCGCGCAAGGATATCGAGAAGATCAAGCTCGTCTAAAACCGACTGGCCATACCGAGTCGCCTGCGGGCGTCCGAGTGATTCGGGCGCCCGTTTTTTATCGCTCGACAAGCACGCGCTTGAGCCTGCCTTCGACCAGGCGCTCATACAGGCGCCTTGTCTCGGGCTCGGGCACGCCTTGAACCTGCTCTCGCAGGTGGTGCATGTGGCCGCTGTACAACTCGACAACATCGCGGCGTCGTCCTGCCGCACCGTAAACGCGCATGGCACAGCGAACCATGTCCTCGCGCGCCGTCTCCTGGCGAAGCCCCGATTCCACGAGCCAAATTGCCGATTGCAGGTCATTCTCCTCGAGAGCGGCATTCGCTCCCCTAATCATGCAGTCGATGTACTTGGATTGCATTATGTGGCGCATGCGCGTAAAGAACGTGGGATTGCAACCGGTGGGAACATACAGCGGGCCCGTGTAAAGCTGCTCAACCTTAAGACAAAGCTCAACCAGGTGAGGGCCTCTCGCGCCCATACGGTTTCCCAGGATCTCGCGGCTCAGCTGGTCAAAGAGCCTTACATCGGTCTTAACGAAGTCGCCGTTGAGCCCTATGCACTCGTTTTGGATGAGCACGCACGACTTGCCATCCGGCGTTGGACCCAAAGCCGAGCGCAAGCGCGATACCGTCGAATACAGATTGTTGCGCGCGGCGCTAAACTCGGCATGGGGCCACAACTCCATGGCGATTGTCTCGCGGTCGACCATGGCATCCATGCCCAACGCGAGCCGCTCGGCAAGTGTTGCCGCCTTTTTGCGACGCCACATCTTATCCGTGATGGGAAAGCCGTCGCGCTCGGCGCGAAATGTGCCAAACATGCGCATCTCAATATGGCCGATCGTATCGACAGCCTCAACCTCGCCCGCCTGGAACAGGTGCTCGCTTTCGCCCTCAAAATCATCGCGTAGTGAATACCGCGACAGCTCACGCACCGGAAGCTTCTTGCGAATCCTGACGGCAGGCTCGCCCAGACAGTGCATCGCAAGACGCGCAAATAGCCGATACGATGGGTCTAAAATCCCCGAGCGATTCATAGACATCCAGGCGGCAAGATCGCTATCGCGGCCCGCAGCGGCCAGGTGCAGCGCCACGATCCAGGCTTCTGAGCCACCGACCTGCGTCTTGCTAATGTCGAGCAGCTCCGCCTCTTCGCGAACCGATACCAGCGACGTATTGCGCAGGTACGCCACGCGCTCCAGCAGCAACGCGTTTTCGCGCATGTACGCAATCGATTCGTCGGCGAGCTTGAGCACCTGAACCGCGCGGAACTTCGCGTTGACCGGCCGCCCCTCCGCCAGCGATTGCCAACCCTCCAGCAATAACCCAAACAGCTGAATTTGATTGTCACGAACACGCACCGCAAAGCGGTCGAGCTCGCCAAACGCCACATCGTCGGTCACGGGCAAGCCCGCGAGCAGGCGCCGCGCCGCGAGCACCATACGCAGCCAAATGGATGGCGCCTTAAGCCCGCGGATATCGAGCGCCTCGAGTATCTGCGCCATCTTGTCATCGCTCTCGTCGGGTTTAGCAAACGAGCCATCGAACAGCTCCACCAGCATATGGTCGGCCTGTATGAGAATCCCCGCGATGTCGAGCTCGCAATCATAGGCTTTGCACGCCTTGAGCTTCGCGAGAACATTGCCGTCTTCCGCTCGCTCGGTTAGGTGGCGCTTGACCTCGATATGCGCGGACAGCATGTCGAGCACCTCGCAGGATGCCTGTTCTTGCAAAACAGGGTTGGCGGGAAGCCCCAGGTCATTGTCGCCGTAAAAGGCGATAGTGAGCGCCTGGGCTATTTTCCAGGTAGCGGGGTCGAGTTCGCGCGCCACCTGATCACCCGCACGTTCGATAACGGACGCCATATACCTTGCAAGCTTTGTATTGCACACGCTGACAGCCGCCAGATACACGCCGAGTGCCTCGGCGGGTGCCGGCTCTTGCTCCTGCTTTTCCGCATTGATCATCGCCGACGCCGCACGGCAAATGTCCCCTCCATGCCCGGTCAGGGCAAGATCGGCCCCATACTGCCCGGCTAGCTCCAACACCACACGGCGGTCCAAGAACGCATCGGCCAGGTCCATGGCCAAATCGCATCGGCCTGCCTTAATCAAAATGCGAGCAGCCCGCGATACAAGTTCGGGACGGATCTCGGCAACAAGCTTTCGCAACCTCAGGCGCGCATTGTCCTTAGCACCCAAACACCTAAAGGTGCGATCAGACGGATCCACGCCAAAAATCGGATAATCGCGCACAAAGATGGACTGGTCTACCATCGAAAGCCTTACACCGCACGCCTCTAGCTCCGCAATGCGGCCCTCGCCCATCAGTACCATCAAGCAGGCAACGGTAAACAACAGGTTGTGCTCGAGCGATGCGAGATCGGCCAGCGCCGCACCGTACACGTTGACGATTTCGTTCTCGAGCAACCCGGCAACATCGCCCTGTCCATACATTCCCGTCTGCAGGGCAGATACCAGCTCTGGCACACCCTGCGTGAGGCGATAAAAGTCGAGCGATGTGCTGATCGAGAACGCCGTGGCCCATGACGAATACTCATAGGCGTGCACCTTGAGCATCTGCGCATTGACTTTTACAGAATCGCCCAGCCC
>CAJMPK010000167.1 GCA_905215205.1 uncultured bacterium | reverse complement strand
GAAACGAAAGGGCGCTGACCTTCTGGTCGCGCCCTTGAAGTTGAACGTCAGATTGCCCAAATGCGGCCCGCGCAGCGTCGAGCCGTTACGCGGTTTGGTAAAACCGCGTAACCCTAAAGCTCCGTTACTTCAACGTTGTTGTAGATCTCGTCCCAGCGGTCCATGACCAGGTGACCGGTCTTGGGATCCATAGCGTTGAGTTTGCCGCAGGTATTGGCGGTCTTGAGCACCGTGACGTCGTCGGCGCCAGCAGCAATGGCATGTGCAAAGCCGGCGATGGTCGAGTCGCCGGAACCCGTTGCGTTCACAGCCGCAATCGCGGGCGTCTTGGCGCGGAACGCGCGACCCTCATGGAAGCCAACCGAACCGGCAGCGCCCATCGAAACGACAACCCAGGGGATACCGGCAAAACGGTCATCGGCGGCGAGCGCCTCGCGCAGGGCATCGACATCATCGGTCGTAAAGGACGTACCCAGCAGGCCGTTAATCTCGGTCAGGTTGGGCTTTACGAGCTCAGGCTTAGCGTCAGACTCCAGCGCGGCCTCCAGCGATGCACCCGAGGTGTCAAGCAGCACCTTGGTGCCCGCCTCCTCGGCGATCTTGACGAGCTCGGCATAGTAGCCGGCATCGACGCCACGCGGCAGCGAGCCCGAAAGCGTCACGACGTCAGCCTTAGCAGCGAGCTCGGCGAACTTGGCCGTAAAGGCCTCCAGCTCTGCCGGGGCGATCTGCGGGCCGCTCTCCAGCAGCTCGGTCTGATTGCCCTCGTGCAGAATATTCAGGCAAATGCGCGTCTCACCGGTGATGGGCACAAAGTCGTTCTTGACGCCGTCGGCATCCATAAGCTCGGCCATATAGGCACCCATGTGGCCGCCGAGCAGGCCGGTCGCGAGCATGTCGTCACCCAGCTGCAGCAGCACGCGACTCACGTTGAGGCCCTTGCCGCCAGCGGTCTTTTCGGGTGTCACACGGTTAACATCGTCGATGATCAGCTTGTCGAGCTGATAGCGCGTATCAATCGACGGGTTCATGGTAACGGTCAGAATCATGTTGAACTCCTGTTCCGGGGCGGCATAACCCGCCCCAAACATACGATAGCTCGTTAAAGGATCTCGATCTCAAAGCCGCGGGTGACGGTCTCCCCCGGCTTGGCAACCAGGCAGCCACGCTTGTGCTCCAGAATATCGTCCTCGTCGGAGCAGGTGGACAGGCCGCCCCACGGTTCCACGGCCACAAAGTCGCCCTCGGGCTTGCTCCACACAATCAGGTATGGCATATCGGGGAACGTCAGGCGCACGCCCTTGTCCTCGGTTTTCTTGGTAAGCGTAACCACGTGGCTCTCGAGCACGTCAAAGATGGTCTCTGCGAAGTCAAAGAGTTCGTGGGTCAGCGGCAGGTCATGGCCAACCATCGGGTTCTTGCTGCGATGCTCAACATCAATCAGGCCCGTCGAGGGAACGGCAGTACAGAGCTCGGTGGCCTCACGCTGCTCAAAACGGAGCTCGTAGTCGTCGTAGGACTCGCCCTCGTCAAGCGGGCACTTAAAGCCAGGGTGACCACCCACAAAGAACGGCATGTCCTCGGTGCCCTCATTGGTCACCTCGTACGACACGGCCACCTTTTCCGAATCGATCGTGTAACGAGCAACGATCTTAAACGGATACGGGTACTGCTCGAGCAACTCGGCATGGTCGGCAGAGCTCAGGCTCAGCGCAACCATGTTGTCGTTCTGCTCCTCGAGCTTCCACTCCTGTTTGCGCGCAAAGCCGTGGCGGGCGAGCTTTACCTCGCGGCCGCCCATGGTCGTTGCGTGACCGTCACGAAGGCCACCGCAGATCGGGAAACAAATGGGGGCCTGGCCCGACCAGACCGCCGGATCACCCTGCCACAGGTACTCACGGCCGTTGGCCGCAATAGAAGTGAACGACCCGCCCGCCGTGCTCAGTGCCACGCGGATAGAACCGTTATCAAGAACAAACTCCATAGGAGCCTTCCCTTTCTTACGACAGCCCGCCAAGTCAGTGGGGCTGATAGCAAACCGGCCCGCGCCCCATCACAGAAACGCGAGCCGTCGATTGAAAAGCTGCAAATCGCCAAGTACAGCCAAGAGCGAAGCACTCAAGCCAAGCAAGCAAACGTGTTATCGGAGCAGCTCGCCGTACCAGAACACTTCGCAACAACAGGGGCGATCTCACAGGTCACTCAAACGTCAGCGAGCGGCGCTCAGGTGCCCCAGGTCGCCGCGAAAGAGGAGCGACGCGTACTTCATGTACGCGAGCGACGGTTTGAGCGGCGAGATGGGGTGCCTGGGCGGCGCGCAGCGTCGACCCGTTACGCGGTTTGGAAAACCGCGTAACCTCCTTAGTCGTGATACTCGCCGCGGTCCCACTTCTCGAGGAACTCGTCAAAGAAGTGCGGGTCAGCCTGAGCCTCGGCATCGGCCTTATTGCAGGCGTCGATCTTGGCGATCAGGGCGTCGTGCTCGGGAGTCTTCTCGTAGGGCTCCTCCAGGAAGGCAAGCATGATATCGGCCATCAGGAACTCGCCGGTGATCTTGCCACCAAAGCCCACGATGTTGGCGTTGAGCTCGCGACGGGCATACAGGGCAGAGGTCATGTCGCGGACCAGGGCGCAGCGAGCGCCGGGGACCTTGTTGACGGCGTTGGTGATGCCGATGCCGGTGCCGCACAGGGCCACGCCAAAGTCGGCCTTGCCGCTGGCAACAGCCTCGCCCACGGCCTTGCCGTAGATGGGATAGTGCGTACGGGTGTGGCTGTAGGTGCCGCAGTCGAGCACCTTGTAGCCAGCCTGCTCCAGGCGGTCGGCCAGATAGATCTTCTCGTCCGTAACGATATGGTCGCAACCGATTGCGATGGTCTTCTTCATCAGAACGTCCTTTCGTCTGAATTCACAAGTTGAGGTAGAAGTTCGAGTTCTCGGTGGCTCTCGTTAGGCCATCTTGTTGAGCATGTCGACACGGATCTGGTGACGGCCGCCGGCGTACTGGGCGCGCAGGAACTCGCGGGCGATCTTCTTGGCGACCTCGGTGCCCACAACGCCCGGGCCCATGGTGACCATGCGCGAGCCGTTGTGCTCGCGGGTCATGTAAGCGGAACGCTCGTCGGAAATGTTGGCGACGACCATGCCCTTAATCTTGACGGCGGCCATATAGGAGCCGACGCCGTACTTATCGAATGCAAAGCCCTGGGAATCCTTGTGCTCCAGCAGGTCCTTAGCAACGGCGGTCGCGGAATCGACAAAGTCCGCGGCAGGGGTCTCGGAATAGTCGACGACCTCGTGACCGTCGGCGATGAGCATCTCCTTGATGGACTCCTTCATCGACATACCGTCGGCATCGGAAGCGATTACAACCCTCATGACATCCTCCTTGAGAGATACGCAGGTGCGTAGTTTCTGTTTGGAAGTGTTGAATCGCGTTCAGGTCCGGGCATCTGAATGTGCGGTTCTTCACTGTTCATGTTTATTTGAACACATTCGAACAGTAACTGCAACAACTATTTGTTTATCTTTGTTCTTTTTTGAACAAATACCGTTCACAGATGATTGCTGACCGTTTGGACTGGGCACGGACGTAGCGACCATGTGTTCAACAAATCAGAACCACCCTTAAAAAGGGTGGTTTGCTCTTAGGGTATAACCCACGGGCCCCGGGCTCGCGTCTAAAGGCG
>CAJMPK010000166.1 GCA_905215205.1 uncultured bacterium | reverse complement strand
GAAGTACTCGGTCGTCACGCCGCCCGAGTGCGTGTAGGAAGCGTTGCGCCAGGTCTTGCCGTTGTATTTGACGGGGTCATTCTCGGTCCACTCAAAGCTGGCATTCCACTTTGCCTCGTAGTCGAACAGCTCGTCGGCGTTCTTGTCAGAGTCGAAGACGGGGATGAAGCGATCGCTGGCGTACTCGCTCTCGGTGAACTTAAACTGGGCCCTGTCGGCGGTGTCGCCGGCAACGTCGGTAATCTCGACGCCCTCGGGAACCTCGACCTTAAACCAAATGAAGTCGGTCCTCATATCCACGGCTGGCTTTTCCGCTCCACCGCTAGCGCCACCGCCGCTGCCGGTAGCGCCGCCGCTGCCACCGCAACCCACCAAGGCAACTGCGGCAAAGAGACTGATGCAGAGGGTGAGAATCGCAAAGGCCTTCTTTTTCATGGTCGTGTCCTCCTCGATCTGTAACCGCCCATGGATTACCTGTCTTTACTGTACGCGTGGACGGCTCGCTAGGGTGGGCCATGTGTCCCATTCTGAGGGCCGGATTTGCGCCGTTAAGTGGCAATATGTTCGGGCGCAAAAGAGGGGAGGGCTGGTGCTGTCGGCCCTCCCCGGGTTGGGCGCCCGTTGTTTTAATGGGGCGCATGTGCGCGGGTGCGCGTAGGCGCGTGCGGGTGTCCCGTTACCTGATCTCGATGCTCGAAATCTCGACTTCGCGTGCCTCGGTAACCGCTTCGTTCATGTCATCGGGGAACTCGATGGAGTTCAGAAGCGCCTCGGCTTCTTTCTTGTGCTGGTCGAAGTTCGGGATGAGGATGTAAACGCTTCCCGGTTCGACGTCGGTAAAGAGCATGGTTGAGGTGCCGCTGTTGTCCTTGTACGTTCCGGTGAGCCATGTCCTGCCGTTGTACTCGACGGACCCGCCATCCTCCCACTGGAACGTATCGCCTTTCTTTTCTGCCTGGTCGGCATGGGACTCCTCAGCCGTCATCGCCTTTTTCCAGACGGGGATGAAGCGGTCGGAGGAACCGTTCTCGTCTTCGGGGAAGGTGAGCTGGATTCTATCTGCGTTCTTGCCAGCGGAGTCGCTAACGCCGACGCCTTCGGGCATCTCGACCTTGAACCAGATAAAGTCGGTCTTTTCGGCGACGGGGGCCTTTTCCTTGCCCTCGCTCTTGGCGGCGCTGCTGCCCCCGCTCGACGCGCTCCCGCCGCAGCCGACAAGGGCAAACGCGGCAAAGAGGGCGATGCACAGGGAAAGGATCGATAGGGTCTTTTTCTTCATGGTGGCGTCCTCCTTGTCTGTTAGTGACATCATGGCGCCGCATGTTGTTGGGGCGTTGTTTCCGTTTGCGGCGGATGTCTTTGTGCGTGGGTTGTATGAGTACGTTAATGCCTCCTTTCGTGGTTTGTGGTCGTTGCGCAGCCGTGCCCCAACGGGCTCCTTATTTATAGATATGCCCCGGTTTGTGCTGCCAGAGAGTCTCGAAAGGTGGGCCATGTGTCCCATGTTTGCGTTGCTGCTGCCTATCGCGTGCCATAGAAATCAGCGATGGCCAGGTACGCTGACGCCCGTGTGCTTATGGGCTAGACTTAGCACCATTATGTGATCGATACAGTCGGCAGGCAGTCGCCGTCCGACCGATGTATATGACTTGAAGGTGCATGCGTATGAGCCAAGAGATGATGGATAAAACCTGTCGCGAGTTTGCCCAGGCGCTTGCCGCGCGCGAGCCGGTTCCCGGCGGCGGTAGTGCGAGCGCCTTTGTGGGCGCGCTGGGCGCCTCGCTGTGCGGAATGGTTGCCCGCTACGGTGCGACAAACCCTGCGCTTGCCGATTGCGCAGACGATCTGACGCGCGCGTTTGCCCAGGCTGATGAGCTGGCCCAGGAGCTTGTCGAGTTGGTTGCCGAGGACGTTCGTGCCTACGGGCGGGTGTCCGCGGCGTACGGTATTTCGCGTGACGATCCGGCTCGAGCGACCGCGATTCAGGATGCGCTGCATGTGGCCGCTATGCCGCCGTATCGCATTATGGATGCCTGCGGGCGTGCGCTGGCGCTGCTCGAGGACATGGCCGACAAGGGTTCGCGTCAGCTGCTATCCGATGTGGCGTGCGGCGCCGTGTTCTGCCGTGCCGCTATGCAGGGCGCGAGCTTGACGCTCTTTGCGAACACCACATCTATGAAAGACCGGGCGCGCGCCGAGGAGCTCGAGGCGGCGTGCGATGAGATGCTGGATACGTGGCTGCCGCGCGCCGATGCGCTGGCGCGCCGTGCCGCCGACGCCGCCAGGAAGAGGGGGTAGCCATGGCAGAGCTGCTCAAAGGGGCTCCCGTTGCCCGTGCTTTGACCGAGGAACTCGCCGCTCGTTGCGCCGCCCTGCGCGAGCGCGGCGTTGTGCCGACGCTGGCCATCGTTCGCGTGGGCGAGCGCGAGGACGATTTATCCTACGAGCGCGGTGCCCTCAAGCGCTGCGAGAAGGTTGGCATTGAGGCTCGCCGCGTTTTGCTTCCCGCCGATGTTTCGCAAGACGAGCTTCTGGCGGCTATTAAGGACATCAATGCCGACCCCGCTGTTCATGGCTGCCTGATGTTTCGTCCGTTGCCCGCTGGGCTTGACGAGGATGCGGTTGCCGCGGCGCTCGATCCCGCCAAGGACGTCGACTCCATGACACCGGCCTCGCTGCTCACCACGCTTTCGGGTCGTGGCGAGGGCTTTGCTCCTTGCACGGCCGAGGCCGTGTTGGCGTTGCTGGACCATTACGGCGTTGAGCTGGATGGGGCCAAGGTCGCGGTTGTTGGTCGGTCGCTGGTAATTGGTCGTCCCGTTGCCGCCATGCTTACGGCTCGCAATGCCACGGTGACGACGTGCCATACGCATACGCGCGACTTGGCTGCCGAGTGCCGTGCAGCTGATATTGTGGTTGCGGCCGTTGGACGCGCGCGCACGATTGGTGTGGACGCGGTTCGTGGGGGCCAGGCGATCATCGATGTTGGCATTAATTGGGACGAGGCCGCTTGCAAGCTGGTCGGCGATGTCGATTTTGATGCTACGGAACCGATCGTTGGCGCAATTACTCCCGTGCCGGGCGGCGTGGGCGCTGTGACCACGGCGATTCTCGCCAAGCACGTGATCGAGGCGGCGGAGCGCGCATCGAAATAGGTGTTTTGGGCTGTTTGAGGGGTCAGCTATATACCACGCGGTCAAAAAATGCCAAATATGAGTACTGCTGCCAAGATAGTCACATATGTTTTATGACATTTGGGCTTCCTAGCGATATCCATTATCGTTAGGAAGCCCATTTTATTGAACCTATGGGGAATAACGCTGTCTCGCTTTTGGGCAAATAGGGATTTCCGGCACTCGTTACAAGAAAATTTGCTACTACTAAATTGGTGACAGTACTCATATTTGGCATTTTTTGCACACAGGGGTCCCGAGGGGGTCTCGAGGGGTCGCGGTTTCGCCCTTTTTGCGCTGAAGCGATACACTGGTACCGTTTGATTTCTTTGCTCAAGGAGGATGCGCATGCCGTGCACAACGATTTTGGTTGGTAAGAACGCGAGCTACGACGGGTCGACGCTGGTCGCCCGCAATGAAGACTCGTCCAACGGGGTGTTTGAACCCAAGCGCATGCGCGTGGTACATCCCGACGAGCAGCCGCGCGTCTACACGAGCGTCCTGAGCCACCTGACCGTT
>CAJMPK010000165.1 GCA_905215205.1 uncultured bacterium | reverse complement strand
CATCCAGGCGATTCTGCCCCTGCGCGGCAAGATTTTGAACGTCGAGCGCGTGGGCGACCACCGCGCGTTCTCGAGCGACACCATCCAGTCGCTCATCACCGCGATCGGCTGCGGCGTCACGACGAGTGCCGGCGACGGTGGCGACTTCGATATCAGCAAGGCGCGCTACCACAAGATCATCATCATGACCGATGCCGACGTCGACGGTGCGCATATCCGCATCCTGCTTCTGACGTTCTTCTACAAGTACATGCGCCCGCTGATCGATGCCGGCTATGTCTATGTTGCTTGCCCGCCCATCTTTGGTATTAAGGTGCGCAACAAGATCCACTACGTGTATCCCAACGGCCGCCAGCCCGAAGACGAGATTCTGCGCGACACCATTCAGAGCCTGGGCCTGAACCCCGACGACAACGACGAGGACGGCAAGGCCAAGGACGGCAAGATTACCAAGAAGCGCAAAGGCTATACCGTCCAGCGCTACAAGGGCCTGGGCGAAATGGACCCCAAGCAGCTTGCCTCGACGACGATGGACCCCAAGACCCGCATCCTGCAGCGTGTGTCGATCGAGGACGCCGTGGTGGCGGACCGCGCCGTGCGCGAGCTCATGGGTTCCGAGGTCGGCTATCGCCGCGAGTACATTGAGAAGCACGCGCATGATGCACGCTTCTTGGATGCCTAACCTGTTCGGCTTTCCCAGCCACTGCACCTTCGCCCTCAATCGTCGGTCGCGTACCCAAGTACGCTTCCCTCCTCTTTCGAGCGAATCTGCGGCATCTGGAAAAGCCGTCTCCGTGGTAGGGAACTAATGGACCACGCAAACCATGAGGAGGTAACGTGGCAGACGATATCAACAACAACGAGGGTATGGACGACGCCGGCGACGCCGGCATGCCCGATGATCTGAAGCGCCTGCTCGCCCGCGCTGAGCAGGGCGAGGATGGCGATCCGGATTCCTATAACCCCGACGCCGAGGATGAAGAGGATGAGGATGACGACGCCGAGCTCGAGGAGAGCTTCGGCGCGGTCGATCGTGGCGCTTCGGCCGGCGAGGACATCAACGGCGGTCAGCTCCAGATTTCGGAGTTCGGCCGCGAGATGAAGCAATCGTTCATCGAGTACTCGATGTCGGTCATCACGGCGCGCGCACTGCCGGACGTGCGCGACGGCCTAAAGCCGGTGCACCGCCGCATTCTGTACGCCATGAACGAGAGCGGCATCTACCCCAACCGCCCGCACAAGAAGTCAGCTTGGACGGTCGGCGAAGTTATCGGTAAGTACCACCCGCACGGTGACTCCGCGGTCTACGAGGCCATGGTCCGCCTGGCGCAGTGGTTCTCCATGCGCACGCCGCTCATCGACGGTCATGGCAACTTCGGTAACATCGACGGCGACGGCGCGGCAGCCATGCGTTACACCGAGAGCCGCCTGGCCAAGCCCGCCATGGAACTGCTGCGTGACTTGCAGAAGGATACCGTCGACTGGCAGCCAAACTACGACGAATCGCTCGCCGAGCCCGTGGCGCTGCCTGCGCGCTTCCCCAACCTGCTGGTCAACGGCAGCCAGGGCATCGCCGTCGGCATGGCCACCAACATCGCCCCGCACAACCTCACCGAGGCGATCGAGGCCACCTGCTACCTGATCGACAATCCCGATGCCACCGTCGACGAGCTTATGCAGATTATGCCCGGTCCGGACTTCCCCACCGGCGCCATCATCATGGGCAGCGCCGGCATTAGGCAGAGCTACGAGACCGGCCGCGGCTCCATTACCGTGCGTGCCAAGGCACACGTGGAGTCCACCAAGACCGGCCGCAGCCGCTTGGTCTTTACCGAGATTCCCTACATGGTCAACAAGGGCACGCTGCAGGAGAAGATCGCCCAGCTCGTCAACGATAAGCGCATCGAGGGCATCTCGGATATGCGCGATGAGTCCAACCAGAAGGGCATCCGTCTGGTCATCGAGCTCAAGAAGGGCGTCATTCCGCAGGTCGTGCTCAACAACCTGTATAAGTACACCTCGCTGCAGACGACCTTTGGCGCCAACAACCTGGCGCTCGTCAACGGCGTTCCCAAATGCCTGAGCCTGCGCGAGATGTTGCAACACTATATCGACCACCAGGTCGACGTCGTCACCCGCCGCACCCGCTTTGACCTCAAGAAGGCCCAGGCGCGCGCCCATATCCTCGAGGGCTACTTGATGGCTCTCGACCATATCGACGAGGTCATCAGCATTATCCGCTCCTCGCAGACCGACTCCGAGGCAAGCGGCCGCCTGATTGAGCGCTTTGGCTTTACGCCCGAGCAGACCACGGCCATCCTCGAGATGAAGCTGCGCCGCCTGACCGGCCTGGAGCGCGACAAGATCCAAGAAGAGTTGGACGGCCTGCGCCGCGCCATCGCCTACTACGAGGACCTGCTGGCGCATGAGGAGAAGATCCTGGGCGTCATCAAGGAAGAGATGCGCGAGATCTCCAAGAAGTTCGGCGACAAGCGTCGCACCGAGATCAGCCAGGTTGAGAAGGACCTGGATGTCGAGGACCTCATCGCCGACGAGGATATGGTCGTGACCATTACCCACACCGGCTACGTTAAGCGTATCCCGGTGGCTGCCTACCGTGCCCAGAAGCGCGGCGGCAAGGGCGTGTCGGGCGTCAACCTCAAAGAGGACGACGTTATCGATGAGATGTTCATCGCGTCCACGCACGAGTACGTGCTGTTCTTCTCGAGCAAGGGCAAGGTCTATCGCCTGAAGGTGCACGAGCTGCCGGTGGGTACGCGCCAGGCGCGCGGTACCGCGATCGTCAACCTGCTGCCCTTTGAGGACGGCGAGAAGATCGCGAGCGTCATCAGCTGCCGCGAGTTCCCGGCCGACGAGTACCTGATGTTTGCCACCAAGAGTGGCATGGTCAAGAAGACCGTGATGAGCGCATATGACCGCAGCCGTCGCGACGGCCTGATCGCTATCAACCTGCGTGACGACGACGCACTGCTGAACGTGCGCCGCGTGCGCGAGGGCGACAAGATTATCCTGGCCACCACCGCGGGCAAGGCGATTATGTTCTCCGAGGAGCAGGTGCGCGCCACCGGCCGCGATACCAGCGGCGTTCGCGGCATTAGCATGAAGGACGGCGTGAGCGTTCTGGGCATGGAAGTCACTAACGGCAACGGCGATCTGTTCGTCATCACCGAGCGCGGCTACGGCAAGCGCACGCCGGTTGCGGACTACCCGGAGCAGAATCGCGGCGGCCAGGGTGTCTACACCATCCAGATGACCGAGCGTAAGGGTAACCTTGCGGCCATGAAGACGGTGGGCCCGCAGCACGAGCTGTTCATCGTGACGGAGGGCGCGACGGTCATTCGCGTTAAGACCGACGAGATCAGCCAGACCGGCCGTGCCACCCAGGGCGTCAAGATGATGACCGTCGACGACAACGACCGCATCTGCGCCGTAGCCCGCATGACAGCCGCCAAGGAGAAGCCCGAAGGCGAAGGCACCGAGGACGAGGCGGCGGTCGATGCCGAAAAGACCCCAGTCGATCTGGGTGACGGCAATGACATGCCAGAGGATCTCCTCGACGAGTAAGTAGTCCTCTCCGGTCAAAAACATCAGACCCCATATATCGGCGGTCGGCGCACTGCGCGCCGACCGCTTTTTTGACAATCTTGGACCCGCGTTCGTCCCGGCCGCGTGGCGGCACATG
>CAJMPK010000164.1 GCA_905215205.1 uncultured bacterium | reverse complement strand
TTGTCGCAGCCCCGACCCGCGGTCACGAGCGGGGGCTCCTGTCGTTTCCGTGCCCTCGGATTGGGTCATAGTGTCTGCCGTTGCCAAAACATCGGCGTTGCCTTGCTTCGGGAATGCGGCAGATAGGGACGTTCCTTTTTTGCCGGCAGTTTGGGACACTCCTTACGGGGCACCCCCCCTCCACAGCGCCTATGCCAGCTTGTCGATTTGCCCAATCTCCCAGAGCGGAATGTTGACGAGCGTGCCCTCGTCTCTATATGCCGCTAACGATGTTCTCGCGCAGCGCTCGAGCTTGAACTTCTCGCAGGCAATCCTCAGGCTCTTTGCTTTGAGATTCTCTGCCGCCTTGACCTCGAGCGGAAGCACGGTCCCCGCATGGTCGATGGCAAAGTCAGTCTCTGCGTTGCCGGAGGAGGATGACCAATATGCGGGAGTTTTGTCCTGGAGTAAAAGCTCCTGCGCGACGTATTGCTCGGTCAGCAAGCCTTTGAACTCCGTAAAAACAGCGGGCCCGTTCAGAACAATGGCCGGCGAGAGGCCGGAGAGTGCTCCGAGGATGCCGGTGTCGATGCAGAACAGCTTGAAGCCCGAGAGATCCTCGTAGCTTGTGAGCGGTGCTCTTAGGGCGGAAACACGCGGTACCTTATGAACGATTCCATAGTCCATGAGCCACTGGAGGCTTTCCTCAAAATCGCGTGCGCGCGCCCCGGGACGAAGCGCGCCGTAGACGAACTTCTTGTTCTCCTTTGCGAGCTGGCCGGGAAGGGATTTCCAAACCAGCCTCATGCGCTCGACGATGCGGGCTGGCGCATGCTTGCCAAAATCGGATTCGTAAGCCTCGATGATTTGCTGCTGAAGCCTTCGGGCCTCGATGAAATCGTGGGAGGCGGCGAAAGCGGAGACAACTTCGGGCATACCGCCGACAACAAGGTATTCCTTGAGCAGGCGCTCGAGCTTTTCGGTAACGTTTGCCAGAAGGTCCATGTCTGCGGCAAGGACGGCGTCGGCGAGCGGGCTGCCGTCGACGGCACGAACGAACTCGACAAACCCCATGGGGCGCATGGTGAGCTGGTCGATCTTGCCGACGGGGAACGACTCGTTTTCGCGTCGGAGCGCGAGCCCCATATAGGAGCCGGCTGCCACGATATGGTATTCCGGCGCCAGCTCGTTGAAGTATTTGAGCGAGGTGATGCCACGCGGTGCCTCTTGGATTTCGTCGAAGATGATGAGCGTGTCTGTCGGCGTTATGGTCTGGCCGCGCAGGAGCTCTATCTGGGAGATGATGCGTTTGGGGTCAAGGCTTCCGTCGAACAGCGAACGTGCGCCCGGTTCGAGCATAAAGTCAAAACGGATGACGTTTTGATACTGCTGGCCTGCGAATTCGTTGAGAAGCCAGGTTTTTCCCGTCTGGCGGGCCCCCTTAAGCAGGAGGGGCTTGCGGTTTGCCCTAGATTTCCAAGCGATGAGTTCGTCCATTAGCTGTCGCTGCATACTGCCCCCTAACGATCATGGTTAGTATAAGACCGTCTTGGTCTTTCCATCGAAAAATGTGGGAGTAAACCACGTTTTTCCATCGAATAATGTGTGAGGGAACCACGTTTTTCCATCGAATAATGTGGGAGTTTAGGTCGGCACCTGGGGACGTTCCTTCTCTGCCGGCAGTTTGGAACACTCCTTGTTTTGGTGCAAATTAGCTACCCTTGCATCAGAAAACGGCGCCCGTCGGCGATGTTGCCGGCGGGCGCCGTGGTCGTGTAGGCGCTATTTGTTAAGTGCGTGCGTTCGAGCTCGCGTGCTACAGCGAGTCGATAAAGCGCTGCTGGGCGGCGCGTCCTGCCTCGTCCCATTTAAAGACGCCGGCGTTGTCGAGCACGTGGCCAAACACCACGCCCACCTCCTCGTGCAGGATATCGATGGCGTTGTCGGTCGTAAGTTCATCGGCGCGGCGTGCAAAGACATCCTCGGCCCATGCGGCGTGGCTACGGCAAAGGTCGTCGCCCTCGAGCGCACCGGCAAGGTCGTAGCTGGCATCGACCTTGGCTGCCAGCAAGTGCTCGCGGACGGCGCCGAGCTCGGGAACCAGGCGTGGCGGCAAAATGGCCAGGCCCATGACCTCGATCAGGCCGATGTTCTCCTTCTTAATGTGGTGGTACTCGGCATGCGGGTGGAATACGCCCAGCGGATGCTCGTCAGTCGTGATGTTGCAGCGAAGCGCCAGATAGGCCTCGTAGATTTCGCCGCCGACATTGCCGCGGGAGTCGACGCGGCGGATGACGGGCGTCACGGTGTTGTGCGCCACGCCATCGGCTGTGTGCGCGACGACGCCAACCGACTCATCGGTCCACTCGCGCCAGGCAAGGATAATCTTCTCGGCGGCGTCGAGCAGCTGGGAGCGGTCGTGCGAACGCAGTCGCAGCACCGAGAGCGGCCACTGCAACACGGTACCGCTGACCTGGTCAAAGCCGGGCACGCTAAACTGCGAGACCTCAGCGGCGTGCATCATGGGGAACTCGTGTGCGCCGCCCTGGAAGTGGTCGTGCGACAAGATCGAGCCGCCCACGATGGGCAGGTCGGCGTTGGAGCCAATAAAGTAGTGCGGGAACAGGTCCACAAAATCGAGCAGGCAGGTCAGACCCTTGCGGTCGACGTGCATCGGACGATGCTCGGAGCTCATAGCAATGCAGTGCTCGTTAAAGTACGCGTACGGGCTGTACTGGAAGCCCCAGCGCTCGCCGTCGAGCTGGATAGGGATAACTCGCAGGTTCTGACGGGCGGGATGGGCACCGCCGTCGGCTGCGGCGGAGCGTCCAGGGTAGCCCTCGTTCTCGATGCACAGCTGACAGGCGGGATACTTCTCGCCCGTGTTCTTGGCTGCACCTGCCGCGGCGATATCGCGCGGGTCCTTCTCGGGCTTGGACAGGTTGATGGTTATCTCGAGGTCGCCCCAGTTGGTGGGGGTGCTCCATTTGATATTGCGCGCGATGGCGGCGCGGCGCACGTAGCCGGCGTCGCAGCACAGGCCGTAGAACCAGTCGGTTGCGGCGCGGGGCTCGTTGACACCAATGCGGCCGTTGAATTCCTCGTTTACAACCGAAGGCCTCGGCATCAGCACGCCCATGATGCGCATGGCGATGCGATCGCGGCCCGATGCCGTGTCCTCGGCGGCGCCGTTGGCAACGGCAGCCTCGGAAAGTACGGCGAGCGTGCCCTCAAGGTCAAAGTCGGGGAGTGTGTCAGGGTGCAGAAGCGAAATCTTCTCGGTCTGCAGCGCCCAGGCCATGTCGAGCACGGGGCCCGTGGCGCCAATGCACTCAAGAATGGTGTTGTAGGCCCAGATACGGTCGTCCTGCCCAATCATGGATCGGTGGATGGCGTACTCAATCAGGTTCTGCGCAGCTTCGCGCACGTCGGTCGTTACAGCCATGCCGCGTAAGCCCCCTTGTCAGAGATTGCGTAGTGGCGGGCAGAGCCCTCGCCCAGCCAGCCGTTCATCTTGGCGATAAAGGTGTCGACCAGGTCGAGCGGTACGAAGGCCTGGATGGTGCCGCCAAAGCCGCCGCCGTGGATGCGGACGGCGCCGCGGCCGTCGAGCACATGCTCGGCAAGGGCCAGCGCATACATGGAGGGCTGCTCGGAGCCCAACTTGGCAACGACATTCTGCAGGTACATAGCAGAGCTGGCGCCGGACTCGCGCGTCAGGACCAGGAACTGGTCGATGTCGCCGGCGTTCAG
>CAJMPK010000163.1 GCA_905215205.1 uncultured bacterium | reverse complement strand
TAAAACCTGGAGCGCCCGGCCCGGGGATCCACCCCCGCGCACAGGAGGGGATTCCTTTTGTGTAGGCTTTGCGGAAATGTGCTCATTTTGGGATACGCCCGGTGGCGTGGTCTGTTGACGGCACAGCTAACGGCACGTATCCTATCGAACTGCGTGTTTCGTAGGGGGATGCTGACCCCTCGATTCAAGCCGTTGCACTTTACAGAAAGCTGGAATCATTCGAGAAGGAGTACGCTTTGCCTACTATTAACCAGCTGGTTCGCCAGGGCCGTCGTTCCGTGCCCAAGAAGTCCAAGAACGCTGCTCTGCAGCACAACTCCCAGAAGCGCGGCGTGTGCACCCGCGTCTTCACCACGAGCCCCAAGAAGCCGAACTCGGCTCTTCGTAAGGTTGCCCGTGTTCGCCTCGTCAACGGCATCGAAGTTACTGCTTACATCCCGGGTGAGGGCCACAACCTGCAGGAGCACTCCATCGTGCTCGTCCGCGGCGGTCGTGTCCGTGACCTCCCTGGTGTCCGTTATCACGTCATCCGTGGCGCCTACGACGCTGCTTCGGTCCAGAACCGTATGCAGGCCCGTTCCAAGTACGGTGCTAAGCGCCCCAAGGCTAAATAAGCCAGATAACGTTTTGATACTTTCGCCGTGTGCCGCCTAAGCGCCGCACGGTAGACACTTAAGGAGATTTCACATGCCGCGTCGTGCAGCAGCTAATCGTCGTGAGGTTCAGCCTGACGCCGTTTACAACAACCGCCTGGTGACTCAGCTCATCAACAAGGTCCTTCTTGACGGCAAGAAGGCCACCGCTGAGCGCATCGTTTACACCGCTTTCGAGATCGTTGCCGAGAAGTCCGAGGGTGGCGACGCTCTCGCTACCTTCAAGAAGGCTATGGACAACGTCAAGCCCACGCTCGAGGTTAAGCCCAAGCGTGTCGGTGGCGCTACCTATCAGGTCCCGATGGAGGTCAACTCCCGTCGTTCCACCGCTCTGGGTATCCGCTGGATCGTCAACTTCTCCCGCGCTCGCAAGGAGAAGACCATGGCCGAGCGTCTCGCCAACGAGATCCTCGACGCTTCCAACGGCCTGGGCGCTTCCGTCAAGAAGCGTGAGGACGTCTTCAAGATGGCCGAGGCCAACCGCGCGTTCTCTCACTATCGTTGGTAAGTTAAGGTAAGGAACTAACATGGCTAAGCCTAAGTACAAGCTTTCCGATACCCGTAACATCGGCATCATGGCCCACATCGATGCTGGTAAGACCACCACGACCGAGCGTATTCTTTACTACACCGGTAAGACCCACAAGATCGGTGAGGTCCATGAGGGCGCTGCCACCATGGACTGGATGGTTCAGGAGCAGGAGCGCGGCGTAACCATTACCTCCGCTGCTACCACGTGCTTCTGGAAGAAGGACGGTAAGGACTACCGCATCCAGATCATCGACACCCCGGGCCACGTTGACTTCACCGCCGAGGTCGAGCGCTGCCTGCGCGTCCTCGATGGCGCTGTCGCCGTCTTCGACGCCGTTGCCGGCGTTCAGCCCCAGTCTGAGACCGTTTGGCGTCAGGCTTCCACCTTCAACGTCCCCCGCATCGCCTTCATCAACAAGTATGACCGCGTGGGCGCCGACTTCTTCAACGCTATCGAGACCATGAAGGATCGTCTCGACGCTAACGCCGTGGCCGCTCAGGTCCCGATGGGCGCCGAGGACAACTTCTGGGGCGTCATCGACCTGGTCACCATGACTGCATGGGACTTCAAGGCCGACGACAAGGGCATGACCTACCCCGAGCCGATGGACGAGATCCCGGCTGAGTTTGCCGACATCGCTGCCACCAAGCGCGAGGAGCTCCTCGACGCTGCTGCCAGCTTTGACGACGAGCTCATGGAGAAGATCCTCATGGAGGAGGACTTCACCGTCGAGGAGCTCAAGGCTGCTCTGCGCAAGGGTGTTCTGGCCAACGAGCTCAACCTCGTCTTCGTGGGCTCCGCCTACAAGAACAAGGGCGTTCAGGAGCTGCTCGACGCTGTCGTCGACTACCTGCCCAGCCCGCTCGACGTCGAGGCCGTCACCGGTACCGATCCGGACACCGGCGAGGAGATCCAGCGTCATCCTTCCTTCGACGAGCCCTTCTCCGGCCTGGTCTTCAAGATCATGACCGACCCGTTCGTCGGTAAGCTCACCTACGTCCGCGTTTACTCCGGCCGCGCCGAGTCCGGCTCCTACGTGGTCAACGCTTCCAACGGTCAGCGCGAGCGCCTCGGCCGCATCCTCGAGATGAACGCCGCCGAGCGTATCGACCGTGACGACGCTGCCGCCGGCGACATCGTCGCTTGCGTCGGCTTCAAGAACTCCACCACCGGTGACACCCTGTGCGCCGAGGGCAAGGAGATCGTCCTCGAGAAGATCGAGTTCGCTAAGCCCGTTATCGACGTTGCCATCGAGCCCAAGACCAAGGCCGAGCAGGACAAGATGTCCCTGGCTCTGACCAAGCTCGCCGAGGAGGACCCGACCTTCCAGGTATCCACCAACCACGAGACCGGCCAGACCATCATCGCCGGCATGGGCGAGCTGCACCTCGAGATCATCGTCGACCGTCTGCTCCGCGAGTTCAAGGTTGACGCTAACGTTGGTAAGCCCCAGGTTGCCTACCGCGAGACCGCTGGTCACGACGTCGAGAAGGCTGAGGGCAAGTTCGTCCGTCAGTCCGGCGGTCGCGGTCAGTACGGCCACGCCGTCATCAAGCTTGAGAAGATGGAGGAGGGCTTCGGCTACGAGTTCGTCAACGCTATCGTCGGCGGCGTAGTGCCCAAGGAGTACATCCCGTCCATCGACAAGGGCATCCAGGAGGCCCTGAACACCGGTGTTATCGCCGGCTTCCCGGTCCTCGACGTTAAGGTCACCCTGTTCGACGGTTCTTACCACGAGGTCGACTCCTCCGAGGCCGCCTTCAAGATCGCCGGTTCCATGGCTATCAAGGACGCCCTCAAGAAGTCCGATCCGCAGCTGCTCGAGCCGATCATGGCTGTCGAGGTCGAGACCCCCGAGCAGTACATGGGCGACGTTATGGGCAACCTCTCCGGTCGCCGCGGCAAGATCGAGGGCATGGAGGATCGCAGGAACAGCAAGCTCATCCGTGCCAAGGTGCCGCTGGGCGAGATGTTCGGTTACGCTACCGACCTTCGCTCCCAGACCCAGGGCCGTGCATCCTACACGATGCAGTTCGACTCTTATGAGCCTGCGCCCAAGTCCATCGTGGACGAGGTCATGAGCAAGAACGCCTAAGTTCGAGCTCCCTGTTACGTAATCCGCGAGAGCATCTCTCGCACTCTTTGGAGGTTTAAGTTGGCTACCCAGAAGATCCGCATTCGCCTCAAGGGCTATGATCACGAGGTCGTCGATCAGTCCGCGAAGCTCATCGTCGAGACCGCTCAGAAGACCGGCGCTCGCGTTTCCGGTCCTGTCCCCCTGCCCACCGAGCGCAACCTGTACACGGTTATCCGCTCGCCGCACGTGAACAAGGACTCCCGTGAGCAGTTCGAGATGCGCACCCACAAGCGCCTCATCGACATCCTCGACCCCACCTCGGGCACCGTTGATTCGCTCATGCGTCTCGACCTCCCCGCTGGCGTCGACATCGACATCAAGCTCTAAGCGATATCGCTCATAGCTTAAAGAGCCCCGCTGCCATTATGAACTGCCTCCCATTTCTTGGACATGAGAAATGGGAGGCTTTTTATGCGTGTCG
>CAJMPK010000162.1 GCA_905215205.1 uncultured bacterium | reverse complement strand
CGGACGGGCAGCTAAAATAGCCCCGTCCCAAATTGACTACTTTTAATGGAATGGGAAGGAAAGACGGATGTCCAAGCCGCGTCGTCGTAAGCAGAAAAAGCAGGTTAAGCCCGAGCTCAAGCTTAGGCAGTTTGCCGCCACCGAGCTTTCCGACCAGCTTGCCGCCCAACACTCCGCCGCCGACCTGCCGCGCTTTATGGTCGACACGGTCGCCGGCGCCTATACTCCCGCCGATGCCGAGCTCATGATCGAGGGCTTTGGCGCCGCAGCCACGCGCCCGGTCACGCTGCGCGCCAACACGCTCAAGGCGACCGCCGAGGACATCACTGCGGCGCTCGATGCCGCCGGCATCGCCCACAACCCCGTCGCCTGGTACCCGGACGCGTTCATCCTGCCCGAGGCCCAGGTTTCCGATCTGTGGGACCTCGACATCTACCGTGACGGCAAGATCTACCTGCAGAGCCTGTCATCCATGATGCCGCCTTTGGTGTTGGGCGCTCAGGCTGGCGAGGACATCCTGGACATGTGCGCAGCCCCCGGTGGAAAGACGACGCAGATCGCCGCCCTCACCCAGGGCCAGGCACACCTCACCGCCTGCGAGATGAGCGTTCCCCGCGCCGAAAAGCTCGAGGCCAACTTGGGCCGCCAGGGTGCCAAAAACGTGCCCGTCATGCGCATCGACGCACGCGAGCTCGACGAGTTCTTCCGCTTTGACCGCATCCTGCTCGACGCTCCCTGCACCGGCACGGGCACCGTCATCAGCAGCAACGAGAAAAGCCTGCGCGGCCTGACCGAGCAGCTGCTCGTCAAGTGCGCCCGCTCGCAGCGCGCGCTTCTGGACCGTGCCATGGGTGCCCTCAAACCGGGCGGCACGCTCGTCTATTCGACTTGTTCGATCTTACCGCAGGAAAACGAGGACGCCCTGCAAGAGGCCCTCGACAAGCACATGGACTGCGAGCTTGTCCCCCTCGACGGCACGCCGAGCGAAAGCGAAGCGCGTCGCGCCCAGGATGCCGGCGACAAGCCGCATATCGAGTGCAACGCCCTTACCGAGGCCATTGCCGCGGGCCACGTCTCGGCCATTGCCAACGGCATGCCCGGCACACTGACCATTCCGCCCAGTCGCGACTTTGAGGGTTTCTATATCGCCCTGGTCCGAAAACGCAGCTAGCACACGGATCCAAAACTCAACAAGCTATCGCCGTGCGCGCCTGTCCTGCTGGTCCTTATGCCGCGCAAGCGCTTCACGCTCCTTGCGCTCGGCCTTTTTGCCTTTAATGGCCGTGACAACAAAGTAGATGACCGCGGCGGCAACGATTGCGCCCATGCATAGGCCAATCGAGCCCAACATTGCCGAAAATTCCATACCGCGTCACCTCTCTTTTGTATACGGGACATTCAAGATAGCACCTCGATTCCCGCCACCACAGCTCCTTCACGTTCACCGGCCCTTCGGTCTAACGGATGGCGCGGCGGGGAAAAATCAACTCGTCAAACGATTTAGCATTCGCAATTCCGGCTGCATCGCGCCGGCCACCATCGCATAGAATCGAGCCTCCATGGATACCCTCAACGATCTAAATGAGCGCGTCGACGCCTTCGTCGGCACCAGCTCCTTCGACACGCCTGCCGCGGCAAACGACCAAGCTCCCATCGATGTGCCCGCCGAGGTTCACGAGGGCATCGTAGCCTCGGTCGATTTCTCCGAGGTCGAGCTCGCAGACGAGTTCACCGAGCCCCAGGTAGCCGTCACGCCCAACGGCCTGCTCCCTATGGAGCCCCTGCCCATCGACGGACGCCTGCGCAAGGCGGCCCTCCGCATGCCCGACGAGATCGAGGAGGCCAGCGGCTTCACGCTCTTTGGCCGCCGTATCAAGTCACTCATTTACACCACCGATGTCGCGGTTATCCGCAACTCCAACGCCGATGCCGTCTTTGCGGTCTACCCTTTCACGCCGCAGCCCGCCATTACACAAGCGCTGCTGACCGTCGCCGAGTGCCCGGTCTTTGTAGGCGTGGGCGGTGGCACCACCACCGGTAAGCGCTCCGTGCAGATGGCAGCCGTCTCCGAGATGCAGGGCGCGGCGGGCTGCGTGGTCAACTCCCCCGCTACTGCCGAGATGGTCGAGCACATCACCAACATCGCCGACATCCCCGTCATCGCCACGGTCGTTCGCTGCGACGAAGATGCCCACGCCAAGGTACGCGCCGGCGCCAAGATTCTCAACATCGCCGCCGGCAAGAACACGCCCCAGGTCCTGCGTGAACTGCGCGAGCACTATCCCAACCTGCCGCTCATCGCACCGGGTGGCAAGACGCCCGAGAGCATCCGCGAAACCATCGCCGCCGGCGCCAACGCCATCATCTGGACGCCGCCTTCGGCCCAGCAGCTACAGACCGACATGATGCAGCGCTATCGCAAGATGAAGGAAGACGCCACACCTGTCATCTCGCGCGACGACGTGCCCATTATCGACCAGGTCGCCGCCGCCGAGGTCAGCCAAGTCGAGAACATGAATCCCGACGTGCCGATTCCCGACGAAGTCATCGAGCGCGTCGCTTCGATCCACGAGCGCGTCGAGGAGCATCGCGCCAACCGCGGCCTCAAGCCGTCACTGCACGGCTTCTTCTTCCGCGGAAAGAAACGCTAGTAAAACATCTTGGCCCGCCCCACAAACGTGAGGCGGGCCGTTTTCGTTTGAACAATCATGCAGCGATGTGATGGGGCAAATTAATCCACGCGCTTGTCGCCCATAAAGAAGAGCGCCACCGTACCAGGTCCGGTATGCGAGCCAATCAGAGTACCGATGTCATTGATCTCAATCTTGCCTTTAAGCTGCGGAACCTGTTCCTCAATCAGCGCCGCAACTGCCTCGGCATCCTCGCGGCACGCCGAGTGCGACATGATGCACTTGCCCGAATAGTTCGTGCCGTCCTGCAGATGCGCCATCACGGTCTTGGCCATCTCGGAAATCGCGCGCTTCTTAGTGCGAATCTTCTCACGTGGCGACAGCTTGCCATCGCAATCGACCGTCATAAGCGGGCAAATCTTAAGCGCCGTGCCGATGATCGCACTCGCAGCCGAAATGCGACCGCCTCGTAGGTAGCTCGACAGATCGGTCGAGAAGAACCAGTGGTGCAGGTTGAGTTTGTGCTCCTCGATCCAGGAAGCCGTCTCGTCGAGTGAAGCCCCGCTATCGCGCACGTCGGCGGCATATTCCAGCAACAGGCCAAAGCCCGAAGACGCCGCCAGCGAATCGATGACGCGCACCTTTCCGCCCTGGGGATAGCGATCCGCGAGCATCTGCGCCGCAACGCAGGCCGATCCATACGTGCCCGAAATACCCGACGACAACGTCAGTTGCAGCACGTCTTTACCCTCGGCAACAAACGGCTCCCAAAACTCCTCGTACTCACCCACGCTCACCTGAGACGTCTTGGGCATAGCGCCCGCAGCTATCTGGGCAAAAAACTTGTCCGGCGCAATCGACTGATACAGATCGTCCGTATAGACAACATCGTCGATCTCGTAATGAAAATACGCGACGGGAATATTGCGCGATTCAAAGAACTCCCGAGTTCGGTCGGCGGCAGATTCACAGGTCAGGACAAAATCACTCATATGAGGCTCCTTACTCATTACTGCGCAAATTATCGCACAGTGAGCCTACATACGGTACATATGTCCACTATTTACCAAATCGAAGCAATAATAGCGAACATCTTTACCACCATCGTCTCCACCGACCCCACGCATAAATATCTGAGAA